>CALRGX010000005.1 GCA_943358385.1 Parcubacteria group bacterium | reverse complement strand
TGGGCAGCATACGCAAGCATCGCTTCCCTTTTCCGCGACACCACAGGCGTCCCACTTCCTCTTGATCCAAATCTCCCCGTCTCTACCAATACTCCGATTCTGATCCCGCAGCAGTAACCCTTCATGCAGCTCTATAACCCGGAACGCCTGCGAGCTCCCAAGGAAGTAGTGGAGTCTGCCTCAAGTGAAGCAATGCGCATGCTAAGGACTATTGCCGATAATCCTGAGAACAAGATTCACTTTGGTGGAGCAGCCACAGTGTACCGATTGCCTGGGAATTTGTGTATGAAGCTGTTTGAGAAGCGCAGTATTACCGCAGCGCCGGGTAACCCTATTTCGGTGGAGGCTGGCTACCTGGAGTTACTGACCGGGTTCACCGTCAAAGGCGTTCGTGTACCTCACTATTTTGGTCACATTACTGCTGAACATGAAGGCGAAGAAAACGCCATCATCATGGAAGAACTGCATGCTCTTGACCTGGAACGAGTCATTAAAAAAAATGCCGAACTTCCCAATGGATTTTCTGTAAAAACATTTTTTGATAACATCGAGTGGTACATTGATGCTCTGCATCAGCGCGGTATAGTTCATGGCGATATAGAATTGAGAAATATCATGATAGACAAAGGCGGAAATGGCTACGTCATTGATTTTGGTAGAGCAAAACGAGTTAGTGGTCTAGCCGAGCGAGAGTCACGCAAACTGGAAGATGTAGACTGGGAAACCCTAAAGAAGGCTCGGGCCAAATTCGACGCATGGGCGCAAGGGACGATGGCAAAAGTTGCTTAGAAATTGTATATGTGTTATAATAATAAATAGCAAAAAGGAGAACGCGTATGAGCCCCCACATCGTCATCTCGCAAAGTGTCATCGACGCCGTGCACCTGGCGATTCAAAACACCACCGAAAAGGATCTCGTACCCGTCCCCTACCAAGGCAACGGCGAATTCATCTGGGCAAGCCCGGATAAGTCGCGCGTCATTCCCTTGGGGCAAACCACCGTGGCCAACACCATGTTCTATATTGGCCCACGGCACACAACCTAGCACCGCCCGCAATCTGCGAGGCGGTGCTGCATTTTTTGTGATTTTGGTTATACTCTTTCCACACGCGCGGTTAGCTCAGTTGGTAGAGCATCCCCTTGACGTGGGGAGGGTCACAGGTTCGAATCCTGTATCGCGCACAGAAATAATGAGCTCGAAGCGGAGCTTTGAGCGATTATATTTCCGTAGCGCGATACAGGATTCGAAAGCGAACGCCTCGGGACCCGCAAGCATGCGGGAAGGCGCGAGGCGGCCGGCGAGATTTGGAAGCGACGGCGCCCAAATCTTGCCGGAGAAACTCCTGTATCAACCACATTTCCGTAGCGCGATACAGGATTCGAAAGTGAGCAGCGGGGCCCCATGAGCACATGGGGAGCTGCGAAGCGGCCCGCGGAAAAAGTGAGCGACGGCGAGTCTTTTTCTGTGGGAGAAATTCCTGTATCGCGTTTGGTTTTGCACGCGATACAGGATTCGAAGGCGAGCGCCTCGGGACCCGCAAGCATGCGGGAAGGCGTGAGGCGGCCGGCGAGATTTGGAAGCGGCGGCGACCAAATCTTGTCGGAGAAATTCCTGTATCGCTTTTGCTTGACTGAAGTTGCGAATATCGGAAGAGCAACACACACTGTCTGAGTACGGACATATATGCTGGTTTATGATCTTTTGGCCAGCAGAACCACCCGTACTTCAACTTGCTTCCACCTTCGGTGGGAGCCTTTTTTATGACAATTGAATCTTCAACCTCTCTGCTACACTTCATCCATGCCCACCACCCACACATTCACCGAAACTAATGGCGCCCTCGAGCGTGAATTTGCCTGCAAAGATTTTGTTGACGCAGTTGCTTTTGTGAACCGTATTCTCCCTATTGCCGAGGAGCTAAATCACCACCCCGATGTAGCGATTCACCACTACAACAAAGTGCTCGTGAGGATCTATCATCACGATGGAGCACCCCTAAACGAAGCCGATTCGCTCTTGGCAGAGCGAATCGGCGATGCGTTTGTACTTCCCTAAATTATTCCTCTACCACCAACACCCCTTTTATTTTTGGGTTCTGTGAGCTGTGATATTCATAACGTCCGACTTTCATTGGTGCTGTAAATGCGCCTTCTCCCCCTGGAGCTACTTCCGCTGTTTCTGTGCCTGATTCGGTGAAGACCATTTTCACTGGAGCACTCTCGTGATTAACCAGTCGCAGTGACTTACCCGGTGTCGCATGCAATATCTGTGGGCTCAGCATGCCGCCCATGGCCATGACCGTCCGCCCATCGTCCATCATGTTCATGTGCTCTGCCATGCTGTGATCAGCGGCACTGGTCTCCTCTGTATGCGACGCTTTGTCGTTACGCTCTGCTTCCCCCGTAGGCGCGCCTTTGGTGAGATAGTAGTGCCCGAATGCAGCCACCACGAAAATCACCACTGCCCCTAGTCCTATTCCAATATGTTTATTCATAGCTTGTTGGGAGCACCTTATCGATATACCATCCATCGTATATGTTAGGAAAACTTGGGTCAAACATACGCACGAATGCAATGCCAATTGCCCTCGCCGCAGCTGTAATCTGCACTGTGGCACTCCTCTACTTTGCCTACGCAACCGGCACTTTCTCCAACACCTTCAGCATCGAAACCAAAGGTCTCCTCACAGCCAAGGAAGGCATGCGCCTGATCGAACTTGAGGATGGCGACTCTTATACGTTGGAAGCAGGCTATGTGTCGAAAGAAATTGGCAACCGCGCCATACGCATGATTGCCTACAACGGTTCCATTCCAGGACCGCTCGTAAAAGTGGAGCAAGGGAGTACCGTCACCATGCACTTCACCAACAATCTGGATATTCCTATGACGGTGCACTCGCATGGCTTGCGCCTCGATGTAAAGAGCGACGGGACCCCCGGCCTTTCGCAAGACGCGGTAGAACCAGGCGAGACCTTCACCTACACTCTTCGCTTCCCTGACGGCGGCGTGTACTGGTACCACCCTCACGTGCGCGAAGACTACGCGCAAGAGCTGGGTCTCACTGGAAACTACCTCGTGCAACCGACCGCCTACACACTGCCACCAGTCAACGCCGAAGACACATTAATCGTGGACGACATTCTCATTGAAGACGACGCGGTGTTTCCTTTTTTCAAAGACCGAGTGAATTTCGCTATTATGGGGCGCTTTGGCAACATCATGCTCACCAATGGTGTTACCGACTACTCGCGTGAGTATCAAACGGGCGATGTGGTGCGCTTGAACATAACGAACGTTGCAAACGCGCGCCCTTTCGAATTCACCATTCCTGGCGCGCGCATGAAGTTGGTGGCATCTGATTTAAGCCCGTTTGAGCGCGAGACATTCATAGAAAAAATTCTGATGGGACCATCAGAGAGATATGTCGTGGACGTGTACTTCCCCAAAGAAGGGACGTACACACTCACCCACACGAGCCACGATCTCGCCCTAGGACCCATGTCATACAAAATGGCGACATTCAAGGTGATGCCACGTACCAGTGGCACCTCCACTGTACGCACATTCAACACACTGCATCGTATGGCGTGGGTTACCAAAGAAGCCGCCACATTTTCCGATTGGCTCTACAAAAAACCAGAACGCACGCTGCGCCTCACCATGGACCCAGGCAAGATTGATTTCGGCTCATCGATGGACCAGCTCCCCTGTCACCGCATGCCTGATGGCGTGTGGATGGGCAAATGCACCGAAGCTAAAAAAGAGCAGTGGCTCGCCGGGCTTTCAGCAGAAGATGCGAGCATGGGCGGCGAGAAAATTCATTGGGAAGATCACACGTTCGAATTAAACAGTGTGACCACGAACAAAGACATCACCTGGCAAATTCTGGATGAAACTACAGACAAGCGAAATATGGACATCGACGATTGGAAATATGCCGTGGGCGACACGATTAAAGTACGTGTATTTAATGATCCACTGTCCCCTCACCCCATGCAGCACCCCTTCCATATGCATGGCCAGCGCATGATGGTAATCTCGATTAACAGCGAAGCAGTCGACAACAAGGTGTGGAAAGATTCTATTCTGATTCCTGTGGGCGACACATACGACATTGCCGTAGAGTTTTCCAACCCGGGTGTCTGGATGGCGCACTGCCACATCGCCGAGCACATGCATTCCGGCATGATGTTTAATTTCGTGGTAGGCGCAGAATACTTTACGGAGTACGACACGATTCAAAAGAATAGTGGTTCGCACGACACACACGGGCACGAGTAGCTCGCTGACACACCAGCAGTGAGGTATAGTCTCACGCATAAACCTCTATGAAATTGCTCGCCATCGAAACTTCATGTGACGAAACGGCTATCTGTGTCATCGATGCGGATGGGACTATTGATAATTTTCGCTACAAGCAGGTAGGCAATGCGCTTTTTTCGCAGGTAGAGCTACACAAGCAGTACGGCGGAGTTTTTCCGAGCCTCGCCAAACGTGAACACGCTAAAAACCTGGTACCACTCCTCATCGAAGCACTCACACAAGCAGCATTACTTTCCCCTGCAGCACGCCCAAGCGCCAGCAAAGCACAGCTCGATGAATTAAAGATACTGCTCACGCGCGAAGAGGAACTCTTCGCGCGCCTCATGCTTTTCTTTGCACAATACGACAAGCCGGCGATTGACGCGATTGCGGTTACTCATGGCCCCGGGCTCGAGCCCGCACTATGGGTGGGTATCAACTTTGCACGGGCACTCTCAATAATCTGGAACATTCCACTCGTGCCCGTGAATCATATGGAGGGACACATTTTTATGTCACTTGATGAACCCACCAGAGACCCTGGCGTGCACACCCTGAACGCACCAGAATTTCCTCTCTTGGCACTCTTGATATCTGGTGGCCACACTGAGTTTGTGCACATGTCTGAATGGTTTGCATATCAACGCGTGGGCGTCACGCGCGACGATGCTATTGGTGAGGCGTTTGATAAGGTAGCGCGCCTGATGGGGTTGCCCTACCCAGGTGGCCCTGAAATTTCTCGCCGCGCACACGTAGCCCGTGAAGCAGACCTCAAAGCACCATTCACCCTCACCCGCCCTATGCTACAGAGCGGTGACCTCGATTTCTCTTTTTCTGGTATCAAAACGGCAGTGCGAAAAGAAGTCGAGGCGCTTGGCGGCGGCGAAACGCTTACCGAGGAGCAGAAAAATATGGTTGCGCGCGAATTTGAGGATGCAGTCACCGATGTGTTCGTAAAGAAAACACGGCGCGCAATTGAAGAATTCGGGACCGCGACGCTCATCATTGGTGGCGGCGTGGCAGCAAATCGCTACATTAAGGAAAAACTGCAGGAACTTTGCACGGAACAGCAGATTGCTTTCTTGGTGTGTAATCCAAAAGACGCGACCGATAACGCACTCATGATTGCACTCGCTGGCTACTTCCGTTTTTTGCGCAAAGAATTTGCGGGAGAGGTATTGGTTGCTGAAGGCAACCTGTTGTTGACGTAAGTGATTTTTGAAGATATACTTTATCCAGTTCCCGGACATCCGTCACGGGTAGTTTACGGAGGACACTATGGCTGTCGTACGCAACGTCATTGGCTCATTTCTGATGCTCGCAAGCACTGCCACGCTTCTGGGCACAGCAGGATTGACCCTCATGGCAGTTCTATACGAGGACGCAAGCAGAATCGAGACCATCTACAAAGCCATACCGCCGGTATACGCATTCTTTATGATGGGAATGGGGATCGGGGGTGCTCTCGCAGGTTTCGAGAAGATAATTGGCGGCGGCAAGTAAGTCCCCCAGATAAAAACATCACATGCCGCGGCGCACTCAGCGCCGCGGCTTCTTTGTTGGACGCATATGCAAACGGCAACAGCCACGCTTTCGCGTGGCTGTTGTTTTGGAAGAAAGTGAAGGGGAGTATTAAACGACAGGCTCATCGTCTAATCTCACTCCCATCCCTTGGCATAAGGGACGCCTGGTCATCTGGTTGATGCCAAGTTTTCCACCCTGCTTCCTGTGCAGGAAAGGTCTCACCGAGGTGCCGTAACTGATGTCCTCGTATGGTTGACCTATGGCATTTCCGCGCGCCACCCAGCCTGCGTGCTCAATCTCCATTGAAAGAAAGTGTGGAGACTGTGCTGATTGCAGACAAAGGCCGCTCTTCGGGGGGACGATCGCGTGTGCTTACCGTACCCGCTTTTTAGACAGTACCACTCTGACATTGCATGTCAATGAAGCCATGCCGTGTGCGCATGATTAAATGTTCGGATGCGTATCGCTTGGACGAAACCAACAATAGTCCTTGCTATCATGGTGCTCACCTTGATTGCAGCATACGCGTGGACACTGCGCGAACAGCTCCCCAAAACGGTCACCATCACACGCACTGCATCTGGTTTTGTGCCGACCAAGGTCTATCTACAGAGGGGTGACACCGTGCGTTTTGTGTCCGACATCGACCTTCCCTTTTGGCCAGCATCTGACTCGCATCCGAATCACACACGCTACCCAGCCTTCGACCCCAAGACAGAAGTTCCTCCGCGTGGCGAGTGGTCGTTTACTTTCATGGAGCCAGGTGTCTGGCCCCTTCACGATCATATGGCGTCACAATTTCATGGCACCATTTTTGTCGCAGGTGATGACGGCGAGACCATCGAGAGCTGCCTCCGCACCAATACCGACACCATCAGAGCTGTTTGTTGGGAAGCTGATCTGAAAAAAATTATTGACGATACTGGACTTACTGCAGCCTTCGACCAATTTCGCCTTTGGTACACTGAGGATCCTGAATTTCAACGCAACTGCCATGACGTGACGCACATATTAGGCGTGGAAGCATTTCATGAATTCAAAGACCACGACACGGTAGTGACACTCCCTGAAACGGGGTACTGCGGCTTTGGCTTTTACCACGGGTTCGTGGAAGAAATGGCGCGCGAGTACGGTGTAGGTAGGCTCGAAGAAGGCGCCCGGTACTGTGACTCACTGATCGAACCGGGCAGATTCGAAAATAAACACGCAGCCGACGAGGCCCGCGCTGGCTGCTATCACGGCATGGGCCACGCTATTTTTGATTCACTCGACGGCACTCTGTGGGGCGATGCACCCAAGATGGTGGCTAAAAGTATTACTGAATGCGAACGCTTAACGACCGAAGAGCACAAACGTGAGCGCTGCGGCTCGGGCATATTTAATGCTCTTTCAATTGCGTATGGTTCTGATTTGTATAAACTGAGTTTTTCAGACAACAATCCAACAGCGGTATGCTCGACCCTATCGCCGCCATATAGAAGCGTCTGCTACACAGAGATTGCAACGGGGTACGTGCGCAATCGCAACCTACTTTCGTTTGAAGAAGGCTTGGTATACATGACAACGCTCCCCAGGATTGAAGATCAGAGCGCAGGCGTGTACGGCATCATCGATGATGAAGTGCGCCGCAAGATCGCCCATCTAGATATTAAGGGCATCCACGCCACCTGTGAAAAATTACCGAGGAAGGAACTGCTCACCATTTGCATGGAAGGTATCCTTACCGGTTTCAACAATGGCATCACTCCAGAAAAGAAGTTTGACCGCATGGTTGAATTTTGTTCGCTGTATACTCCCGGGTCACTGGGCCGCAAGAGCTGCTTTGGTGGTATCCGTGGCCGCCTCTTGTCTCAATTTTCGTACGAAGAGATAGACGCGCTGTGCACTTCATTGCCGAGCGCCACAGATACGACTGCCTGTCGCGCAAAATAATAGGCTTTTCAGCACGAGGTGGCTCATGTAGGATAGCTGGATGGACAACCGCTTTAATATTCCCGAGGAGTTCCTCAAACCCTACGACCCAAAAGCTACGGAAAGCAGCATTTACACTGCATGGGAAAAGAGCGGGTACTTCAACCCAGACCACCTCCCTGGCAACCCTCAGGAAGCATTCACGATTATCATGCCTCCGCCGAATGCAAACGGCAGCCTCCACGCCGGGCACGCGCTGTTCGTAACACTTCAGGACATTATGATTCGTTTTGCCCGTATGAAGGGTATGCGAGCGCTGTGGTACCCAGGTGCTGATCATGCAGGTTTTGAAACGCAGGTGGTGTACGAAAAGAAACTTGAAAAGGAAGGTCGCTCGCGTTTCGATATGAAACCGGAGGAACTGTACAAAGAAATTCTTGATTTCACGCTCGCCAACAAAACATTCATGGAGGGTCAAATCCGCCAGCTGGGTGCATCGTGCGATTGGTCCCGTGAACTCTTCACCTTGGATGATCGTGTACGCACGACCGTGTACGACACCTTTAAGAAACTTTCTGACGATAAGTTGCTGTATCGTGGCGCTCGCATTGTGAACTGGTGCCCGAAGCATCAGACTTCCCTCTCGAATTTGGAAACGGAACGCGAGACGCGCACAACACCTTTCTACTACCTGAAGTATGGCCCATTCACCATCGGCACCGTGCGCCCGGAGACAAAATTTGGCGACAAGTACGTCGTGATGCATCCCGAGGATGCACGCTATGCGTCGTATACCCATGGGCAGCAGATTGAGCTCGAGTGGATCAACGGCCCTATCACGGCAACCGTTATCAAAGATGCAGCGAGCGACCCGACCATCGGCAGCGGTGTTATGACCATCACACCATGGCACTCTGGTATCGACTTTGAAATCGCTCAGCGTCACAACCTGCCATTTGAACAAATAATTGATTGGCGAGGAAAGCTCCTCCCTATCGCAGGAGAATTTGCAGGTATGGCTATCACCGAAGCCCGTGGAAAGATTATCGAAAAACTCAAAGCAAAGGGACTGGTGGAAGGAATGGATGAGAAGTATCAAAACGAAGTGCCTGTCTGCTACAAATGTGCCCGCGAAATTGAGCCGCAGGTAAAAGCTCAGTGGTTCGTAAAAATGCAGCCGCTTGCAGAGAAAGCGATGGATGCCGTGCGTGAAAAGCGCGTCCACATTCTGACCGAGCAGCACGAAAAAGTATTTATGCATTGGCTCGAGAACATCCAAGACTGGAACATTTCTCGCCAAGTGGTGTGGGGCATTCCGATTCCAGCAAAACTATGCACTGGCTGCAACGATGGATTTGTGGATATAGACGATGCGCTGACCACCTGCCCTACCTGCAAAGGTCAGTTGGTGAAAGACCCCGACACTTTCGACACCTGGTTCTCGTCGGGCCAGTGGCCATTTGCAACGCTCGGCTACCCTGATAGCCCCGACTTCAAGCGTCACTACCCTACTTCCGTAATGGAAACCGGTGCAGATATTCTTTTCTTTTGGGTGGCACGTATGATCATGCTCGGTATATATCGCACAGGAGACGTCCCGTTCAAGAAAGTGTACCTGCACGGGTTGGTTCGCGACGCTAAGGGTGTGAAGATGAGCAAGAGCAAGGGTAACGTCATCGCCCCGGCGACCGTATGTGACGAGTATGGGACCGACGCACTCCGTATGGGACTCATCGTAGGCAACACACCTGGCACGGACCTCAACCTCGATCCGCAAAAAATCGGTGCATACAAAAAATTCGCCAACAAGCTGTGGAACATTACCCGCTTCATTTTGGAAGGTACTTCGAGCAAGCTTCCCAAAGATAAGCCAACACTGACCCCTGCAGACGAGACGCTGGTGCAAGAACTTGATGCTGTGGTGGCTGATGTAACAAGCGACCTCGAAGGATTCCGTTTCCATCTCGCAGCAGAAAAGCTTTATCACTACATATGGGACAATTTGGCAGCAAAGATTATTCAAGAGAGCAAGCCAATTCTCGCTGGCGCGGATGAAGTAGCCTTGGCATCGCGCGCCTGGACACTGCACCATCTATTGACGACCAGTATCAAGATGCTCCATCCCTTCATGCCGTTTGTAACGGAAACTATTTGGCAGAAGTTGCCTGGTAAGGACACTGATTTCCTCATGGTCGCCCGCTGGCCTGAGTCGAAAAAGTAATTTGTTTTTTTGTTGTTTTCTTGCATAATCCTCTCAGGTAATTTAACTGGTGAGGACCCCATGCACAGAGCGAACCATCGCGACCACTGCTTTACCTACCTATTTGGAGAAGAACCGAGAATCGTGACTCGGACTCGTCGCGGCGACATCATGCTGCATACTGAAGTAGCAGTTCCTTGCTTCTTTATTCAGCAGCTCTGAATTTCATGGCGCCACCTTTCAGGTGGCGCCATCTGCATACCATTCTCTTGCTATACTTTCCCCATGTCCGAATTTGGCTCTATTGCGGTTGCCATGGGTGGTGGTTTTCTGCCTGCACTCCTGTGGGTATGGTTTTGGTTACGTGAAGATCGTGCACACCCTGAGCCGCGCCAATTGATCGCACTCGCCTTTTTGGTAGGCATGATCGCCGTTGCAGTGGTTATTCCCATACAAAAGAGCGTGGCTGCATTCGTAGTGGGCACCACACTGACGTTTATCGTGTGGTCCTTTATTGAGGAAATAGTGAAGGCAGCACTCGCCGGTATCGTTATTTTGTGGCGCCGCGATGTAGATGAGCCGATTGATATGGTGATTTATATGGTGTTGGTCGCACTTGGCTTTGCTGCTGCAGAAAATGCCCTGTTTCTGGTTTCCCCCCTTGCAGGTGACGGTGTGGTGGCGAATCTGATGACGGGCAACCTTCGTTTTATTGGCGCCACTTTGTTGCATACTCTTTCATCCGCAGCGGTCGGTGTGTGCCTCGCGCTGAGCTTCTATAAACCCAAGCACGTGCGCCGCATGGCTGCGGTGGGCGGAGTTATCCTCGCCGCATCTTTGCATAGCCTATTCAACTTCCTTATACTGAACACACCGAGCGAGCATATTTTCAGAACGTTTGCGCTTGTCTGGGTAGGTGTGCTTGCGCTTCTTGGGGCCATTGAGATTGTGAAGCGTATTCACCACCGTTAGTATTTCTACATTCGCCATGAAAAAACCATCATTACTCGAACGACTCACCGGCGCTGGCGACCAAGACGAATTCGATACTTTTTACGACGAACCGCAGGAGCCTGAACGCGCTGAAACCCCACGAGATGAACGTGTCGCTTCGCGAGCCCGCCCTACATCAAAAACATGGCAAGATGATGCACAAGAAGGTTCTGAGGAGCTTCCTATCGATATGTATCAAACCACTGCATTTGTGGTGATTAAAGCACTCATTGCGGGGGTCATGCCAGGTAATGTTGACATCGTGCTCACCCGCGACATGGTAACCATCAAAGGCGTGCGCGAAGATGATCGTGAAGCACAAGAAGACGGCTATTTCCGCCGTGAACTGTATTGGGGTGCTTTTTCTCGCACCATACTTCTGCCTGAGGAGGTTGACGTTGACGCTGCAGAAGCATCCGAAAAGCATGGTGTCCTCGTGATTCGTTTGCCAAAAATAAACAAAGCAAAGGAGACTAAGCTGAAAGTGAAGAGCCGATAGGGTGTGAATAAGAGAAGCCCCGCAGTGTGCGGGGCTTCTTGTTGCCCGGGTACTCAACGTTACTCGGTTCGCCCGAGTAACCCCCACTGATGAGTGAGCTCAGTGAGCGCATCTGCAGCTGCAGGATAGCGCGACCGCAAGTCGAGGGCGAGCAACCTGGTCTTCCGATAGTCAGCGTGCACCAGGGTTATTTGCTGGCACTCGTCGCCTGCCATCGAAAAAATCCAATAGGCAGCTTCTTGTTTGTAAAGCACCACTATGGTGCCCACATACACGCCTTCCGTATAATCGGTGAGTGGCAACGGATGAGCAGATCTACGTTTTCCAGGGTGAACCAGTCGCGTGCACCATTGGTACGCACAAGACACGACCGACTAGCCATCATTTTTAACCGCGCCATCTCAGGAGAAATGATGCGGCTGCTCGCCCATGTGCGATGCGTAGTAAAGGCGTAGAGCAGTATGAATAGCGTGACCACACCACCCGCTAAAACGAGCCATGACTTTCCGAGAAGCAACACGGTTTCCATGGGAAACTCCTATTGATTGGTTGACTATATTAATCAGAACACACATATGCATGTATTGCAAACTTATCCAGAATCCCCGCATTCCTAGAGTAGGTGGGTTCTATGAGAACAGCGCCCCACATAGTGGGGCGCTGTGTCGAGAAACGCTTACGAACGCATCAGTGCTGCGAGCCGCTCTCCCAGTGGGCAACTTCTTCCAGACAAGTAGCGCAGAACTTTTCCACTGCTGCATACTCTGCTGGATGAGACCAACGCATCAACATGCCGAGCGTTGCTACATTCTTCCTATCTCCTGGAGGATAGTACCGAACGCCGGCCACAAAGTGATCGAAGAGTTGAAACTCGAAGAGTGTACGGTTAGAAAATCGCACCTGAAGCAGTGCCAGACGAACGCCTTGCTTCATACTCGATGTGAGTGCGACTTCGTATTCATCACTGCGCAGAATGGTCTGTTGCGCTTGGTGCAGCTGTGGCGGTGGCGCAAATATAATTGGCCGCTGTACCCAGCGCCATGCGCGTAGATGTCTTACACCCTCGGAGACGGCGTGTACGTTCTTGACGACGCGCGACGCGTAGAATCCAATCGCGATACACACGAGCGCCAAAAAGACCGTGCCAAACCCCGCATCACCTGACGCTGCTTCCATGTCACATTCCTCCATTGCTTTCCAGCAGGCACCGTACCATCCAATACAAAAGGCATCAATCTTTGCACATCAAAGATTCAACTGCGTCGCGTGCCGACGGTAGCTCGAGGATGCCGTCGTGCTTGCCTCGAAAATGTCCTTTTCCTGTTTCCACAATCAATGTTGCACCGAGGATATTTTTTGAAAATGCAGCATTTTCAAACGACACCCATGGATCATCTTCGCAGTATATGGCGATAAGGCGTTTGAGGTGAGCCGCAAGCCCTTCAGGTTCTACCGAGTGTTCCTTCCACTTCGCGCGCACTTCTTCTGCAAGAGGATGCGGGTGGGGTGCCTTTGGTGGGAGGAATGAGCCGGCTACAAACACGGCTCCACCTGCCACTTCACCTTCTGCTCGCGATTGCAAAAAAAGTGCAGTGGCACGGCAGCCCAAACTGTGGGACACGAAATACGTGTCTACATCCACGGTGCCAACCGCATCCTGTATGGCGGCAATCCACGCATCGGGCGCAGGTCGCTTGGGTTCAGGTAGCGAGAGAACCTCGACCAAGCAACCGTTTTTCTCTAGCTCGATTTTGAGCCACGGAAACCACGCATCCTCAGGCGAAGACGCCCAGCCGTGCACAATAAACACGCGATTCATGCAGAGAGTATAGGTCAGAAAGACCTCGTGCGCATGCGCTCGCAACCAGGAACGCTGCGGCCTCTGTGATACGCTTTAGGTATGGCCTTTGAAGAAACACGTGTCCGCACCTTTGAAGAGAGTCTCTATGTGCGGGCACGGGCCTGGCGAGGCATAATAGTGCGTCCTGCGGTGCTGTTTTTTTCGGCGATAGGTATTTCCGCAGACCTGATGAGCTACATCGGGCTGGGGCTCGTTTTCCTAAGTGTGAGCTTTATGAGTACCCAGATAACGACCGCTCTGGTGATACTCCTCATTGCACTTTTTGCCGACAATTTAGACGGTGAGATTGCTCGCTACCGCGGCACTGCATCTGACAAGGGAAAATTTACTGACGTGGTGGTTGATAACGTGACGTTCACCGTGTTCATGCTTGGTATGGCATACGCTGGATTTGTCTCGGGTTTCTTGGCCGGCATAGTGGTGTATGCAATGCTTCTGTGCCGAACGTTCATGGTGATAAAGAAAAACGTGACCAAAGAAAGTGACTGGCTCATCAAGGCGTACGCAGGATTTTTTCCCAACTTCTTCGTGTATGTTTTATATGCCGGTTTTTTCTTACTCGCACTGGGGTACGGCAACATCGTTCCACTGATAGCGGCAATAAGTGCAACTGCCCTAAGCATAAAGGCACTGGTTGATTTTCGAACGATTAAGAAAACAGTTTTTACGCGGTAGCGTTGCTTGAAGGCGCTGCAGTCACTCGCTTAAGCAACCATTCGTGCGCGGTGGTGAAAGCAGCCGGTATCAAGCGCCAGAGCTTCCCCTGGTCGATACCATACGGCTGTATGGCAGTGTTGCCCACTATTGATGCAAAAACGGATTCTTTGATGGCGACCTCTGCACAAGGGCCGATTTCCCACACGTGGTGTGCGTCAGAGCCGATTGCAAAAAAGCGCAAGGTTCGTGGATGGAAATCGAGTGGCAAGGATTCATTTTTATCTATACGCGCGCGCAGTGAAGCGGTGCAGAGTCGCAGAATTGGAAGACTGAGCAGCTTCTTCAAGTCCTTGAAGACGGAGTATACGCACTCCACCGAGCCAAGTGCCTCTATAGCCTCCCTGGTGAAAGAATCGCCTTTTTTGGTAATGATACTGGTGGTGCCGAGCGTGTATGGATGTGTCACAAAACCACGCACGTCGGGATGCGTTTGGAGAAAGTCGATAACTTCCTCATAGCTGAGCGCATAAGGAATCCATGAATACGAATAGATAGCGTCGGTTTCAGCAAAAAGACAGATGTCTATACCCTCTCTCGTCAGATACTCAAGCCCAGGAAAAATGGTGATGTCTGCCGGTTTCTGTTCTTGCATCATGCGCCAAGCACGCACAGGATCTTTGTATACATGCTCGGTAATCAAAACCGCCGAAATGCCACGTTGTGCAAAACGCTTGTACAGGCGTGCCACCTTGCGCGCTGCGCGCGCATTACTGGTTGGCAGATTGGGATGGAAATGGTAGTCGACCCGTATGAGGTGTGCACCTGATGACATATCTTACGAAGAAGCGAGTACACGTCGGCTCCACCTTTTGGTGCGGCTTAACGCATGTCCCACCAACGCCATATCGGCTAGTGTCACTTGCAGAATGCGCTCGTCTTCCTCTTGCATGGGAATGATACGGTCATACGAAGCAACGTCGCTTGCCGCCTGATCCGTGACCGCACGAACTGACAAGTCGTGCCGCCCTAGGCTATTCAGTCGCTGTTTTTTAAATTTCTCAAAGGCAACCGCATCAACGGCAGACTTTTCGATACATTGAGTCATGAGGTCTTCTACTTGTGCTATCGCGTCTTTAGGAATTCCGTCCATCGTGATTTTCAGATCGTGCGCAACACCCAAATCTTGGTATCCGGACCCCACGTGGTATGCCCACCCTTTCTCTTCTCTGAAAACTCTGAATGTATGCTCGTCGAGTATGTCGAGGTATAGCGCAAGTACGATGTCTGTAAAAAGCGCTTTCGGCACTACACACGCGGTTTCATATGAATTTGAAGCGTTTTGTACGTCTTTGATATGGTCGGCAAGATGCACGGTATTCGACGCTTCACGCGGATTCCTAAATGACTGCAAAGGTACTATTGCTGCTGAAGCAGCACCTTGTTTTATGTTACCGAATGGGCTCGCGGCGATTGCGGATGCAACCTTCTCAGGCGACAGACCGCCGGCTGTAATGACCTTCATCGATGCAGGCACGTAGCGTCGGTCATACTCCTCCTGCAGATAGGCGGTGGTCATAGTGCGGCGCGTTTCAGGGTCTCCAATGACCCAATACGGATGCGTTCCAGGGAGCCCCTCTAAAAGCGCCTTGTAGCGATCCACTTGCATGGTTTGTGAAATCTTTAAAGGGAATTCACGCTCGAATTCACTCTGTATGACGGTACCTTCTCGCTCAAAATTTTGTGTGAGAGACGCCCCTAGCAACATATGCCCAAAAATTTCGAGCCCGCGTGCAATATGCTTTTCATCGAGAGGTAGGCCACACGAATAGCGCGTAGAGAGCATACTGGTAGAGCCTAGCCTCACAAAGCCGCCTATATTTTCAAAAAAATCTCGTAGCTCCTGGTAGGGCAACGACGCATTTTTGGAGACCATGTGCTCAATGAAGTGCGCCGTGCCGTGGTGATTCTCTGCATCATGAAAGCCTCCTGTGTTCACCACAAAATGAAACACCTGCAACGGACGATCTTTCCACTCCGATGTGTAAACGGCCAGACCATTGTCTAGGGTCTGTTTGGAAAAAGACGCAAATGGATCCCACATTGTGCCCAGGGCCAGATTCGAACCGGCGACCCTTCGCTCTTCAGGCGAATGCTCTAACCAACTGAGCTACCTGGGCATTATTGCTCGGTACTCCCCTTTGGAGCGTACTTCTTGAGCCCTTCCAAGATACCAGAAAATTCAGAAAAAGGCACGGATATTTTGGCTCCCGCTTCCTGTACCTGCTGCATCTGCCCCTGTACTTGATTCAAGGCCCCCATGGCTTGATTCAAGGCCGGACCAAGGTAATTAATGTAGATATACAGAGGAATGATCAGCGCCACAATCCACATAATCACCTTGAGCGTCCCCGAGATGAAGGAGCTGCGACGCATGGCGTGAAGCATGCGGTTATTGTCACGCTCGAGCTCGTATATTTTCTTAAGAAGATCTTCAGTGTTGGGGGGCATGGCAAAGATTATACCATTTCAGTGCCCCCACCCGGAATCGAACCAGGATCTAACCCTTAGGACGGGTCTGTTCTATCCATTGAACTATGGAGGCTCGCAGCAACTGTAGCACAAAGCCCACCTCGTTGGAGGCAGGCTTTACGGGAAGAAACTTTTACAAGCCCAGTTTTTCGCGCAAGGTATCCTCGTCAAATCCTACGATCAATTCACTGCCAATCATAATGACCGGTACTCCCATCTGGCCACTTTTCTCAATCATTTCATTGCGCTTTTCCATATCTGCCGCAACGTCATGCTCGGTATACTCAACTTTATTCTCTGTAAAAAACTCCTTTGCCATGTGACAGAAGTGGCAGGTAGGAGTGCTGTAAATGGTTACTGATTGCATACGCATGTGCACGCTAGCTTTTAGAGGGTCAGTATAGCATTGGCACTCCACAGGGACGCAAGTGGATAGTGGAGTGCGGAATGCGGGAATCAATCAGGGATATTTACGATAACGCGGAATGCGGGATCCTCTCAGTAAAATTGCTGACGCAATTTTCTTCGAGCCGGCCCTCGCGCCCGCCTGCCGGTCGGGCAGGGTGTTTGCCTTGCTACACAAACAAACACAACGCTCCGGGCTTCGATTCCCGACGAAACATGCGCAGGCATGTTTCTCATTCCACACACACTCGCTCAGCGAGTTTTGTGCGGAATGCGGGAATCGGGGTCAAGTCACTAAGTTTTTTCTAGCTCACGCAGAAAAATCTAAGTGCTTCCTCCCCGGGCTCGCCTGTTCTCTGCCTCACTCAGTTCGGCATTCATTCAGGCTCCGCCTTTCGATTCCCGCATTTCGCTACAAAAAGTAATCGCCGGAAGCTCACGCTTCCAGCTCATCTTTTTTGTGCGGAATGCGGGAATCGAACCCGCGTCTAATGCTTGGGAAGCATTCGTTCTACCACTGAACTAATTCCGCGTACGCGCCGATTATACCAAGACTCGGACTCCTGTGCTCGCGCTGTGTGCATTGACTCGCGCATGTACGCGTTGCACTATGCGCACAGAGAAAGCGAGGACCACATGACATCACCTGTCACCGTTGTTTCTTTTGGTGCAGAGTACAAAAAACGCAAGTTCGATGGACTTTTCACCGAGGCAATGAGTCTTACCGAATCAATGGCCACGTATCTTGACGGCCAAGGACGACGAGAGTGCAAGAAGCTCTCTCGAGCACTTCAGGGCGCGTATGTTGGTGCATCTATGCAGATGACCAGCAGAATGCTCATGCTGGCGAGCTGGGCGCTCGTTCAGCGAAGTCAGCTCGAAGGAGAGGAGGTGGACGGATGGGGCACGGCAAGGGCAAAGCGCGCCATCGCGGATCTGTACAGCGACCAGTGGAGTACTGAGCATCCACAGCTGCGTGCACTTCCCGAAACGTTCCAAGCATTTTACGACAACGTCGTTTCGCTCCATCATCGCATGGTCGCGATCGATAGCGGGTCGCGCGTGCGTGGCGTATAGCGTCAGCATCCTCAATCCATCGCGCGCTAGATTCTATGAATCTAGCGCGCCCTTACGTAGTAGTGTCGCTATTCAGAACTTTTCAATTTCTTCCACCATACAGTACTCGTGGGAGTCTCGGCAACTATTGGCTCTCCGTCCATCACAATAATCACTCCCTCCCCTTCTTTCCCCACTTCGAATTGCCGCCTCAATTCTGCTTCTATACCCTCTTCGGTCTTAAGTTTGGCCACCGTCTCCGAGAGCGCTTCTGACCGCTCCGAAAGCTCGCTCATCTTTGCTTCAGCTTCCGTGCGCAATCGGTCAGTTTCTTGCTTTTTATCGTACACCCCCCACGCCCCTTTTACTGCCAGCAAAAGCGCTATAAAAAGCACCACCGTAATGAGCCTTTTCCCCAGAAGCCGTGCGGGGTGCCTGCGTTGCTCGAACTCTCTCATTCTGATATTCTACCACGTATGAGTTTTCTATTTCATAAAAAAACAACCAAGGTCCTCACCTGGATTTGGAAGATTATCGCCGTCTTGATCATTCTCTCGATGGTTGCGTTGTTTGCTCCAGGAATTTTCTTCTAGCAGGCAGTCAAGAAGTCAGCCCACATCGGTGGGCTGACTTTCACATCAATGAAACCGTTCTGGTACCTCCGTGCAGCACTCCGCTGGAAATGGCAGCTGCACTCCTGTTGGATCACCGTGTTCACGCATGTAAGTGTCTGCGCTCTGTTCTTCGTTGCGGAGCCATTCATATGCCAGAGGACTTACCTCCCGCATCGCTTCTAGCACGTCTGCGAGACACACCATGTACAAACCGTTTGGCCATTTGTCGGGAGCTCGGTGCCCAAGAAACGCACGTTCTACATCGAGAATGAGCCCGATGTAGGCCTCTTTTACAAACATCGGCTCTTTCACGTGAGGTTGTGGATCAGCGTGCACCAGTATGCGCATTGAGCATCTCCTTTCTACTTGAATCGTATCGGATATTCAGAGGCAGAACAAATGTCACTGCCGCTCTTCTGTTGTTGAAAGACTAAAACTTGTGTTTACCTGTTTTTGTGTTATTATATATTCGGTTATCAAGGAGGTTTGCATGACTGACACTGATACCGCCACGACCCCTGCGAAATGGCGCCACGTCGTAATTCGGCGTCCTTATGGAGGCGGCTTGGATGGCCATTTCCTGGCCATCCACGAGGAGCACACCGGCTCCGACGGCTCGGTGAGCATTACGGAGGAAGCTGTCGCCGCCCAAGGCGACACCATTGAGGAGCTCCGCGAGAGCCTCGTGCGCATGCTCAAAGCGCTCGAGGCGCCCGTCAAGGACTTCGACTCCTACGGTCCCGGCCCCACGTCCTAATCGCCTACAGAGGCCGCTGCAATCTGCAGCGGCCTCTTCCTACACCCCCCCCTTTTTCACACTTTTCCCTATACGCTTCTCCCTATTCTTCCCTCATCACTTTCAAAAACACATCGTGCGGAATGTTTACCTTCGTACCACCGAGCTCGGCGCGACGCTTCTTTCCTTTCTTCTGCTTCTCCAGAAGCTTCATTTTGCGGGTAATGTCGCCCCCATACAGGTAGCCGGTTACGTCTTTTCGGCGTGCCGACTTGCGACGAGAAGCAATAATACGCCCCGCTGCTTTCGCCTGGATTTTCAGTACGAACAATTGTTGCGGGAGGAGCTTTTCAAGACGCTCAACCATCGCCTCGCCCTCTTCTTGCACACGGCGCTTTGATACGATGCGCGAAAATGCCGGCATCACCTCTTCGTTCACCAAAATATCCAAACGTGCCACCTCAGCATCGTGCATACCCATCAATTCATACGAGAGCGACGCAAAACCTGATGATGCGTTTTTGAGCTGATCGAAAAAACCGCGCATCATTTCACGCAATGGCATGGTGGCGACAATCTGAATACGGCCATCAGGAAGTGTTTCCGTACTTTCGGTGTTTGCTTCGTGCTCGTGCAGAAGCTGCACAATCGGCCCAAGAGAATTCGATGGAGTGTATACGTGCATGCGCGCCCACTGCTCGCGCACCCCTTTGATAGAGCCGTCATCAGGAAAACGTGCTGGCGAATAGATGGTGAGCATTTCACTCGCTGTAGTGACCTCATAGACCGTTGTCGGGAGAGTAACTACCAATTCCAGCGAGAATTCACGACGCAAACGCTCTGTAATAATTTCCAAGTGAAGCATTCCCAAAAAACCGCAACGAAATCCTCGCCCCATAATGCCCGATTGTTCTTCTTCGTATGAAAGAGATGAATCCGTGAGGCGCAGGCGCTCGAGTGCTTGGCGCAAGAGCACAAAATCGTCTTGCCCTTCCGGATACACACTCGCCCAAATCACCGGCGCAGGCGTGCGGTATCCCCCGAGAGACGTCGACGGTAATTTCGCGAGCGTTACGGTGTCACCCACTGATGCCACACCTGGCCGTTTGATGCCGGTCACGATGTAACCAATGTCGCCCGGCCCGAGTGCTTCCGCAGGAGTTTCGTCCGGCTTCATAACCCCCACTTCTGCGGCGATAAATTCTTCACCTGCGGCCACAAAGCGCATGCGATCGCCTTTTTTGAACGCGCCATCAAAGACGCGGCAATACATAATCACGCCACGGTGATCCGAGTACGAAAAATCGAAAATGAGCGCGCGGTTACCATCCGTAGCGGCGCGTGGTGGTGAGACCTTATCAATAATAGTGTCGAGGAGTTCCGGCACACCCTCACCAGTCTTTCCTGAACAGAGCAGTATGTCTTCTTCTTCACAACCCAAAAGGAGCGACACTTCTGAACGAACGTCCTCGACACGTGCGTGCGGCGCATCAATTTTTGAAAGCACGGGGATGATCACGAGTCCGAGAGCCTGTGCTGAATTCAGCACCGAGAGTGTCTGAGCTTGCACGCCTTGTGTAGAATCAACCAAAAGCACCACTCCTTCAACGGCCGACAATGCTCGCGATACTTCGTATGCAAAGTCGACGTGTCCGGGAGTATCAATCAAGTTCACCGTGTGCCCTTTCCATTCCATTCTCACTGGCTGCATTTTGATGGTAATCCCACGCTCTCGCTCGAGCTCCATTGAATCCAAGACCTGTGCGCGCATAGAACGCTTCTCCACCGTGTTGGTTACTTCGAGCATGCGGTCGGCAAGCGTGGACTTGCCGTGGTCGATATGAGCAATAATTGAAAAGTTTCGAATGGGCATAGTGTGGACACTCTACGCAGGAGTTGCCATAAGAGCAACTATTGGGTGAGCTGCTCTTCGCTCGAGCCTGGGTGTGCCGCTGGCTTGGTACGGCGGGCAATCGTTTGGTAGGTCTCTAGAAGCTCTTGGCTCCCCGCAAAGGCGTACACCATAATCCCCACTAAAATACCGCCCACGCCCGCCACAGAGGCCTGTAGCAAGACGGCAAAGAGACTGTCGAGCGGAGATATTTCCCCCAATACCGCGAGCAAAGTATAAGCTGCAGCTCCCGCTAATCCAGCAGCCGTGAGCGCCTCCCACACTGTACGCGAAATACCACGCACAAATCCTTGAAATCGGCGCTCGAACAGCATAGTGAGTAACAGGAATGAGAGCCACATACCGATACTGTATGCAGCAGGGAGTGCGAGCATTTCCACGCCAGGGACGTCCGAGACACGTAGCAGCTCGCCCACGAAATGCACCACACCAACGAATGAAAACGCTCCCAAGAAACCCAGTGCAAAGATGTAAGCCACGATACTTGAAAGCAATGTGACAATGAGCGGAACATACGAGCGCCCAGCGGCGTAGTAACCGCGCACCAAAAGGAGCGAGAGTGATTGGGGTATAAGTGCAGTCACCAAGAGCGCGAGTGCTGCTGCCGTCAATCGTGTGTCGGTCCAATCAAATGCACCCGAACCCAAGACTACGCGCACCACGTGTGCTCGCAACACAATAAAAAGCGCGACCGCAGGAGCAGACCAAAAGATAATGTGTCGTGCGGCCCCCACCACTTGCTCTACAAACGCAGGTGTATCACCTTGTGCAAACATGCGCGAGAGTGTCGGGAATGCCGCTACGGAGTAGCTTGCCCCGATAATACTGAGGGGGACCGCCTGCAAATTAAGGGCAAAAATAAATATGGCAATGGATCCTTCGCGCAACATACCAGCCAAAGCGAGCAGTCCAAAAATCAAGAGCTGCCCCATTGAAAGCGCGAGGGTGCGAGGGAGTGATACACGCATGGTTTCCCATACCACCGCAAAATCTGCACGCGGAATGCCTGTATTAATGAAGCCTGACTGGAACGCTGCCGGCACCTGCACCGCAAGGTGAAGAAACGCGCCCACAACCACACCGATACCAATACCCAGGAGTGAAAATTGCGGGTACAGCAGTACTAGCCCCACAATGATTGATGCATTGTACAGAAGCGGCGTAATCGCATACAGCCCATATCGATTTTCATGTTGGGTAATCGCGGCGAATATGTTTGATGCGCCCAGAAAGAGTGGTTGTAACAAAAGCATACGTGCCAACAATAAAAACTCTTCACGATGAGCCCCGGCATACAGTTCGGGGAACAATGCCTCAAGCAGGTATGGTGTCGCCACAAACGCAATGGCGCTCACCGCAAGCATCAGCGCCCCATAGCCAATAAAAATTGCATCAAGATACCGACGCGCATCAATGCGATCTACCCGCTTTGCCAGTTCAGGAATCAACACATATGCTGAGAACAGTGATGCGATTAAGACGAAGATCAGGTCGGGCACGCGAAACGCCGCATAGTAGATGTCCAGCATTTCGCTCGCCCCAAAGGTGTGCGCGAAAAGTCTATCGCGGACGAGTGCAAGGAGCGCTGAACCGAGCGCAGAAAGCCCGAGCACATATGCCGCGGCGTGCATCCCACGCACTTCGCCGCGTAGCATCCGCAGGGCATCACGAATCATATGCCGCCTTATTCAGCAGTTGCTGGCTCCGTTGCTTCTACTGCAGGAACGTCTTGAACAGCTGGTGCAGGCGTAGCTGTAGCCTGTGTGCGCAACTGTTGCACCAGGCTTTTCAAGTCCGTACTATCTGGGTTGAGTGCAGAAACCAACTCCATCGCGCGCGCAGCTTCTTCGAATCTGCCTTGTGCGGCATATGAGAGCGAGAGAACGTAGAGTGCGTTTGCATAGTTGGTGTTCAGGAGTACCGCTTGCTCAAGTGCCGCAACAGCCTTGTCGTAGGTCTGTGCACCATACTGAAGCGCACCCAACTGGAACCATGCAACCGGTTCTTGTGGTGCAGAGAGCACTGCTCGCTCTGCTGCAGCAATAGCACCTTCGACATCACCTGCTGAGGATGCGATCTGTGAGAGCAAGAAGTATGCCTCGGCGAAGTTCTGTTTCTTTTGAACGGCAAGCGCGAGCTGACTCTTGGCACCCTCCACATCTTCTTTCAGAAGAGCAAGGCGCGCTAAGAGGAGGTGTGGCGCAGGATTGGTAGGGTTTTTTGCAACGGCGCCCTGATATGCGTCAATGGCGCGCTCATAGGCACCTTCTACCTGCGCACCTGCCAGTTGCTCGTATGCGCGAGCGAGCGTGAGCCAGTTTTGATAATCGTCTGCATTGGATTCAACGGCAGCAAGGCCGTGCGCAATAGCGTTTGAAACGGTGTCCTGGAGCAACTTTACTCGTGCTTGATCTTCAGCGTTTGCATCCTTTGCCAAGGTGGCGAGCTGCAGAAGCCCCAGCTCAACGCTCGCACGGTGGGCACGATCGTATCCGGGATAGAGCGCGAGTGATGTCTTGAGTAGCGCATCTGATTGCTCGAGCGAGCCAGTGCGATTAAATGAGGCGACTGATTTGTTGACGAGCATGTCGGCTGCAAGTGCGCGCACAAACAGCCCCGAGGTAACAAACATACCGGCACCGAGCACAATAAAACCGAGGGTGACCGAGAATATTTTCCATCGTGGGCTGCCAGCAAGTGTTGAGATATGAATCAGCGGAATAGTGCCTGAGTGCGCAGCCCATGAAATTGCAAGGCCACTCACCAAAAATGCCAACGCCATAATGGCTGGCCCTGGTGGGTAAGTCACATGCAGCGCCCAGAGATAGAGCGCTCCACCAAAGAGGCCTGCAATGATTGGCTCAACACTGTTGTCAGACGCCGAGCGCATGAGCGTACGCACACCTTCAAACGCAAAACTGCCAAGGAACAAGAGCCACGCGATCGCGCCGAAAATTCCTAGCGTAATGAGCGAGGTTGGAATAAAACCAACACCTTGCGCAAAATCCGCGTTCCAGAACGCTGTTTCGTTTACGCCAGCAGGCTTGTACATTCCCCACTCGCGTACAAAGGTGTTTGGTCCTGAGCCGAAAAGAGCGCCCGAAGATCGATAGACGGCCGAGGCAACATCAAAAGTCCCTTGCCATGAAGGCCGCACTTCCACTTGAGTAACTTGCAGCGCCGTTGGTAATACGGTGTGTAGTGTGGTGCCTGCAATCGCAAAGAGACCTGCCAGGAGTGCCGCACCGAGGAAGAGTGCGGTGCTGGTATGCTTCAACAGATCAACACTCCACTTTTTATCCTGCGCGTAGAAGCGGTACACATGGTACGCACCAATTGCACCCGTCGTGAGTGAAATTACTACCCACACATCAAGCATATTGATGAGTGCAAGACCTAGAAACGCAATGATACCTGTCGCTATGCTGATGATGCGATCGGTGCCTTCCGCATGAGTACTCCCCAGAAACGAGATAGCGAGGATGAAGGTAAAGCCCAAGAAGATGGCCAGGTCGTGCCACGAGCCAACGACGCTTGCAGAGGGACCAATGAGCGCACCGCCAAAGGTAAAGAGATCAGGCCCAATGAGGAGCCGCGCGATCTGGAAGAGTGTGATGAGTGTGGCCAGAATCAAAAAGGCACGATATGCCCACAGTACTCGTACGCGACTTTGGAAACCGAGGACCGCAAGCCACAGCGCGCCTGCCCACAGGAGCGACGCCAAGACCGTGTCTCTCTCAACTGCATAGAAACTATGCGCATCACCGCGCATCAAACCTGAGGCCATATAGGCCAAGGGGACCAAGAAGACGGTGAAAAGCGCAATGCTCTTTGGAATGCGTATGTCCCCACGCACCAAGCTCGCTATCGCTGCAGCCGCAACGCCGATGCCCACGCCCAATGCAAGCAACAAGAATTTCGCATGCGCAATAGTTGCCCATTGCACAGGGAGGAAAAATACGGGGAGTAATGCCACAGTGAGTGTTGCGCTCCAGAGAGCAACACTTTGAAGCACTTTTGACAAACCTTGCATTGATGTGGACATGATAACTGCTTTTAAGATTCCTATAATTGGAATAATTCTAGCACAAGAAAAACTATGCATATCGTATACACACAGGGGCATGCGGGCACGGGTCGATACAGTTCTGGCTCTCTCGCAAAAGAGAACGCTTTCGCGTTCTCTTTTGACTCGTTCGCTGCACCTATATGCAAAGCATACAGGATTGCTCATTCGGAAGAAAAACCCCTATTCGGGGTTTTTCTTCGCTCATTTCGCTGCACCTATAAGGAAACCTTTCAGATTTTGCTTGCTCAAAAGAAAAGACCCTGTTCGGGTCTCTTCTTTATTCGCTGCGCTGCATCTGTATGCGGAGCATACAGAATTGCTTATTCGGAAAAGAGACCCCTATTCGGGGCCTCTTTTCACTCACTGCGCTGCACCTGTAAGCCGGGTTCTGTCCATCCCGAGCCTTTTCAGGCGAAGGACTGTGTAACTATTCATCTGGGAGTGTTGTCGCCAACACCCTCAAGCGGCACTCCTGTCTTGCGACAGGCACGACCTTGCACGGAGGTAAGGATTTAGCCGTTTCATATCTGTGTTTCCACAGACGTCACCCTTGCGGGGCCTCTGGCTTTCGCCGCGGGCGTTTCTGCTCGCACCTCTCACCTTACGATGGATAGGCGTTACCTATTACCCTGCTGCGCGATATTTCTATCGGCCCGAGCCCGGACTTTCCTCTATCGATGTTGCCATTGATAGCAGCTACCCGATGCAGCCCACACAGTATTTCATACTCCTGGTATGCTTGCAAATTTTATTATTTCGTTGCATAATCCTAGCAGTACCAACCCAGTACAAACCAATCCGGAGGATTGACACGTGATACGAATACTCATCGCTACAGCACTGCTTTGCGCCATATGGGGTACACCTGCCGCCGCTACTGAGGCCGATCCGAGAATCGGCACCATGATGCAACTCATCAAGGCAAAGGCTCCCTCGGCACCGATTATCAAGGCGTGCACTACTGAAAACGTCGATCTGACTGGTGATTGCACAGAGTGGATATCGGTGACTATCGGCCAGCATGGCGTACCTACGCTCACCGTGCAGGCAAGTGGACATGTGTTCGACACCGAGCACAACGCGCACGAGGTCATCTACGTGTTCAAGGATGTTGGCATTACCGGCACCTTGACGCACGCGACCGTCATCCACCTCCGTGCCCCCATCGTGCGGGATCCACTCTTCCCTGCCCTACGGCAAGAGCTCTACGAGCACGCGCTCGACGGCGCACTCGATTTTATGCTCGAAGAGCTGACGAAGAAGCAGTGAATCGACGTGTTGCATCCCCAACACGCATCAGGCCGGCGCATAGCGCCGGCCTGAAACTTTTTCCACCATCCCTATCCACACCTGCGCAGAAAACACCTGCAGATACCGACAGGTGTTTTCCGACTCGATAAAAGTTTTAAAAACTGATGGAGTGCTAGGCGTGGGATAGTAATTTTCATAGACGTACTGCCTGGTACGGCGGAGAAAACTACTGGGACCCACAACGACGCAACCCGCCGTTTATAAGACTTTCCTTAAACGATTTCGCATACTCCTCCTGCACACGCCAACTCCTTCTTCTGCTCAGTCTCATCTCGTTTTTCGTAGAGAATGATTTTCGAGTAGTCGATGTGAGCCACTTTCTTCAAGAGCTCTTCGTACTGCTCTTTAGTGCACTCTTCCATCGGTGCCAAGCGATACGCATGGTCTGAGCGTGGAAGGAATGAAAGTCCACCGATGATGTCCCAATTTTCGTAGAGCCAGTTCGCCACCGCAATCCATTCGTTGTCTCCTACTGAAATGGTGACGGAAGGATTGTGCTCAGTGAAGTTGAGCTTGACCATCTTCCAGTATTCAAGCTGCTCAAGCGCGGTCTGGTCGTTCTTGTACACTGCGTTTTTTGGCGCCTTTACCGGGAACTCCAATACATAGGTGTTCGCTGTTTCCATCTGCTGCCCTACTTCTGGGTGATACGGCACGCCCTGATCGCGCACCATTTTGAAGAGCGAGTCCGTTGATGAGATGCGAATGCGCTGGATGTAGTACGGCGCAAATCGCGCATGCATGCCTGAGGCGTTGTCGAAGGTCTTCGACACCGTTCCGGAAGGCTTCACACAGGTAACCGATTTGGACGGATTGATACCAAAGCGCTTTGCATACTTTTCATTCTCTTTGACCGCTGCATCACGCATTTTGCGCATTGTTTTCTCGTTGCGGAACGCAGGAGAATCCCACTGGCCCGTGACCGACACACCCAAAAGGCGCTCTGCTTCACAGTTTTCAGTCCACTCTTTCGAGAGGTAGCTGAATTTCGTCAAGGACGACTGGAAGGTGCCCAATAGTGCTGCCACCTTTGCCTTCTGCACCAGCGTTTCTTCGGTGTCATTCGCGCGCGCAATCACTTCGGAGAGGTTGCAGAACTGCTTACTCTGGAGAGTGATTTCGCCGCAAGGATTCGTACCGATCAGAGGCAGACGGCCACCGTTCTTTTTCTTCAGGTAATCCAAACGACGCTTAGGCATGGTGGTCTCGAGTGCTGTGCGGTTGAAAATACCGCGCTCACCCGTCTTTGCTTTCATGAGAGACGCCCACTCATCCATGAATTCTTCGTTGGTCGGCTTTGTTTCGTAGACCGCCGAGTTGTTTGCCATCGCTCGGTGTGGGTCAGTCATCCAGAATTGGCCAGCTTTAGCATCACGCACCAGCTCGTCGTCCAAATCAGAAAGCGAAATCATAGCTGAGCGGCGTGTACCGCCAGCAACCACACATTCGCCAATCTTGCAGATCATGTCGTGTACATCAATCGTGCGTAGGCGTCTTCCTTGGCGCACCATCAATCGTTCGCGCGCGAATGAAAGGAGTGAACGCAAAGGATCAGGGCCTGAGGATTTGCCGCCCATCGTCTTTAGACGAGCACCGAGTGGGCGCAACTGAGAGAAGTCGAATTCCACGTCTTTGCCTGCATACCACGCTTTCAGCCCATGCGTGAGTGCGTTGCCCCATCCTTCTTTTGAGTCTTCAACAACGTATGTTGCCAATTTCGCGCCCGTCTGCTTCTGAATTTGTGGAAGCTGTTCAACATTTTCGTGCTCAACACTGTATCCCACTCCACAGCCACTCATCGAGAGATACATGATTTCAGCGAAATCTTCGAGCTTCGTCGGTGCAATAAACGAGCAGTTGTACACCACTGCATGACAGCGACGCGCAGCGGGGCCCGAGAACTGCATCGCACGCATACTCGGCATCACCTCTTGTTTCAGGATTGATTCACGTACCATGGCATACTCTTTTTCTGTGAGTTTGTTGCCCAAGTTCTCCTTCATGAAACCGATGTAGCGCTCTACCGTCTCAATCCACGTCTCGCGGCGCTGTTCAGCCTCGATCCAGCGTGCGTAGGTGCGCAAATACACAAATTCACCCAGCGGATTTCCTTCAAAGTACTTCTTGCTTTCGTCAGCAAGCTTTTTTACGTGTGGCGGCACATCACCTTGGAGCGCGCGCATTTTGGCGCGATCAGCACGATAGAGAATGTACGCCTTTGAAGGCGCGACATAGTCTGCAAGCATCAGTTGGCGTTCAACTTCGTCCTGGCACCCCTCCACCGTAGGGAGGAAGTTCTTGTACTTCCTCGCAATGGTCATCATTTCGCTCGCCACCTTGTGGGCAACCACGACCGCCTCTTCAAATGAACCTTCGCCGGTTGCTTCCATTGCCTTCTCGATAACAGTCACTATCTTGTCAAACTCGAACGGCATGATGCGACCATCACGCTTCTGGATTTTAGGAAGATACTTTTTGTAAACTTTGATAGCAGCCGAGTCGACAACTTTGTGAGTTGCCTTCGGGGCTTCCGAAGGGGCAGATTTTTTACCCGCGTTTTTTATTGCAGTGGTCATGCGCACGTACTGATGCTTGTAATGAATTCATTGTACTCCTCATGGGGTGTAGTCCCCTGTGGATAATGCGCACGAAACAAGCAGAGGACACTGTAAATACGTTCACTCAAAATGAGTGCATTTGCAGCACTTTTTGACCTATGCAATCTTCTCTTTTGAGAAAGTACTTTTGTGTTTTTGCGCTAGGCGATAGCCTATATAAAATGTATACACGGATGCGACACAAAAGAGTACAGTGAAAGCGCGGGTAGTGTGCGTGCGTATTCCAACAAGTGCCCCGTTCCTACGACGTTATCGCCCACAAAAAGCATGGGGTCACTGATACTTCGATCAACGTGCGTCGATGCGGCCAAATGAAAGATGTAGTCGATACTCCCGAGGCGCGCACATATCGCTTCGTTGAATGGAGCTTTCAAATCGTGATGTACGAAAGTGACGCGTGCTTTCTGAGCCGGCCAGATGGGAAGATGGGTGAGGCGATTCAAATCACCCGAGGTGTCGAGGCGATCCAGCAAAACCAGCTGCCAATCGGTTCTCTCGAGGAGGTAGTCCACGACGTGGTGCCCTATAAAGCCCGCT
Organism: Parcubacteria group bacterium; assembly: GCA_943358385.1. Classification (GTDB taxonomy): domain Bacteria; phylum Patescibacteriota; class Minisyncoccia; order Phycocordibacterales; family UBA2100; genus JAGOVW01. The sequence goes on along the minus strand of CALRGX010000005.1, from coordinate 43,271 downwards.
CCGCCAGTTATGAGGACTCGCTTCATCGGGCGCAGTTTATCATGCGCCCCTTTTAGAGCACTACTTGATTACCTACGGCAAGATTGTATGCCTCGATGGTCCCTCCTGGGAGCTCTAGCACGTAGCGCACGGGAATGCTGGCTCGATACACGCGTGGAAACGATGCGGGATGCATATTAGGCTCTATCTGAACCACCTGCAAATCAGCGGTAATCCAGAGCACATCTATAGGATAGTTCATGTCCTTCATCCATATACCCCACTGTTCGTCATAATCGAAAATAAACAACATGGCGCGCGGTGGTTGCGGTGGCGTATTGGAAAGCCCACGCTCTCGCTCGGCTGGCGTATCGGCAACATCCACCTTAAATGGCGTGCCGCCTACCGTGATTAATCGTTCGTAGGGAGTCTGTGACGCATGTTCGTAGTATCCGCCCATGGATGAAAATGCTATGCCGATGCCGATAATAGAGAGCAGTGCGATAAAGCCGTACACTGCTGCGCGCGCATTGAAAACCATACGGAAAGGATAGCATACGGTGGTATATGAAAACGGCCGCGCGTCGCGCGGCCGTTTTCATGATTACTGGTCTTGTTACGCAAAAAACATCAACACTGATGATGTTGCAATCAAGGCAACCAGCCAATAGCTGGCGTTGATGACCACCAATTTCCATGGCTTCATCTCCCAGAGTGCAGGCCAAAGAAGAACTGGTACCAAGAAGCCGAGCCAGACCCAGAAGGCAAGTTCGACAGCACCGATCCAATCGAACACTCCCCATGCGATACCAAAGTGGTTAAGGACGTATGCCATCACAAATGCTGCGAGCAAACCAAAGAACGCATGGAGTGGCATTTTCTTCTTGCCCATCTCGCCGAGCTCAGGAGTTAGGCCTACCATCTTCATCCACGACGTACCAAATACTTTCGGGTTGTACCAGGCCATGCCAATCGCCATGTTGACGACTGCTGCCACAAGAACTGCCAATAGATTTACTTCAAACATAGGGTTTTATAAATTGCTAAGTAGCCTCATTGTGCCTGCCCCACCTAGAGCCCGCAAGCGGGTGTAGTGCATAACACGGTATTCAGCAGTGGAGAGCGGTACTTATTTTTCCTCAAGATTCAAGGCACAGGAGTTAATGCAATAGCGCTTGCCAGCGGTTTCCTTCCCATTCACCATTTCAGGTCCGTCTTCAAAAACGTGCCCAAGGTGCCCACCACACTGCGCACACACCACTTCCGTTCGCTCCAAGCCAAGGCTGGCATCTTTTTCAAAACGAACAGCGCCCTCTTTGGCCTCTGCAAAGGAAGGCCAACCAGTCCCGGAATTAAATTTCGTATCAGAATCAAACAATTCAGCACCGCAACCAGCACAGCGATACTTGCCAGGCGTTTTGGTGTCCCAGTAGTCTCCCGTGAAAGGCAGCTCGGTCCCTTTTTGGCGCATGACCTCGAATTGCTCGTCCGTGAGTTTTTCTTTCCACTGCTCGTCGTTCATATTTTTATGATACCACGTACTTCAGATATATTTCCATTAAAGAAGAAACCACTTCTCTGAAGTGGTTTCGCCATACGGCGGTGACTATTCCGCGGTTTCCTTTTTACTCACTGATGCTGCAGGTACCGCACTGATGAACCAGCCCGTTATCAAAAAGAGCGTGGTGAGTGCAAAGAGTACGAGCGCTATGTTGCTGAACACTGCAGCCCCTAAGAGGGTGAGCAGATAGCAGGTCGCCCCGATATACTGCGCGGGCAGCAACCCTACGCGGCGCGCGCAGAGCTTTTCTGCCACGGCTACCGCAACACCCATCAGCACCATTGGCACGAGGCCAGCGATGATAATGAGGACGACACTGAAGGTTTGTATTCCTCCGGGGACGAGAGACACGACACGGCAAAGCCAGCGCATAGCACTGCTGTGCGCCACCTGGTCACTCACCTGGATGAGGACCGCCTGTATTTGTGCGCCCGGGGAACGATCCGTTACTTCAAGTTGCTGCACGTAGCACTCTCCTGTAGCTAAACCCGAATTACATTAGCACACACGTGAACGCAATGTACATACTGCCGAGCTGTCTGTGGCAGCGATGCTACACTTCCCCCATGTCACTTTCGTGGGGTGTTCTGTGTGCTTTTATTGCCCTTATCGGCTGGGGGCTGGGCGATTTCTTCATCCAGCGTGGTATGCCCCAGGGGGCGCAGGAGCCAAAGGAATAGTTTTGCCTGCAAAGCTACCAGCACATTTGCAGCGAAAAATGGAAGTGCGAAGGCAGCACCGATGAGCAGCGAGCGCTGGTGAATCCACATACTGAAAGTATACATGCGAAGGCGGCGAACTTCTCTCTTTATCTTGAAGCTTTCTCTTGAACAAAGCGGAGGGGTGAGAAGCGAGCCGTGCGCAGCTTCGCAAGGCCGGAGCGCGTCGGCGCGAGGCAGGGTCGAAAGCTGTATCAGTAGATGCAGACTTTTGACCGGGATTCGGTCAGGGATATTTTCAAGTGCCGTCGCACTTGAAAATTCCACGACCCTGCCTCGGCGCCCCAAAAGCTTTTGGGGACCCCCGCCTCCGGCCTTCGAATCTTTCACCCTTCCTACAAAAATATAATCGCCAGAAGCTTTCGCTTCTGTCTCTTTATTTTTGCGGGCCATGTGAGTTAAGTACCCACGACTTGAGGCCTTGTAAGTGTATTATAGCACTTTTTAGAGTGTCTCATTGAGGCAAGTGAGTCGCTATCTCCCAGTAATAAAACAAAGGGTTTTAGATGAAAATGAGACAAATGAGACACCTAGAGAAATAAGCACCTGATACTGATATACGAAATTATGCAAAATACATTCTGAAAGAGGGTGCGGTCACAGAGAAGCGAGAGCTATTAGCAAATCTGCGGAGCAAGATCGTGTATAAAGATAAAGAATTAACGCTTATAGACTAGTTGCAATATACCCCCATAGGGTATATAATATATACAAGATATTCTAGTCCATTACCATAACCCACTACAATATCTCTATTATTATGAAAAATACAAAATGCTCTTGTATCACATGTAAATGTGAGAAGTGTGCTTGTTCAAATTGTGGTTCTAATTGCTGTAAATAAATATGCACGGAGTACACAAAGATAACAAAAAAATAGTTAGTCGCATTAAACGCATAATGGGACAACTGGAGGGAGTTGAAAAGATGATTCAAGCAGATAAATACTGTATTGATATCATTACTCAAACAAGTGCTATAAAAAGTGCCATCTCTTCCCTTGAAGATGAGATGCTACAGAGCCACCTTGCCCACTGTCTTACAAAAGACACAAATAAAAGTCGAATCAAGGAAATGCAAGAGGAGATTATTAAAGTCTATAAGCTAAAGAGGAAATAGTATGGATATAAATAAATCACATTATGCATTTTTTACTTATATTGCAAATATTTAGGAGTTGCCCTTATCGCAGGGTCAGTAGTTCATATCGGAACACTCCAAAATGGAGTTACTAGATATGTGGTTCTAATTGGTATAGGTCTAATCTTCACTATTATAGGAAATATTAAAGAAGCAAAAGAACATGGGCAAAAAATCAACCTAAATTATTTTCTTATAATCACAGGACTTTCGTTTGCAACTGGATTTTTGTCAGGTGGTATACAGCATTATCTTGATAATCCGTCATACGCTGGAATACTTCTTGGCCTTGGAATGATTATCACCTATGTAACATTTTTCTTGAAAGACAGATTCAAAATAGAAAAGAGAAATCTTGCAGTTGTGGTAATTTTAGCAATACTTTTTATGTTGTTTTCTCATTATGTTATGGATAACACACTACTTGGTGAAGATCATCATGGAAGTGAAAGCGTTCAACATTAAATTGTATGCATGCAATAAAATACAACAAATGTGAGAAGTGTAGTATGGCTGGCACCTATTATGAGAACACAAATGGTAGTCCTCATTACTTTTGTGAACACCACAAAACCGAACAATCAATAAAAGTCTTGAATCTTCCACATCAATCAACTTTCCAAAAACTATTACCATTAATAGCTATGATCGGAGTCATTACAATTTTGACTATTGTCTCTATGTATCTCAAACAAGATTATAGCTTTATGACAGGAATGATGTACATGATGTCCTATTTCTTTCTTGTTTTTGGATTATTTAAACTACCCAATTTGAGTGCTTTTGCAGACGCTTACATGACGTATGATATCTTGGCAAAGAAGTCTCGCACATACGCACTTCTGTATCCATTTATTGAAATAGGGCTTGGAGTACTGTACTTCTTTGTCATTGGTGGAATATACAGAGACGTGTTTACCTTTATTATTATGTCTATAGGTACTATAGGGGTCTGGAAAGCACTTCAAAACAAAGATGAGATACCTTGTGCATGCTTAGGAACAGTTTTCTCTGTACCAATGACAAAGGTAACTCTTTTCGAGAATCTATTTATGGCACTTATGGCTCTCTATATGGTGATCACAACTTTAAGTATGGGGCATATGGCAATGTAATGTCCCCAAAGTATTATTAATTAATAAACAGATTTATGAATTACAAAATTTCTACAATCGTATTAGCAATAGCACTCATCTCTACATGGGTATTTCACTTCGGAGATATCGTACAGAAAGATAAAGAGCGAATAAACAATCTAACTGGTGCACAGAAAACAATGCAGAATATGCATCAAATGCCAGATGGTTCAATGATGATGAATACTGGTAACAGTATGATGGATATGACCATGACAGACATGGTCGGGATGATGAAAGGTAAAACAGGTAAAGCTCTAGAAAAAGAATTTATTGCTGGCATGATACCTCATCATCAAGGTGCTGTAGACATGGCCAAATTGTTACTACAAGACAAAACTGTAAATCCTGAAATTAGGACTTTTGCAGAGAATATAATAAAAGCTCAAGAGGTTGAAATTAAAATGATGAATGAGTGGCTAAAGTCTTATTGAGAGTTACTCTTGCAACAAAAAATACACGAGATTATCGTGTTTTTTTGTTGCAATTTATGTATGTGAGTCGCACCACTTGCTCAGGCAAGTGAGTTGACTCCGAGACTAAATTGTGTTGGCGGAGGGTGAGAGATTCGAACTCTCGGTCCGGTTTCCCAGACTCGTCCTTTCCAGGGACGTGCACTAGACCACTATGCGAACCCTCCGTGGGTTGGATTATACCCAACTTTGCCGTAGTGCACAGGCAAGAACTACAGATACTCCTTACTGTACTTCACCATTGCCTTTTCAATCATTTTCAAGCCCTTCCCTTTTTTGGTGGCCTGGTAGGTGCCTTCTTGGGTTTTTTCTACCAAGCCTTGCTCTTGCAGCTTGGCCAGCTTCAGAGTGAGCGTGCGTGAGGATATGTCACCCAACCATACCTCTAGCTCGGTAAATCGCTTGGACCCTTCAGTGAGGGCTCGCATAATAAGCATCGTCCAGGTATCCGAGAGGAGCTCGGCTACTTTGGTGATGGGGCACACTTCTTTGGGGCTCTCCGCCATATACGAGGAGCATAGCAAACGAATCGCTACTTTACAATGTAAAGTAGTTGTCGTGCAGCGTTGTATTCACTTTACTTTGTAAAGTGGCACGCTACGCTAGAGGTATTACTCTTTTCAACATATGTATGGCACCACTCAACATAAAAGTGATTATTGGCAGCACGCGTGAAGGAAGGTTTGGTGATAAGGCAGCCGCCTGGGTTGCCGAACACCTCGCAAAGCAAGAAGGTGTCGTTGCAGAAATGCTTGATTTACGCGACTACGACATGCCGCTTTTCAATGAGCCGGTGAGCCCAGCATTTAAAACCGCGCCCTATACTCACGAGGCTGTAGCGCGATTCACCAAGAAGATTGCAGAGGCAGATGGCTACGTCATCGTAACTCCCGAGTACAATCACTCTACTTCAGGTGTGCTCAAAAATGCGATGGACTGGGTGTACCAGGAATGGAACGACAAGCCAGTAGCATTCGTCGCCTACGGATCAGTAGGCGGAGCACGCGCCGTCGAGCACCTGCGCTTGGTTGCCATCGAATTGCAAATGGCACCGGTGCGCGAGGCAGTTCACCTCTTGGGGAACGACTACTTCCCTGTGCTGTTTGGCAAAGGCACGCCCGCTGAACTATTTGCAAAGTATGAAGAGAAAGCAGGTGTCATGATTCAACAGCTCCTTAAATGGACACGCGGCCTGAAAGCGATGCGCGGATAGACATCTTAGCGAATACGAATAGAAAAAGTACAGCCGGAGCGAATGCTCCGGCTGTGTGTTTTAGTATCTCGAACAAGGACGACTGTCAGCGGCCAGCGCGCGGCCGGTGCGAAGGCTTGCAGCGTTTGCCACGCGAATACGGCCCATTCCACCGGCAGCTCTCCATGTCGCCATTCACTCGTTCGCGCACCGCCATCCGCAAGGATTGCGTGTACGGGAGTGAGTATCGGTCCTCCAGGTACTCGGACTCCGTGGGATCAGGCTCGCAGACGAGTGACGCCTCGTACGCTTCCCACTCGTAGTCCGGGAATTCGTACTGCGGATAGTCGTCGTACCAGTCGTCGATGTCGGCCTGCCGCGACGATCGGGTGTAGTCTTCGTACACTGACCCGTCATAAAAGTGATGCTGAGGCTCGTAGTCAGCTTCGTCTTGGAACTCGTCGTCCGATCCGCTGTAGTCATAATCCATCCGCTCCATGTCCCGGAAATAGATGCCGGACTTGGGGAATCGTGCGAATTCACCTGCCTCAGTGAACGGGTCATGCCCGTTGTAACCGTGGGTCGGCTGCGAAGTTTCGTACGGCTCCCATGTTTCGCGCAGTTCATCTTCCAATGCCTCGAGCTTGCGCTCGACACGGATATCGTCCTCTGCGTACTCGGGGTTCATGAATGCCCACAGGGTGTGGGCGTTGATCGTGTCGGAATGGCGCATGTTCGTTGCCGAACTCTTGAGATGCTTGGCCATTCGTCTGTTCTCCTTTGGTTTCCTACTGTACCTTTTATATAGTACCACCGTAAAATACTAGTGTCAAATTCACTCAGATATGAGTTGGGCCCGCTCTCTTTGAGCGGGCCCATGGTATGAGTGGGGAGTTTCTGTTGCCAGGTACTCCCCGAACCCCGTTCAGCCCTTAGGCGTGAACAGCGCCGTCCTGATGGTTGGCACTTGAGTTGGTGCTTCGGCTTGCGTTGAAGCAGCGGAGCTTTTGGGTGGTCGTCGATCCTATTTCGCCCCCAGCAAAAGCACACCTTCTGTAAAGAACAGAGCGATGTGTTTTTGGTGGAGGCGCCGGGTACCGCCCCCGGGTCCGATCCACTTAGTTACACCGCACCTAACACCGTTTTGGACTATACTTTCAAGTACGTTCCACGTCAATATTCAGCGTAAACACCTACCCAGGGAGAGTGGTATAGTAGGCACGACCATGAAAATCATCACCTGGAACATGTACAACAAGAACAAACGCATCCCGGAGGCGATTGATTTTCTGAAGGAACAAGATGCGGATATTATCTGCCTCCAAGAACTCCCCCAACGACACGCACCACTGCTTGAAAAGCTCGGCATGCACATCACACTCAACGAGGAGATTATGCGCTTCCGCAATCCCAAAAAAGCCACTGAAAAACTGTACATGGTGATTGCATCAAAATTTCCCATCGTGAGTCAGAAGATAGTCCCCCACCAGTATCACTACGAGCATGTCTCTGGCTTCGATACCACCTATGCCGACTACAAGGCAGATTCTCAGTTTGTTGAAGTAGATGCACCGCAGGGAAAATTTCGCATTTTCAACACGCACTTCAAGTGTGAAGCTGGCCCCTACCACCGCCTCTCCCAATTTCGTGAAGTGGTCGAGAGCCTCAGCCGCGAGCGGATGAACATCATCTGCGGCGACTTTAATACCTTTGGTAAACCCTTTCTCAATTTATTCGTATGGAAATATTTTGGCTACAAGCTGCACGAAATCCAGATTCACGAGCGCAACATTCTCCATGCGCTCCTCGATTTGTACCAGCTCAAAAATCCCTTCCGTCGCACCATCACTTTTTGGAAGGTTCCGAATCAGCTCGATTACATCCTAGTGCCACTGCATCTCACCGTACTCAAGCAAAAGCGGCTCGGGCTCCATGGATCCGATCACTTCCCACTATTGCTTGAAATTGCGTAGCTTATGCATACCCCCCGAAAGAAATTACATGTTGAACGAAAGACGTGGGAAGAAATTCTCGCCGCTGTCCACAAAGAGCACCTCGTACTGCTTGATGTAGACGGCGTGCTTGCAGCAGATGGTGATGATGACATGGACACCCACGCGCGTGCCTGCGCGCAGCAGCTGGTGAGCCTCACCCGTGTACTCTTGGTCACCAACACGCGCGACCGGACTCGCGCGCGCAGATTCGCCCAAGAGTTGGGCATCCCGCTTGTTGAATCGCCGCGCAGAAAGCCAAGCGCCCGCATCCTCGCCGCCATCCCGCACGACGAGCACACGCAGTTCCTCGTGATTGGCGACAAATTTTTTACCGACGGTTTGTTCGCTCGCAACATCGGCGGCCGAGCATTCCTCCTGAAGGACCGCCTGGTGAGCCCACGCGACCGCCTCATCATCACCCTCTCCTACTGGGCTGATGATTTCTTTTCGCTGCTTTTCACGATTCTGTAGTGCTGCCAAAAAACGACACCATACTGTGCAGCGCTGACATACGAAAATAGGAGCGCGGCGATGGCAAGCGGCATAACCAACGGCTGCACGGCATTGCCTGCACCGAGGGTGAGTGAGCTGAGAGCGGCGATAATCAACACAAACAGCAGCACGGTTTTAATTTTTGCCGTCATGATTGCCTGCACCACCTTCCCTTGTGCTGCACCAACAGCGCGTACGCTATCCACCACCAAATCGCGCACAATGAGCAGGAGGATGATGACCGCAGGAATGGTGCCTGTGCTGTAAAGGATCACGAGGAAAATAAACGTCAGCACCTTATCAGCAAGTGGGTCAAAGATTTTTCCAAAATCAGATTCTACACGCCAACGTCGTGCTAGGTAGCCATCCAGATTGTCCGTCGCAGCGGCCAGTATGAATATCACCAGAAGCCATTCATAGAAATGAATGGGCGAGAAAGGCACGAGCGCAATCGCCACCAAAGTGAGCAGCACACGGAAAATAGTGAGTAGGTTGGGTATGCTTTCTTTCATACTAGGCGCTTTTACAGGCGCATGTCGTTGAGTGCCGCTATGCGTTCTTCCATGGGCGGATGTGTGGCAAACAATTTCGCGACAAATCTTCCGGCCTGTTCTTTACCAAAAGGATTCGAAATGTACAAATGTGCTGTGGCCGAGCTCGCACTCGACATCGGCGCGCTGTAGGAGCCGATCTTTTGAAGTGCAGACGCGAGGCCATCAGGGTAGCGCGTGAGAAGCGCACCTGAAGCATCCGCCAGAAACTCGCGCTTGCGTGAAATCGCCAACTGCATCAACTGGGCCGCAATTGGTGCAATCACCAGCGCCACAACTGCAAGAATTGCTAGGAGCCCACCGTTTTTACTATCACTATCACGATTCCCTCCAAAAACGCTCATGCGGAAAAACATGTCCCCAATAATGGAGAGGAAGCCCACCAACACCACCGCAACCGTCATTACCAAAATGTCGCGATTCCCGATGTGCGAAAGCTCATGTGCAATTACGCCTTCCAACTCTGCTTTGTCGAGTGTGCGCATCAAGCCGGTGGTCACCGCAATTGCCGCGTGTTTCGCATCGCGCCCGGTGGCAAATGCATTTGGCGCAGGTTCGTCCATCACATACACACGCGGCTTAGGGAGCCCCGCAGTGATGGCGAGATTCTCCACAATACGATTCAGCTCGAGGTACTCTGGCCCGTCTGCGGGTTTTGCACGTGCTGCAGCTATCGCCACTTTGTCGGAAAACCAAAAAGCCGAAATATTCATGCCGATTGAAAACAAGGCGGCCGTATAGAGCATGCCAGGATTTCCATACACTTCTGAAAGCACCCACCCAATACCAATAACCGCCACAAAAAACACGCTCATCAGCGCCCACGTCTTCCTGACATTTGATGCACGATGTGTATAGAGGCTTGCCATGGGCACATCATACCTGGGTAACCTCCACATGCAAAAGGATGTATTTTCGCAAAGCTCTGTGCTATCGTCGCGGCAGTCAAAGCATCACGGAGATTGCCATGCTTTTCAGCGAACTCCCCGCCTCAATGCGCGTGCGCTCCATACCGGTCGAAGATTGCCTCGCCACCATGGAGGCACTCAAAGATGCCATGGGGCCGCGTTTCAGCGCATTCACCCACTGGATGCCCGTCACTGGACACAGCGCATCAGTGCGAGTGCTGCTTACCGCACCGCACAACCAAGCGGTGCCGCTGCGTGAGGCCATGAGCGCCGAAGCTGCTGCCCAAGAGCTCTGCAGCCGCTTCATTCTGGAGGCACGCTTCCCCTCGCAAGGAATCCGTTCGCAGCGTGTTTGGGAAGTGCGACGCACATTACTCAATGAACGCGAAGCAGCGGTCGTGATGGCAGGGTGGATGTAGAGAGTGGGGCCCGCATGCTGCGCATGCGGGCCTTTCCTACACAGTACCTATGTTTGCTTGCTAGAATACGAGCATGAGCGAACGCAGGGGCAAGGCAAAGAAACGGGAGACCATTGCACAGTTAGTTGATCGGTTTAGCCATGATCAAAATGCCGCGCAACCACCCGAGAGAGCGTCACTTGATGGAGTTGAACTGCAACGCACCGCTCGCCAGATGGCACTTGCGGCAACGCTGGCGGGCATCGCACCAGCAAGCGCCTTTGCTCAACAGGCACCCGCCGTACCACTAACCACTTCTGAACCAACCGCGGCGGAGAAAGCCCGATTAAAAAGTCTCATTCAGGATGTAGTCTCGCCCGATATAGAGATTTCTGGAGGCGATAAGGTATCCGACGACGACATTTCCTGTCTCATAAAAAATATCTACCACGAGGCACGTGGAGAGCCCGACCGTGGCCAACTTGCCGTCGCACTGGTCACCCTTGCGCGATCGCAAGACCGCCGCTTTGCGAATTCAGTTTGCGGCGTAGTGTATCAAAAGAATCAATACTCATGGACCCGCGAGGTACAGCTCATGGAAAAAGAACCTCCTGAAATGTACCGGAAAAACATGCGCGCACTACTAGATATGCTCATCAACGGAAAAAAGTATGCCGATGCCATCGGTCTCTTGGCACACATGCTCAAGCTCCCCAAAGGTACGCTCTACTACAAGCGCACCGATTGGAGCCATGTTGGTTCTACCGACACGAGAATGTCAGAGAAATCAAAAAGGATGTGGCGCGCACTACGCGCAGTAGGAGAGTTTGGAAACCACACCTTTTATACCGACTAGAAGCTCACTTTCACGGGCTGCTTTGCCGCCTGCTCCGTTGCATCAAGTGCAAACAGTGTTCCTTCTTTGAAGCCAAACATACCGCCCACAATGTTGCTCGGGAATGTCTGGAGGGCCGTGTTCAAATCGTTTACCACCGAGTTAAAGAAGCGGCGCGCAGCCTGGATTTTGTTTTCGGTGTCGGATAGTTCGCGCTGGAGCTCAATGAAGTTCGCATTTGCCTGGAGTGTGGGGTAATTTTCTGATACGGCAAACAGTGACTTCAATGCGCCAGAGAGCATATTCTCGGCTTCAGCTTTTTCTTCAGGTGCCGTTGCATTCATTGCGCGTGTGCGCATTTCGGTCACCTTCGTCAGTGTTCCTGCTTCGTGTGCGGCATACCCTTTCACCGTCTCAATCAAATTCGGAATGAGGTCGTAGCGACGCTTCTGCTGCACTTCGATATCCGAAGATGCTTCCTTCGTACGATTGGCAAGCGCGATAAACCGGTTGTAGACGCTAATAAACCAAACGACTAGTACGGCAACTATCCCAAGAACAATAAATAGTGGTGTCATATGAGAAAATTATACCCTCCAGCTGATGAAATGCAACCCTCTTTTTTGGTGTTACACTCCCCTGGATGCCATATGCCATTCTGCAATTCATAAGCAACTTTCTCATGGGTGCTTCGGTGGTGCTCTTGCTACTTGCCTTGTGGCAGCGCTACAAACACTTCATTCTTTCCCCCTCAAACCACCGTCAGTGGACCAAAGACCAAGAGACCCTGCAAGGTGCCACCTTTGATGCTACCGGGAAAACCGTCACCATCCACAACGTACGCGATTCCCACTATTACCCTGGGACCAATGGTGAGGAATACGATGTGCGCCACCACGATGCCACCTACAACCTAGATGACGTTGAACGGCTGTGGTTTATCGAATCAGTGTTCGGGCCGCTCGCGGCACATGTATTTTTCTCATTCGAGTTTAAAGATGGGCGCTGCTTACCCATTTCCATTGAAATACGCAAACGCACCGATGTGGTCTTTGGCTGGAAGATACTTTTCCGCCCTGTAGAGCTGATGTACATTGCTACAACCGAAGCAGATGTGCTGCGCACACGCATCTGCGACCGCACCGATGAAGCCGTTTCTATTTTTGAGATGCGTGTACCAAAGGAATACATACGTGCGGTCCTGGTTGATATGCTCACCCGCATGGACGAACTACGCGAGCGACCGGTCTTCTACGATTTGATTGCTGAGAACTGTACGTCGCTCCCACTGTGGCACCTCCGCCGTGTGTGGAAGGAAAGCAAACTCCCCCTGTGGCATCATAGTTATCTATTTACCGCACATGCGTCACAACTTCTCAAGGTAGTAGGCTTGGTGGGCGAACCACTCTCCTACACCAAGAAGGATGTGTGCCCTGTTCCGCGCGAAGATTTTTCGCGAGCACTGCGCGTACAGAACCCTTTGTCGACGACCTAGAATGGTACTGCACGTTGACGCGACTGCGGGCACCATGCATGCTGCCCGCAGTTGTTCTCTTACACGGAGCTTTCCGATGCATGACATAGTGATTACTGGCACAAGCCTGCTCTCGGCAGCAGGTCATCTCGAAGCGACATGGCGCGCGCTTCTGAAAAAACGCACTCGCCACAAGCCATGCACATCAACGACGGGAATACGGGCGTGCACATGCGAATTGGGTGACCACTTTGCCGCTCATACGAGCAATCTACCCCCGAAAATTCGCACGCTCGATCGCAGCGTACAAGCTGCAGTAGCAGTCTCAGATGCAGCCATTCGGGACGCCGACCTGGTAGAAGTATCCGGCGACAAGACGGGCGTGTTCGTTGGCAGCTCACGCTTCACCGACCACACCAAGAGCGCGTATCAGCACACGCTCAACATCGGAGGGCTTCTGCCCCGTGACGCACTCATCCAGAGCCTCGCTCTGGCACCTGCGTTTTGGGTAGCAAAACACTTCGGCATCACGGGCGTTACCGAGATGGTGAGCAGCGCTTGCACAGGGTCGCTGCAGGCGCTCATGGATGCGTGCAATCAACTGAAGTTGGGCTACATCCAGAAGGCGATTGTCATTGGTGTGGAAACCAGCCTCACCGAGCTGTGCGTCGAACAATTCGCACAACTCGGCGTGTGCTCACCTTCCAGTCGCTGCCTGCCGTTTGATCGCGCACGCGACGGCACCATTCCTGGTGAGGGTGCAGCAGCACTTGTCTTGGAGACGTTCGATCACGCCCATTCCCGTCGCGCGCGCGTTATTGCACGTGTACGCGGTTACGCATCGGTAAACGATGGCTTTGCGTATGCAAACGATCCTTCGGGGTCGGGCATACAACGCGCTATCGAGACGGCATTGCACCGCGCATGGCTGATGCCACAGGAAATAAGTGTGGCGAATGTGCATGCACCGGGCACTGTTGCGGGAGACATTGGCGAAGGCAAGGCGCTCGAGCGATTACTCTCACGTGGCACCCCTGTGTACTCCGTGAAGCCACTTATCGGCCACTGCAACGGTGCCGCGAGCGCGATGGAATTAGTACTCGGTCTGCAAGGCATGGTATCTGAAACGGTTCCTGGAAATTATCTTTCGGAACAAGACCCTGCCTGCGGAAACATTTTCCTCCCGCGTGAACCGCTGCACCGCGAGCAAAAGCTGTTGCTCAAGACGTCGTCAGGCATCGGCGGCGTGCACGCAGCGGCACTGTTTAGTTCGGTGTGAATGAATCCAAGGGCGCAAGCTATGCTTGCGCCCTTTTCGATACACCCTAGAGATTCTCTTAGAGAGCGCGGTGCCCAAAAGGCACACTGTGTTTCTCAGCCTCGGATACAATTTTTTCCATCGCCGCAATAACGGCAACCGGATCCTTCCCGGCTGTCGTTTCATTTGAAAGCATCACCGCATCAGCGCCCGTCACCACCGCAAATGCCACGTCGGTGACATCCGCGCGCGAGGGACGGTCGCCTTCAATCATCGATGTCATCATCTCGGTCGCCACAATCACTGGCTTTCCCAATGCCCGCGCCAGGATGGTAAGGCGATGCTGCACAAAAGGTACCTGCTCAAACGGGAGTGCATTTCCTAAATCACCTCGCGCAACCATGATGCCGTCTGCCGCGCGGATAATCCCTTCTATATGTTCCACTGCCTCAGGACGCTCTATTTTTGCAATGATGCGCGCCGTGCTTCCTGTATCTTTTAATATCTGGCGAAGCTCTTCGATGTCAGCAGCCCCGCCTACATATGACAGCGCAAAGTATTCTACCGACGCAGAAACACCCACCGCCACGTCGGCCCGGTCTTTGACCGTAATAATGCTTCCTGCTTTTTCTCCAAAATGATGTTCACCACCTTCTTGAACGCGCGGCCCTGCCAAATCACACAGTATAGGGACCTTTTTCCCCACTTCCTCTGCCATCGCACGCACATCGCGAATGAATCGCCGGTGCTCCTCTTCGGGTCCCCACGCCAAATTCAATCGCGCCACATCCATGCCTGCTGCAATCATCGCGCGCAGCGTCTCTGGCTTTTCTGATGCAGGGCCAAGTGTCGCAACAATTTGGGTTCGTGAACTGGTGTTAGTGGTTTCCATAAAGCTCTATAAGTCGCTGATATTTTACCGCACGTTCGCGCGCACTCGGCGCACCTGCCTTCAGACCAAGAGTACCGTATGCATAGGCCATGTCAGCAATAAAAGCATCCATAGTTTCCCCACTTCTGTGCGACATGATGCAGTGTACTCCTTCCACACGCGCAGCTTGCATCGCAGCAAGCGTTTCCGACAACGTGCCAACCTGATTCGGTTTAATAATTACCGCTTGTATTGCCCCCTTGGTACCTGCTTCAGTAATTGCAGATGCAGTTGTGGTAGTGAGATCATCTCCAATGACCACCACACCAGGGTGAGCTGCTTGAAACGCCGCAAAGGCCGGCACATCATTTTCATCAAAAGGATCTTCAATAAAGGTGAGCGGGTAGCGCTGTATTAATTGGTGGTACTGCTCCGACAGTTGCGCTGTATCGTACGATGAGCCGCACAGCGTGTAGGTGCCGTTACCGAAAAATGACGACGCCGCCATGTCGCTCCCCAGCACCACCTCTTTCTCTGCACCAGCTTTCTGCACCGCACGGAACAGCACCTCAAATGCAGTGGATGCATCAGTAACCGGAAATACCACGCCACCCTCATCGCCCATCGTGAAAGGACGCCCCTCTTCGGTAAGCAATTCATGCAGTGCACGCTCCACCCGCTCGGCGGTCGCAAACGCAACACGCGGATCTTCATCAAGCGTGACTATCTGATGCTCCTGAATAGAACTACCCCCCTCGGCATGTTTGCCGCCGTTAATGAGGTTGACGAACAAGTGTGGCGCGTGTCGCGAGCGAGGAATGTCGGCAAGCTCGCGCAGGTGTGTCGAGAGTGGCACTCCGCGCGCGCTTGCTGCAGCACGCGCAACCGCCACAGAAACACCGATCAAACTATTCCCACCCATTCTCTCCTTCAAAGGGGTCCCATCAAGTGCCAGAAGTGTCTCATCTATCAGGCGCTGCTTTTCTGCATCTCGCCCGAAAAGAGCTGGCGCGATTTCTTCGGTGATGCAGCGCATTGCTTTCGTGAGACCTCCATCAGGGTCGCGCAGCTCACGCGCCTCACGACTCCCCGTAGAGGCACCGCTCGGTACATCAAAAGAGCCTTCGCCCCCTCCCGCACGCACTACCACTCGCAACGCCGGCCGCTTGCGCGAGTCTTCAATCTGAAACGCCTCAATGTTTTCAATGCATGCCGACATACAATAATAGTTACTTGGTAAGTAGGAGAAACACGTCCGACACATTTGCCTCAACGGTGCCGGTCATCAAGACATCCTTTGAACGCGTCAGTGCGGAAGCAGAATCGCACGCAACGAGATGTGCCGCGATATCTATTTTTTCTTCGTGTAGTTTTTTGAAGCTCGCCGTATCAACAATAGCACCAGCATGCTCTCCGTTATCGTGTCCATCTGATGCACTGCCAACAAATGTGTGCTGCTCTTGCAGAAACGAAAGCGCTGAAAGTGCAGTGGCAGTCGCTCGGCCTCCATGGCCCACGGTCCCCTCGGGCACCGCCAGGCGCGGCTCGCCACCCACACACACTATTGAATGCGGCGTTGCTGCGCCCATGAGGCAGCGCACCAATTCTTCGGGCGTGGCGTATGGATTACACGGTGGAATGATGGTCGCATAGCCAAGCTCGCGCGCCTTGGTTGCCATGGCAACGACAGCCGTCTCATTTGAAACCAAAAGTAAGTTGGTTACCTTTTCAAAGTAGGAACGTTCTTTTGGTGTCTCTATCAGCTTGTAGCTACCCAGCTGGTACGTGTTGATGATGCGCTGCGCATCAGCAGCAGTTGTTTCGTCGTAGTAGGTGGGTCCCGACGCAACCGTAGAAGGGTGCCCTCCCACCACGTCAGAGAAAATAAGTCCAATAACTTCGGCGGGGTGAAGCATCTGCACCAGGCCGCCACCTTTCAAAGGGGAAATGTGCCGGCGCACCACGTTCAACTCATCAATAGTGCCACCACTCCCGAGGAACGAATTATAGAGTCGCGCACCTTGTTCTTTCTCCTCTTCCGAGCCGCACAGCATGGCGCTCCCGCCGCCGCCCACTACCACCAGAACCAAATCGCGAGCGGTAAGTGTTTCTCCAATCCGACCAATGTGCGCACTGGCTAAAAAATTTGCCTGCGACGGCAGTGGGTGTGTACCCTTGTATGTAGAAATAACTGCACAGCTGTACTCCGCAGACCCCACCACTGCCCCATCCTTCACGCGCTCACCCAACACATTTTCAAGGACCGACGCTGCTTTGCATGCCACTTTTCCAAACCCAATGATGTATACATGCTCATACTCATTAAGTTGCCACGACGTCCCGAGAATGGTGAGCACCCCGTCCTCTAGGTGCACACTCTTGAGAATCACTTTCTCAGTATCAATCGCATCGTAGGCAGCTTCGAGGCACGCAAGCACATCTCGCCTCTCACCAGTGCGCGCTAGCTCTTCGAAATTTTGAATATGGCGACTCATGCAGGAATGACATTCTGTGGTTTTCCGTCAAGGAAGTCTTTAATGTTGCACACGGTGACATCCACGATTTCACGCTTCGCATTTTTGGTGTTAAACGCAATGTGCGGCGTGAGTATCACATTCGGCATGTGGAGGAGCTCGTGTGCCGCAACCAGTGACTGAAATTGATTGATGTCGTGGTGTTCGTTTGAAAGGAGCGACATTTCATCCAGCAGCTCTCGCTCGCCTTCCACAACATCGAGGCCCGCACCTGCTAGGCGCCCCTCTGTAAGAGCTATCACCAATGCCTTGGTGTCCACAATCCCACCACGCGAGGTGTTGATCAGATACGCGCCCGGCTTAAATTTTTGCAGCAGTGCCTCATTGACCAAATGATGCGTCGCAGGCATATACGGCACATGCATAGAGACGATGCTGCTATTCATCACTAATTCGTCTAACTCCACGTAGTGCGCACCCACTTCCTGTGCGAATGCGTGATTGTGATGCGGATCATAGAGCATCACATGCATACCAAAGC
This sequence comes from Parcubacteria group bacterium, assembly GCA_943358385.1. Taxonomy (GTDB): domain Bacteria; phylum Patescibacteriota; class Minisyncoccia; order Phycocordibacterales; family UBA2100; genus JAGOVW01. The sequence goes on along the minus strand of CALRGX010000005.1, from coordinate 25,275 downwards.
CTTTTGCAATTCGCCCGACATTTCGCCCGATGTTGCCGGTCCCCACAATGCCGATAGTTTGTCCTGCCAAGTCAAATCCCTCAAAATCTTTTACATCAGTGGTCCCCTCCGAGCGCAGTCGGTCATAGGCGTCATACACCTTACGCGACAGCGCCAAAATGAGCGCGAAAGTAAATTCCGCGACCGTGCGCACGCCGTAGCTCGGGACCGATGCAACCGCCACGCCACGCGCACGTGCTGCCTTTACATCTATGTGATCGTACCCCATAGACCGCGTCGTAATGAATTTCAGCTGAGGCAGTTTTTCAAGAAGTGTTGCCGGTACTTTCGATGCAATGAACACCGAGAGGAGCTCGGTGTCTGCGGGAACAACGGTTTCTTCAGTAATAGCGGTATCCAAAAATGTTAATTGATGACCTGCAAAGGCGGCTTCGTAGAGCGCCCGCTCCTCAGCTTCCATAATGTCGAATACGATGTGCATAGTTTTATGGTAGCACGCCTATTTCCCTGCAAATGCAGGACTTTATGCACGTTGGCCGGTAATTGACATATTCTTCGAAACATAGTACAATACACAACAGTCCAACGAGCAAACCAGGAGAGATCCAATGCTCAGCAAGAAAGACGTATTGATTCAGTTCAAGCTCGAAGCGAACACCGTCTTCCCGACGGGAGTGCGGCGGAAGCCGACGGAGTCGACTGCCGAACGCACTGTCCGCGCCGCGAAGCCCGGACGTGATATCGCCTTCGAGCGGCACGGCGCGACGCTCGCCAACTTGCCCGCACTTCTGGCCAACATGGGACACCGCCTGGTGGACGTGTTCGTCCAAAACCGCGAGAACAAGGATGGCAAACCGCATTCTCTGCTCACGTTCGTGTTCAGCACGGAACCGCGAGAAATCCCGGAACCGCGCCGCCGCGAACTGGCCTTGCACGACAACGCCGGCCTCATGACCATGCTCTTCGCCGAAACGCGGTGGAGCACGGTTATCGCCTACTGCAGCGAAGACGATTTGGTGAGCGCGCTCCTCCTCCACGGCGAGACTGCTTTCCCCGTGAAGGCAATCTCTGTCGAGGACGAGGTAGCGTCTCAGCACGGCCTCGTCGTAACGAAGGCAAGCCTCGGCGCCGCAGCGCAAGCCAAGCGCGACGCGTTCTTCGCGAAGAAGAACGCGACCGCGTAAGCAACTGTCCAACTCGAACGCCGGCACCCTGTGCCGGCGTTCCCTTTTACCCAACAGGCGCAACCAACGGTTGCGCCTGTTTTCTTTCCCTTTTTCTCACACCTACAACCTGTCACCTACCACCTACCTCCTCTTTTCTCGCACCTACAACCTACTCCCCCTTCTCCCTTCTTACTTCTCCCTTTTCCCTACCTCAGTAATCCATCCCACCCATGTCGCTCATGCCGTGGTTATGATTCTCTCTCTTTTCATCTTCTGGTTCGTCTGCAACCGCCGCTTCGGTGGTCAAAAGTACCGCTGCTGCTGATGCGGCATTTTCCACACCACTCCTGGTTACTTTCACTGGATCGATGATGCCGTGCTCAATCATATCGACGAGTTTTGGCTCGGTGCTGTCCGCACTTGCATCAAAACCCCAGTTTCCACCCTTGTCGGACACCATCTTCACCACTGCTGATGCGTCATCGAATCCGGCATTTTTTGCAATCTGCTTCATCGGTGCATAGAGTGCTTGGACCAGAATCTTGTAGCCGATAGAAAACTCATCGTGTGCAGTCGCATCCACCTTTTTCATGAGCTTGTCGGCCACCTTCACGAGTGCCGCGCCGCCACCAGGAACAATACCTTCTGCAATAGCTGCTTTCGTAGCATTCACCGCGTCCTCAATTTTATCCTTGAGGTACTTCATCTCGGTTTCTGTTGCCGCACCCACACGGATGACCGCAACGCCGCCTGAAAGCTTTGCCAAGCGCTCGTTCAGCTTCTCCTTATCGAACTTAGATTCTGTAACAGCGATCTGCTTTTTCAACTGCTCGATGCGTGCTTCAATCTCAGGCTTCTTTCCCTTACCGCCTACAATCAACGTCGAGTCTTTCGTGGCAACTACACGCTGTGCGCGTCCAAGTACTGAAAGCTCCAATGCATCGAACTTCAGGCCCACCTCTTCAGAAATGACCGTTGCGCCGATAGTTGTTGCAATATCCTGCAGCTGCTCTTTCTTGCGATCCCCATACCCAGGTGCTTTTACCGCCAAGACAGTGAAGACGCCTCGAAGCTTGTTGACCACAAAAGTGGTGAGTGCCTCGCCATCAACATCATCAGCAATAATAACTAATTCTTTCTTGCCGCTCTGTAGAAATTTCTCTAAGAAAGGCAGCACCTCTTGAATTGACGAGATCTTTTTGTCGGTGATAAGTATTGACGCATCTTTCATCACTGCTTCCATGCGCTCTGGGTTGGTGATCATGTAGGCCGAGACGTATCCACGATCAAATTCCATCCCTTCAACCAAATCAATCTCTGTTCCAAGCGACTGCGATTCTTCTACCGTCACCACGCCATCCTTCCCCACCTTTTCGATAGTGTCGGCAATCGTGGCGCCCAGTTCCTCCGATTCTGCAGAAATAGCAGCTACCTGCTTAATTTCATTCTTTCCTTTCACTTCCTTCGCCATTTTTCGCAACTCGGCAACGGCATCCCGTGCCGCTTTCTCGATGCCGCGGCGAATCATGACCGCATTAGCGCCCATAGCTGCGCGCTTCAGGCCTTCTGAAACGATTGCCTGGGTCAACACAACGGCAGTGGTGGTACCGTCTCCTGCTTTGTCGTTCGTTTTTGTGGCGACTTCTTTCACCACTTCTACGCCCATGTTTGCAAACTTATCCTTCAAAGAAATTTCTTTTGCGATCGACACACCATCGTTCGTGATGCGTGGACCACCAAATGCCTTGTCGAGTGCCACATTGCGTCCTCGCGGCCCGAGGGTAACTTTCACCGCATTTGCAACCGTATCCACGCCACGCTTCAGCGCTTCGCGTACATCCTGACCAAAGAGAACTTGTTTATTTGCCATAAGTAGTAGTTGATAGTTTTGGTAGTTGGTAGTGCACGGGCTTGTGCCCGCACAGGAACACTATGCGATTACTGCAAGCACGTCGCTCTCAGAGATGAGGTAATGTTTTTCATCGTCAATCTCAACCTCGTTGTCCCAGCCTTGGCGATACAACACCGTGTCACCAACGGTAATACCGTCTATCGGGCGAACCGTGCCGTTCTCCAAGACCTTACCAGCACCCAATGCGATGACCGTCCCTTGCTTTGATTCCTTCTTCTTTGCTGAGTCAGGAATAATAATGCCTGATGGCGTTTTGGTATCTGCCTCAAGCGGCCTTATGAGCACGCGGTCCCCTAAGGGAGTTATTCCTTTCGCACTCTTGTTCGCTTCTTTCTTTGCCATATGAAATTGTATTTACACTGAGCGAATAAATGGTTTGCCGCGCACGCGACACTGCGCACGCAGAACGTGTTGAATTATAGGCACCACGGGCTGTATTGCCAACTTGACAGTATCTTTTTAGATACGTATTTTGAATTCAGCACAGCAACAGAACATAGCGGAGAGAATTAATGGCTTCCGAATTCCCCTACGTCTTGGGTATCTGCGTCACTTGCAAAACGGTCCATGCCACACGCTTCGTCGGTTATCCTGATCGTGACGGCAAAAACACCGCACACCTTCCCGATGAAGAGGCGTATGTGATGTGCGAGCACGCCTCAGAACTACGCGCACACTGCCCGGGCTCAGGCCTGGCGCCCGAACGACTCCTCGGGCAACACAGTGCGCCACGCACCGTGCAACCAGGCTTCGTCGAGTGAATTCATGGCTGGAACCCGAAGGGTTCCAGCCATCCTTTATGCATACATGATTTCTAGCCTACCGCTTTTGACTTCCTAGTCCGCTTTTGGTACCCTATGTTCGATGTCAACACTCGCGGGGTATCTCCCCTACATACAGCTCACCCTATCGGCGCTTCTTATATTCGTCGTTCTTATGCAACGCACTGGCGCCAGCCTTGGTGGTGCATTCGGCGCAGATAACTTCTCGTCAGGTTTTCATACCCGACGCGGTTTCGAGAAGACGCTTTTCCGCAGCACCATAGTGCTTGGCATCCTCTTTGCGCTTTCAGCGCTCATGAGCTTGTTCGTGTAAGCTTCCTCTCTTGTATACAGAGAGGCATTGCCTCGCCCATATGGATTTTCCTCCACCACATGAACCAATCCTTAACCCTCTCGTGTCTGAGCGTCGTTTTGCATTTCTGCAACAACTCGAATCGCTCCTTCCCACCTTCTCCCCGTTCGAACGCCTCACGCTCTACATACTTTCTTTTATACTCGCCGCGAGCGCATTTGGGATGCTTGCACTCATAAACTACGAAGTAACTAATCCTATTCCTACCCAAGGTGGGTCGCTTACCGAAGGAGTAGTGGGAACTTCTCGATTCGCGAACCCACTCCTTGCCGCATCCGACACCGACAAAGACGTGAGTGCGCTCGTCTATTCCGGCTTGATGCGTTCTCTTCCAGACGGTTCACTCACGCCCGACATCGCAGAGGGTGTAGAAGTATCAGAAGACGGCATCACCTACCTCTTTACCCTACGCTCGGATGCAACCTTCCACGATGGTACGCCAGTTACTTCAGCAGACATTGTGTTCACCGTTACGGCCGCCCAGCATCCTGATATAAAAAGTGTGAAGCGCGCAGAGTGGGACGGTGTCCACGTAGAAGCAATTGATCCCGTGTCGGTGAAATTCACTCTGCCACGCGCATATGCACCATTCCTCGAAGCCACGACTCTCGGCATCCTCCCTGCGCACCTGTGGGAAAACGTGAGCCCTGCAGATTTCCCATTTCACCAACTAAATAAAAAGCCTGTCGGTAGCGGCCCGTATCGCATTGACGACGTGCGTGAAGATTCTTCAGGTGCCCCTATCGAATATTCTCTCCGCTCTTTTGAAGACTTCACTCTAGGGGTGCCGTACATCAAAAGAATCACTCTGCATGTGTACGCAAACGAAGACGACGCACTTAAGGCACTTGAAAAGCGCGATATCGAAAGTATCGCCGCGATAACCCCTTCGGTCCTCCCTGAAGGCACGAATGTGATTCGCACACCGCTCCCTCGCGTCTTCGCCGTCTTCATAAACGAAGCGAAATCACCAGTGCTTATTGAAAAAGAGGTACGTCGAGCACTGAACACGGCGGTTGATCGCGAGGCCCTCATTGCCACCTCTCTTTCTGGCTATGGCGAAGCAGTAACCGGCCCATTGCCTAAAAACATTGCACCAACACCCGCACCACCTACCACACCAGTAACATCCGAGGAACGTCTTGTTGCAGCACGCGCCATCCTGGAAAAAGCGGGCTGGGTTATGGATGAAGCAAAGCAGGTGCGCGTCAACAAAAAAGGTACTGCGCTCGCTTTTTCATTGACCACCGCCGACACGCCAGAATTGTCGCAAACTGCTGAAGCCTTGGCACAGACGTGGCGTTCTCTTGGCGCGACGGTCACCATAAAGGTGTTCTCAACGGGAGATTTAAACACCACCGTCATTCGCCCACGTGAGTACGAGGCACTCCTTTTTGGCGAGGTAGTGGGGCGTGGTGCAGATTTATATGCTTTTTGGCACTCGTCACAGCGAAATGACCCAGGCCTCAATCTTTCTCTCTATGCCAATGCGAAAGCTGACCGTCTCCTTACGGAAGCCCGCCGCGAGACCGACCCTTCCCTTCGCAAGGAAAAGCTGCTAGAGTTCGCAGCAACAGTTGAAGAAGATGTTCCTGCCATCTTCCTCTACGTACCAGAGTTCATCTATAGTATCCCTGATGACCTTTTCGGTGTGTCCCTGGGTACTCTGACTACTGCTTCTGAACGGTTTGCGAATGTCTACGAGTGGCACCGTGAGACTGAACGTGTGTGGGATATATTTATCACTGATTCTAAACAACTGTAACGAATAACAACGACTATGAACCCTCAACAACGACCAGCGGGAGATGCACGCGGCCCTCGTGGCCCACGCCCACCACACAAAGGTGGTGGCGCAGGCTCGCGTCCGCCACGTGGCGGTGGCAATGGCCGCCGTCTGCGCCCACCGCGCAATCCGCACAAGCACCCTATGCGCGAAGGTGTCATGAATCGTGCACACCAAGACACCATTCCGCCACTTGCCGATGATGCTATCCGTATCATTCCTCTCGGTGGTGTGGAAGAAATCGGCCGCAACATGACCGCGATTGAATTCCGCGGCGAGATCATTGTCGTTGACTGTGGTTTTGGTTTCGGCGAAAACGAAAACACTCCCGGTGTCGACTACATCCTTCCCAACACGCAATATCTCGAAGACAACAAAGATAAGATTCGTGCATTGATCATTTCGCACGGTCACCTCGATCACATCGGTGGTATTCCGTACATCATTGATCGCATCGGCCACCCGCCGATTTATACGCGCAAGCTCACTGGCATGATGATCAAGAAGCGCCAAGAAGAGTTCTCATACCTCCCCGCGCCCATCATCCGTGAAGTAGAGGGCAACGAAACGGTACAGATTGGCAGCTTGAAGGTCTGTTTCTTTGCCGTGACGCACACCATTCCGGATGCCATGGGTATCATCATCGAAACACCCTACGGCGACGTCGTCGTCACGGGTGACATCAAACTCGATCACGAGAACACGGTAGTAGCAGAAAACGAAGTACGCGAGTTCGAAACATTCAAGAATCGAAAGTCGCTCATGCTGTTGATGGACTCAACCAACGTCGACCGACCAGGCTGGTCTATCCCCGAGCGCATCGTGCACCACACGCTCGAAAAAATCATTACGGAAACAAACGGCCGCATCATCATTGGTACCTTTGCCTCCCAGCTCGAGCGCCTCATGAACATCGTGATGATTGCCGAGCGATGTGGCAAGAAAATTATCGTCGACGGTCGCTCAATGCGCACCAACATCGAAATCGTGCGCGAGCTCGGCATCTTGAAACACAAAGATGACACGGTGGTATCAGTCGATCATATGGAGGAATACCCGAAGGAAAAGGTCGTCATCCTTGCAACCGGTGCCCAGGGAGACGAATTCGCCTCTTTGATGCGTATCGGCAACAAAGTGCACAAACAGATTCGCCTCACCCCAGAGGACACTATCGTGCTTTCTTCGTCGGTCATCCCAGGAAACGAACGCTCAGTGCAGCGCTTGAAAGACCAGCTCGCACGCCAAGGCGCGCGCATCATCACTTACCAGGCATCCGATGTACACGCCTCAGGCCACGGAAACCGTGAAGAAGCTCGTTGGATTCACCAGCAGATCAAACCAAAGTACTTCATGCCACAACACGGGCACCACTACATGCTCCGCGCACATGGCGAGCTGATGATGGAAGCTACGGGAATCCCGCGCAACCACATTGTCATTCCGGACAACAGCTCCATTGTTGAAATCCAGGATGGTGGCAACAAACTCGTCCTCTTGAAAGAAAAAGTTGCCGCTGGTTTGCGCGTCGTGGAAGGTCAATCAATCAGCGAACTCTCTGATGTGTTGATGCGCGATCGCAAAGCGCTCTCGCAAGACGGATTCTGCGTGGTGGTGGCTACCATTGACCGCCGCACCGGCCGCTTGCACAAATCTCCCGACATCATCTCGCGTGGCTTTGTGTATCTGCGTGACAACAAAGAATTGATGGATCAAACGCGACTCATTGTGCGCAAGAGTGTAGAAACATCGATGCGCCCACCAAAAGGTGGCGACTTGGATCGCGCACGTGATGACCTCTCGGATGCAGTCGCACGATTCCTCTTGCAACAGACGCACAAAAACCCGATTGTCATCCCCGTTATTGTCAGCGTCTAAGCATCCTACGGTGTTACACTGAAGGCGATGCAGATTCATCGCCCGCTCCTTGCGTTCGAGTTCCTTTTCTTCGGCGTACTCGCTATTACCGCGTTCTACACCACACCTCTTTTGGTAGAAATAGGATTTACCGAGCATGAGATCGGCTGGTTCTTCATCATTGCCTACAGCGCCACCATCCTCGGCCTCATACTCTCACCGTATGCCATGCACAAGTATGGTAACCGGCGCGTCACTTTCGTCGCACTTGCGTGTGCCGCACTCTCTCTGATTGCCATCCCGCTCGCAACACCGCTGGGTGCACTCATCGCATTTGTGATCAACACCGTCTGCAGCCTCATTCTGTACACATCCCTCGACATATTCATCGAGCAGACGACCAAACACGAAGGCGACACCGGACTTTTGCGTGGCGTCTTCTATACAGCCTCTAACCTCGCATTTGTCATCGTCCCTGGCTTCGCCGCGCTCCTTGTTACTCTGCATGGTTACGCAGGGCTCTATGCGTTTGGGAGCTTCGTACTGCTCTTGTGCCTCATGATCGTCCACTTTGGCCTGCGCCACATTCCCGAGGCCCGCTATCACCCACTCGCGATACCGGCGCTCATCCAGACGCTTAAAAAGAAACGCGATGTACGCCACATATTTATAGTGCAGGCAGTTATGCGCATGTTTAGCGCCCTCATGGTCGTATACATGCCGGTGTACCTCACCGTTCATCTCGGATTTAGCCTTGCGGAAATGGGGCTCATTTTTTCTATTGCCATGGCTCCTTTCGTCTTGATACAACTGCCGCTCGGTTTTCTTGCCGACACGCGTTTTGGCGAAAAAGAATTTCTCTTTGCGGGGCTGCTTATTATGGGCCTTTCCACGCTCGCCATTCCCTTCATCACGGTGCACACTTTTTGGGTCTGGACGGCTCTTTTGTTTACCACGCGTATTGGTGCGGCAAGTATTGAAATCATGAGCGATGTCTACTTTTTCAAACACATGAAAGGAGCTGATGCAGGTATCGTGAGCGCCTTCCGTATTCTTTTTCCTCTATCGTATGTCATCACGCCGCTCATCGTTGGAGTACTTCTGGTCTTTACCAGTATAGACGTACTCTTTGGTCTCTTGGGTGCGTTGATTCTCTTGATTGGTCTTCCCGTCACACTCCTTTTGAAAGACACTCGCTAAGTGCGAAACGTCCCTTTGTCCTTGGTAATAAGTCCTTCTTTTTGGAGTTGTAGAAGCGCTGCATCGAGACGATCGTGGAGTTCTTGCGGCAGAGCTTTCTGCAGCGCTTTTTGTGTTGCAGCGCCTGGGTGCAGCACTTTTAGTACGGCGCCCCGCACTTCGCGCAGGGACCCCTTAAACGGCTTTTGCTTGGTGTACTGAGCACTCTTGCGCGACAGGTTACCATGGGTTGCCTTGAGATGTGTTCCATAATCCATGAGCGCCCCATGCCAGGTGCGAGGGTCTTGCCCTGCGGCGAGATGGGTCGCGATGTCGAGGAGCGCCGGTTCGGATACGTGCGCCTGTTTCTGAAAGTAGTGGTGGATAATTACGGTGCGCACATTCGTTTCAATGAGGACCTCTGGTTCATTGTGTGCAAATACCCGTACTGCCTTTGCAGTGTATTCCCCCACGCCAGGAAGAGCTCTCAGCTCGTCGTAGCCTTGAGGCACCTTTCCCCTATGCCGCATCACCATAGCTCTTGCCGCTTCGTGCAAGAATTTTGCACGGCGATTATAGCCAAGGCCACTCCATGCCTTTAGGACGTCAGAACGTGGTGCTTGAGAAAGCACTGCTGGCGTCGGAAATTGTTTCAGAAAGTTTTTGTAAAATGGCATCACTCTATCCACCTGCGTCTGCTGTAGCATAATTTCTGATACGAGAATGCGATAGGCTTTTGTGGTCTTGCGCCAGGGAAGGTGCGCACGACCATGCTTTTTAAAATACTCGAGCACTGCGTGGCGAACACTACGGTGTGTCGGCATGGCTGATCATCTCCTGTATATATTGTGCCCACAACGCGTACCCTTCGCCGGAAAGATGCAACCCATCAGGCACATAGTACCGAGCAGGGTCGGTGGAGTACGTGTCGGGCTTGGTCAGCAAATCGACATAGTGGACACCGTACTTTTGCGCCGTGCTCATAAACTTTTCTCGTAGAACTTGTGCTCGATACGTGTACAGGTACCCTACCGGCCATGGCCAGAGGGGCGCCGCTCCGATATCTCCACAGGTGAGCAATACAACGGTGCTGGAGAGCTCTTTTGCTCGTTGCAGCGCCACATCGAGCTCTGCCTGTGTTTGTACACTACTGGAAAACTGCATGATATCGTTTGCGCCCACTTGAATCAAAATCACGTCATACTTTTCCTTCTGCGCTTTGTTAAGTTGGGCGAGTACTTCACGAGTTTTCCCGCCCGAGCGAGCATAGTTTTCAACTGAGGCCCCGAGCGCATCTCCTACTCGGCTTGCCGTAGAAACGGCAGGCGTTTCTGCACCCACACCATAGGCAGTACTATCACCCACCACCAAAAGTGCCGTACCTTTTGGCGCCTCTCCACGTGTGTAGGGCTTCGTCTGAGCGACGGTCACTGCCGCTGCGCGCAGCCGAGGTGCCACATGCAGATACGCATACACCCCCCACACCGCCAAAACAAGCAGTATCCATTTCATAGCTCGTAGACGACGTCTTTACGCTCTACCACCACCTTCCATGCGTTAATTTTTGCATGCCGATAGAGCTTTTGGTTTGGATTGAAACAGATGGGGTGATCGACGAGTTCCAAAAATGGAATATCGGATTCAGTGTCACCTACACCAATAGAACCTTCAAGCGTGAGGTTCTCTTTTTCAATAGCCCGCTTCAGAATATTGGCCTTATTCAAAATGACATGCTCATCCATCACTGATCCGGTGAATCGGTCTTGTGGTCCCAGCTCGTACACCATGCCATAGGCTTTATCAAAGCCGAGTTTCGGGCAAAAGTAGTCGATGATGGTTTTTGGCGAGTGCGATATGGCAAGGAGATAGTAGCCTCGTTTTTTAAGATCCTGGGTGAGGTCACGCGTGTAGCGATATGATTTCTTCCACTTTAGATTTGCCACTTCGCGAGCAATGTCTTTAAACTCTCCGTAGTGAATGCCTTTGATATTTCGGCGGAACGCTTTCACCATCGCCGCAATGTAGGCTTCATAGTCGCCCTCACGCTCGATCCAGGTGCGATACTCCCGATCATAGAGCTTGCGTGCCGCCGATGGAAACACTCCCTTAGCCATCAGCGCCTCCACCAATTCAACAAAGAGTGACGAGCGGAAAATCGTACCGTCTACATCAAACACCGCCACTTTGCGCTTCTCCATAGCCTCATGGTACCTAACCTAGGGTCCCTTGGCTAATCTCAGTAGTTGTTATACATTGCCTCAAGTCCACTCGGAGAAAAAGGCATGCATCCATCCGTGAAAGCGGTATTCGCACTCCCCGCAGACGAACAGAAAACGATACGAAAAGCGGCTGATGCCTTCGCACAGAAGGAAGGGCTGCAGAATGCAGAAGAAGCGGTCGCACTCGCAGTGGAGCGCCACTGCACGGCCAGCAACCAAACTATTGACGACTTTCTTGCCGTCACCGCCCTGCGCCATGAAGTGGGTAAGGCGATCGGTCACGCACTTCGGGACGAGCTCTTCCCTCGCAGCAACGAAGTACTGGGGCTGCGGTGGGATTGAATAGATGGGGCCGCCTGTATTACAGGCGGCCCTCTTCATACATTACACAGCTGAACATTGCGTGAAGTATGCAACGCGCGTATGGTGTTACGAGGACCAGCGAAAGAGGGTGTCTCATGACCATCAATATCACCGAAGCAGATCGAGCATACGTTGCGGGACGCATTCAAACAGATCTCCCACATAGTGAACAGGAAAGGCTCATCAGCGCGGCGGCTGACTATGCAACGCGGCGTGGCCACAGATCATGGCAAGACGCATTCATTGCGATTGCTATCCACACCGGCAGCATCAACGACATGCTCAACGCGCTCCACCGGACGAAGGAAGCGACCGAGTTTATCGATCAACTACTCGCGAATCGATTCCCTCCCCTTGCGGCGCCGAAAGGTATGCGCTTCACCATCAGCCCTGATCATGTGCGTGGCGGCAATTGCTGACCCGCACTGAATTGAATGGCCGAGCTTTTAGCTCGGCCATTTCCTGCTATAGAGAAGCTCGTGCTAACTCGCCTTCGGCCACCTTTTCTCTGCTGGCGGCCACAACTGGGTGAGTGGATGCTCATCACAATCATGCTTAATTGCTTTGCACACATAGCGGCCATACAGCACCAATCCATTGTTTACATACTTCCAATGGTGAGGCGCATTGAGAAGCATGAGGTCTTTCTCCATACCATCACTAGTGGTCGCGTCAGACAAATCAAATTTTTTCACAAACCGCTTTACGTGCGTGTCTATCGCGATACCGTCCCAGACATCATAGAGCTCACCACGCACCACGTTGGCGGTCTTGCGAGCCACTCCTTTGAGCGTCAGTAGATCTTCCATTACTGCTGGCACCTTCCCTTTGAAGTCGCGCAAAAGTATCTGTGCAGTCTCACGGATATGTTGCGCCTTATTATTTGGGTAGCTTATCGAAGTGATTGCGGTGCGCATGTCAGACTGCGAGGCAGCCGCGTAATCGGCCAAGGTTGCATATTTTTTAAAGAGTGTCTTCGTTACCATGTTCACTCGTACATCCGTGCACTGTGCTGATAGCATGACCGCGAACAAAAGCTCGTGGGGTTTTTTGTAGTGCAGTTCCGTTTTTGGCTCACCGTACATATCTTTGAGGCACCGCAGTATGTCTCCCATCCGCCCTTTCCTTTCAACGAGTCGTCTCATAGTGCACGGATACTATCATGAGAGCTTCTCAATTCGTAGGCCAATCAATCTAACCGGCCTCTTATGCGGATTTTCCTTCTTTTCAAAAAATGGGAGGAGCAATTTCAAAGCTTTCAGTTCTAACTCTTTTGCGTCCGCGCGCGGTGTGGAAAGCGTGAGTGCACGGCTCACTGTCGTGAAGTCATCAAAGCGAACCGTCAAAACGACCGTCCTAAACGCACTGAAGCTTTCTCGCTTCAACGAGCGCATGATGCTCTGCACTTGTGTAGCAAGGACCACCTCTACCTCTCGTATGTCGGTAACATCCTCAAAAAAAGTGTGGTGCTTACCTATTGATTTGGGCGCCTCACCAACCACCTCGACCACGCGCTCATCTATCCCACGCAGTCGTTCGTACATAGAAAAACCGTGGCTTCCAAACAGTTTCCTCAAATCTTGCCAGCTGAGCTTGCGCGCATCGCGTACCGTCTTGAGCCCACGTGTAGTAAGGCGCGCAGCGGTAACCTTGCCAATGCCTGGCAGTTCTTGTAGAGAAAGCGGCATGAGCAGCTCGTCTACTTCTTCACTCGGTACTACAAACAGTCCGTCCGGCTTGCCTTTTTCAGAGGCCAGCTTTGCAATCAGCTTATTGGGACCAATCCCAACCGTGAGTGCCAGGCCCAGCTCTTCGCGTACGCGCGTACGCAACAGCGCTGCTTTTTTCTCGGCGGCAGATATGCTGCCTAGTTCTGTCATGTCAACGTACCCTTCATCTACACCCACCTGTTCAACGATAGGAAAAATCTCTCGGATAATCGCAAAGACTTCAGCAGATGCAGTGCCGTATTTGTCGTGGTGCGGCACGATGAAAATGCACTCTTGCTCACCGCGCGCTTTGGCAGCTTGTGATAATTTCCACGCAGTCTGTATGGGGAGCGCGCTTCTAATTCCATATGTACGCGCTGCATAGCTCGCGGTCGAAACCACGCCACGCCCTTTCCCGCCAAGAGGGTCTGACCCTACGGCAATCGGCATACCTTTCAGGTATGGCTTGTCGCGCTCTTCCACCGATGCAAAAAACGCATCAAGGTCGATGTGCCCAATGATGCGATCGATATTCATGACTGATGTCGTTTATTGTGCGCTCTATTGCAAAAGCATCCACACAGCCATCACCACCATCAATCCATTTTCAGCAAACGTAAACCAGGTGACTGGCACATTGAAAAATCCTCCCAGACACGCGCACTGCACCTCTCCTTCGGAGTGGATTTTTTTGTAGATGCCAATCATGCCCAAACCCATCAGCGCGACTGTTGCCACATTCGCAAAAACGAGCGCAGCGCCAAACAGGAAGAGTAGACCCAGACCCACTTCCAGAAATGGGTACAGGTAACCCCACCACGGGAAACGCTTTGCCGCGACATCATACCCCTGATACATGAGGGCAAATTTCTTCAGATTGATAACCTTCAGCACTCCAAATAGCAAGAAGAATCCGGCCATCCAATCCTGCATTAGCCCATGGAATGTGGCCGGCGATGCAAAAAATATTTGCTTTAAGAGGGCAAAGAGGGTTACCAACACAAGCATGAGAAGGAGCGGCATAACCCTGCGTATAACCCCACCGGATGCAGGTGGTGTCTTTACTATGTTCTGGGCGTCGCCAAGAACGTATGGCCCGGCAGCGGCTATAGCATGTGACACTACAGCGCGCTCAAGTGGCGCGTCGTGTTCGAGTACTATTGATTGCGACGCAAGGTCGACCCGCACCACTCGCACCCCTGCAAGCGCACCTACGGCCGCTTCGACTTTTTTAACACACGCACCACAATGCATTCCGGTTATAGAAAAATGTTGAATCATAGAGCAAATTGCTTATCGTTAATCCACAAAGAATGCTCGCTCACGTCCACGTGCATGTTCGGTGCACCAGGGAGAACCGCGCCCTCTTCCAGCTGGTGGTACCGACAGCAATCGGCGCCACCAACTACACCCCAGACGGAAAGCACCCGCTTATCATGGAGTGTGTAGAATGCGCATGAAAGTGAGTCCTCATCGGTACTATCTTCTCGATAGCGATACACATCACGGAAAAGTCCTGGTACCACAGCCCCACCCAATTCGAATGCCTCGTGGCGGTCGTGACGCCAGCTAGATACATCGGGGCAGACTTGAGAGAGTTCCATAGCACGAGCATACGCCTCTCAGCAAAAGAGTGCAAAAAAGAAAACGCCGCCTCAAGGGGAGGCGGCGTTTCAAAAGGCATCAAAATGCCGTAGCTTAACCAGCCACATTGCCCTCGGCACGATCGGCGAGCGTGAGGTCACCATTGTGCTCCGACATGATGTGGTAGACCTTGCCGATGAGCTCGTAGGCAGCGCCGGCATAGGGACGAGCAGCATCACGGCCAAGTTTTGCACGGGCCGTTGCGATCAGACGATCGAGCGCATCGATCTGCGCCTGGCCGACCGTTGTGGTCTCGAGCAGGTCGAGATCGCGGCGTACCTGCCAGCGTTCGAAGAACGAGAGCCTCTGCTGTAGTGCCGGGTCGGCATACTGGACATAGGCGACGTTCGTGAGCATCTTCCAGGCAGTTGAGCCGCCGCAGAAGCTTGCGGCAGCAGGTGTGGCCGTCAGTGCCGTCAGTGTCAGGAGGAGCAATGCTGCCCCTGCGTAGCGCAGTTTCTTCATCGTACTGTCTCCTTGGTTCGAGGAGGTCAGCTGTACCAACGAGCTGCCTTTTTCGAGAATATCACAATCTTGCACATATGATAAATCGGCGTATGGTGCAAAAAGACTGCACCAAACGGAGGATACATCGCATGATACTCAGACATCCGCACAATGCGGTATCTGTATGCATGATGACGTTCATACTCCTTATCACTACCGCATCCACCATGGCACACGATCATGTGAATACCGATGGTAGCGTTGTGTCGTGGTATGAAAGTGGTTGCTGCAACAACGGCGACTGTGCGCCAGCATCACGGATTGAAATGGTGCCAGGCGGATTGTACATGATGAGCGAGCACGGCCGCTCGGCAGTAGTGCCGCCTGAGTTCCCACGACGCCTTTCGCGCGATATGCGTTGGCATGTGTGCATTTCGCCTCACACGCTGCAGCTTTTGTGCGTATACGAACCACCGAGTATGTAGGTGATGGGAGCAAGAGGGCGCGGCAACCAAAGGTTGCCGCGCCTCACTCTGTACTGCTTGAACGTGAAGCGTTAGTTCAAATCTTTGAAGGTAACGTTGCTCGGCACGACGAAGAGCGCCGCATCTGCCGTATGCGGCTCGCAGTTGTAATTCATCGCCATCTTAGGGTTCACCATAGTGTCAGCAGTTTTTGTGTCAGTCTCTGCAGCCACTCCCCCATCTGCACGCTTCGCTTTAAAACCCTGCGGCAGCATCGAAGACCACGAGTACGTGAATTCACTATCAGCAATCATGTAGCTGTCTACTTTCCCAATAACCGGCGCGATCATTGAAAAATCACCACGGATATTTTTTCCTGAAACATACACAGTACCTACTGCATCACCCATTTCGGTCTTTGACGTAAAGGTGCACTTCCAGTCGCCGCCGCGTGCTGCCAAATCATCAAACGATCCGCTGAACGTACCAGCTTGTACAGACTCAGTGGGAGCTGTGCCGGTGTTTTCTGTGGGAGCAGTTTCTGCACCGGGCGCCGTCGTATCTGACCCAAAGTACCACCACCCGCCAAGAATAACCGCCCCAGCCACCACGAAACCAGTAAGCATCTTTACCATAGAGAGATTGAGTACTACGCAATAATAGGCACAGTATACGCGAGGTCCTCAGACGAAGCGACGTGAGGTGCCTTGCGCGCAATAATTGCTACGCGAGTGAGGTTTGCACTGAAGTCGCTCAATCGCGTTCGTTCCACCAAAACACTTTGAAACCCTGCGGCCATGAGACTTTCGCGATGTGTCTCGATAGATCGCGGGATGCAATGATAGACACGCTCATACACCTTGGAAAGAAAGGCTTCTTCGCGCATCGCAATGATGAGAAACGTGCCGCCTGGCTTCAACAAGGCAAACACTGATTGTATGGCACGATCTAAATCGACATGCTCCAAGACCGCACCCGCAACCACCAGGTCAAATGCTTCATGCGGCAACTCCTGATATGCCCCCGTACAACCGTACTGCACCATGTGGGGATAGTTGGCATCCGAGCAGGCAAAAGCGCACTGTGTTCTCTTGATGCCCAGCTTGTCGCGGTGCTTTACCGCCTCACGCACCATAATGGGGTCCATATCAGTGGCCAAAACTTCAGCCTGAGGAAAGCGCTTCAGGAGTGCAAAACTCATCACCGCAGACCCGCAACCTATATCGAGTACTTTGAGTGGTGCATCGTTCGGCGGCAAGTATGGCAATCGTTTTATGAGGTGGCGCAAGCCACGGTCAAAACCTCCCAACACTAAAAACGGATGCCACAATGCAGCAACTTTGGAGTACGGTGTGGTGGACATACGCGGATGGTAGGAATGTCTAGTAGAAATCTTCTGCCGCGCACGCGCCATTCACATCCACATCGGCGCTATGCACCCATCCAATTGTTTTTCCGGTGCGCCCAATGCCAGAAGATCCGTCGGTAAGGTTAACCTTCAGAAAGTCAGCATCTCGCGTGTCGCGTGATACGGCGCGCACATACGCACCGCTGTACAATGTCGCCACCGTGGCTGATGCGCGAACTGGCTGGGCATACACGGCAGTGTCTTGGTGCACCATCACGTAACACGCCTGTGTATCAAGGGCAGGCATGATAGGAAGGACACTACAGGTAGCTCCTTCCAGTGCCACATCAGGGGTGAGCTCAATCCAACGAGCCCGAAAAGGACCAATATTCGGCGCCTGAGGAACACCTGGTTCAACACCAATCCAGCCCGTCGTGGTGCGCCCTACAACGGGAGACTTTTCATCCATCGCAATGGTGCCAAACACGGCAGCATTGGTACTCGGGCGAGCATACGCAGTCACTGCCTTTTTCAACGACAGCACGCACGTGTTTACACTCGGCACATCTTCCCGCGAACAATCGCTAAAATCTTCTAGCCCATGTGAAATAAATCCAGCACTATCACCATGCACGGTAAATTCGCCGGTCTCGTCTTTGTCTAAATATCGCACCCCCGCGTCGGTCTCTTTTGCATATAATTCCATCACTCTGCCGTCAGAAAGCTCAATTGTTGCCGAGCCGGTATGCGGTGTGAAAATGAAGGACCTCCCTTGTGCGCAATGAAAGTAGACCGGCGGTGCCTCCACGAGAACAGGGACGCGCTCTACATTTTTCATGTACGCCAGGGATGACACGGCAATGGCCAGCGCGGTGAGCCCCGTCATCAGGATGCGCAGAGGGGAAAGTACGAGTGACAGCATGGCAGGTACCCTGAGTATACGCGCCCCTACCCTTTTTTGGAAATGCACCCTATCCGTGGTGATGGCCGTGCACGGGCCCGACGCCATGCGCGTGTCCTCGCAAAAACCACGCGGCAAGCGCGGTCGTGACGGGGACCGCTACCATGAGGCCGATAGAGCCGACCAGGGCTCGTACTATTTCCACGGCAAAAATCTCTCTATTGATGAAAAAAAGCATACTCTCTTCAGAGAGCGCGAAGAGCATAATGAGCGGGAGCGCCGCACCGCTGTACGCCAATACCAAGGTATTCACCAATGCCCCGGCATGTTCTTTCCCGACACGCATAGCACGCGTATAAACTTCGTGCCTGCTCATATCCGGTGTCGCATGGTAGAGCTCACGCACCACCGCTACCTGGGTGATGGCAATATCGTCCAACACACCAAGCATACCGATGATAATCCCCGCCAGAAGGAGACCCGCTAAATCCAGCGTTCCACCCGTTGCCAAATTAAGGTAGGTTGCCTCGTCCGGGCCCAATCCCGTAAATCCCGCAAAGTACGAGACGAGTGTCGCCAGTGCACCAGTACACAACACCGCAGTGACTGTGCCTACAAACGCCACGACTGACCCCCGATTGATGCCATGTGTCAGAAATATGGCGAGCGCCAAAATGCCCGCTGCAATCACCACACTTACCAAAACGGGCGGATATGCCGCAAGGAGTGACGGCACCAGTACGTACATAATCAAGAGGAAACTGGCGATGAGTGATAGCAGCGCACGCACACCCTGTATTCCTCCGAGGAATATAACCGCCGCAACAAATAAAAGAGCCAGCACCCCCAAGACCAGATGTCGATCTCGGTCGAACACCGCAAAACTATCTTCTCCTCCTGGCTGCACGCTATGGCGCAGATAGAATCGGTCTCCAGATTTAAGGAGGATGTAGTCGTTGCGAAACTGTACCACTTCCCCCGAGCGTTCGCCTTCCAGAATACGAGCTTCGAGGATTTGGGACTGCGACTCCACACCAAATGCCTCGAATGTTGTCGTCGCACTCGAGACACTCACGGCCTGAGCTTTCCATATGTGCTCCACTTCAGGCAAGAGTTCTTGGGCACCACTCGATGCGGGGACCAAAAACCCGCCAATGGCGATGGCGACGAAAAATACACTACTAACGACTTTCCGCGTATGAATGACGCCTTGCATACCCAGACTGTACCGCTACCCAGGCCTTGCTACAAACACGACAGCCGCGCCCATAGGGCGCGGCTGTCTTTTCCCGAAACGGTTTTCTCCTTTACTCAACAATCAACTTCCCTACCATACCGCTCTGGCGATGCTTGCCTACCGAGCAGTAGTACTCAAACGTGCCGGTTTTATCTGCGACAAACGTTACCGATGTCTTGGTTCCAGGGTTCACCTGTTTGGTTGCTGCTTTAAATTCATCAACCACCCAATCATGGAATCCACTCGAACTCTCGAAAATCACCGTTACTTTATCTCCTTTTTTTACTTTCATCTCCTTCGTGGAAAACTCGAAATTTTTGCCGGTCATGGTGAAGACTGGTGCTCCTGGCGCTGAAGCCACTTCTTCCGTCTTTTTGTCATCCATCATGCCTGTTGATGTTGCAGAGCTCGAGGTTGCCATGCTGGATGTACCCATCATCATGTCGTCGGTCGATGTGCCCATCATGTGGTCGTCACCGTCCCCATCTGGATCATTTGCCATCATTTCGGCTTTCATGGCCGCATCGTCTTGTGCCATTTTTCTGCACTCTTTTTGTCGTAGAGGTACCAGCCGCCCGCTGCGAGCACGATCAAAATCACGATTCCTAGTATTGCTTTCATATGTATGCGTTGTAACGCTATTAATCACACGCCTATAAAACGAGTGTTGTGGCTATTGTACGCACCCCCTTCACCTCGTCCACCTGTGTAGAGCTCTGACGAGCCAGGTACCCGAGACCCATCATTACCGTCTATGCGCCCCTGGGCGCGTGTGGGCCGCAATGCGGTGCACCCGTGGAATCAAAACGAATTTGTCACCACTTCCAAACAAGAGAAGCATGACCACCGCCGCGAAATGTGGCAGGTGCCCAGCAAGCTCGATAGGTCCCAGGATGAAAAGCGGTATCGTGAAAAAAGTAGCGACCACCAAT
This sequence comes from Parcubacteria group bacterium, assembly GCA_943358385.1. Taxonomy (GTDB): domain Bacteria; phylum Patescibacteriota; class Minisyncoccia; order Phycocordibacterales; family UBA2100; genus JAGOVW01. Next base: position 4,980 of record CALRGX010000005.1, on the reverse strand, counting down.
GCATTCAGTCGGGTCATGATGCCAAGAATAAATACAATACCGAGCAATGCTTCCACCGAGCCGGCCGAGAGCGTGAAGAGGTAGTCACTGTACCCGGCAAATCCGAGCAGCTGCATAAAATTCCAGTGGTATTGAGCAAGAAAGTTGATGCCGAACTCGGGATGAAGAATCTTTTCCGAAAAGCCGAGCACCAACAATGTGGCGCCAGTACACACGCGCAAAAGCGGCAATGCATACGCATGATAGTGCTGCGTGTATTTCTTGAGCAGCCGCACATTTAGGACGCTGAAATAATCGTTACCCATTATCAGGATGAAAAGACCAGTCCCAACCACCCACAGATTTTCAACCATGGGCAACCAACCAAACCATGCAATCGAGAGCGCCCACAATGCAATCAAGGCGAGCGCCGCAACACGTGCATACGCTCCGACCAAAAATGCGAGGCCAATAAACACCTGCGCAATAATGAAGTACGAGGGCACACCAAGAGCATTTTCCATGTTGGACGAAAAGAGATACTCATGTGTGCCTGCCACTACAAAAAACGCGCCCGCCACCATTGAAAAAGTGCCCGCCGCTCTATCAAAGGAATGCGCAAGTCGCGGCTTAATCCATTCTAATCGCAGAATAGTATTTCTCTCCAAATAGATGCCGACACTCACAATAACTGTAGTGATGACGGCCCAGGCGAGCAAATATAAACTAGTAGGCTCCATGGTGGTGTAGGGCTGAAGCGTCCCTTCGGCAAACCAGCGCGTGTGCGCCATCGCGACTGCTGGAAAAGTACATATGGCGGCACAGGCCCCCACAAAAAGCGCACCTAGCCGGCGCATTGATGACATGGCTAAATCGTAGCACTGCGCACACACAGTCGGCTCCTGTATCCACGAAATGAACGCGGTCACCCACACGCAAGCTGCAATATAAAGGTCGGTCCTTTATATTTTTTAGTACGGAGGTCTGCATGAGAACCACCTCAGAATATAAAGGACCGACCTTTATATTTTTATCAGAACACCGCCCGACTTTGTCGGGCGGTGTGTTTCGCACACTCGTCTATTCCGTTTCTGTGTGTGGCACCTGGCTCATGTGCTGTTCAATCACTTCCAAGAGCTGACTCTGAATGTCGATGCCTGGCTGCACGAAAAACGAAACGATGGACCAACCCTTCGCAATCCACGCCGTTGCGCCCGCATCCGTTTCCATTTCTTTCACACCATCTTCCATACTCATCTCCACATGAGTGGGGCCAGTGCGGATTACCGTCACCCATTGCGTCGTGTTTTTTGGCGTCTTCACCTGAATGGCAAGCCGTTCGGTGAAGACGGTGGATAGTGGATGATACGACACCTGAGCCGTGAGCTGGAAACGCTGACGGAGGATTTCTTCCCTTTCTTTTACCAAGGGAACCAGTTCCGCTTTTTTCGCCTCGAGGTACTGGTTGATGCGCGTCGTGTAGTGCTCCATTAAGGCAACGCTGCCTTCATCTGGGCTCACCCCAACGGGCGCCGGCAAAAGAGCAGGTTTGCCTGCAGTAAGTCGCAGCACCTGTGTGTCAATGGCTGCGTGTGCTTCCTGCACGACTGCGGCAACTTCTTCCTCAATCTGCTCCGCGTAGTACAGGCGCGGCGCACCGTCCTTACGACGAACACCCATGCTGTCGCGAATCAAAGATTCGCGCAGAGCCAGGTGCACTTCACGTGCTTCCAGCTGCTCTTGCCACGCCTTTTCGAGGCCTGGCGGCAAGCCCGCCTCGGACTCCACCTGATGTTTGAAAAAGTTGTAGGTGGCCTCGTTGAAAGGCGCCAGCTGCCCTGCCAGCTCAATCATTTTTGCATCATGCTCGTCCGAAGACCCTTCCATCCCCGCAAACAAGCGCGAGAGTGAAAAACCTTCGGCGCTGAGGTCGATGATGGGAGTACCGTCATGACTGATGGGTTTCTCCCAGGTGTCGTACAGTGTGTCGTACTGCGCACGCTGCTCTGGATTTCCCAGCACATCATGTGCTTCGTTCAGCAGGTGCATTTTGCGCTCGGCACGCTGCAGCAGATCGGGCGCAAGTCCTTGCATTCGGTCGGTGTGGTACTGCATCATCATCTGTCGCCACGCAGCTTCGATTTCGTCGTGTGTGGCTTCGTGTGCCACGCCAAGGATGGCATAGTGGTCGACGAGATAGTCGACCCCAGCAACTGGTTCATCGCGCATGTGAGTTCGTCCTTCTGTTGGAACTAACTGCGTGCATACAACAGGACTCCTGCCCCAGCGTCAAGCAGCATTTATAAAGGACCGACCTTTATATTATAAAGGTCGGTCCTTTATATTTTGCCAACGTTGAAAGGGCGACTACGGCACTTCCTCGCCGTACACCCATTCAAAAACACGATAGTTCGTGTGTGGTGCGGTGGCGGATGCGCCAGTGAAATAATTGGTGAAATTCTGCACTTCGTTCCCGAACGCGGGACCGTTGCGGATTTCGTAGATTGCAACAAAGAAACGCTCACCTGGTGACGGGTTTGGTATAAGGTCGCCTGTCTGCGGTGATATCATATTTTTATTCATTGAATGGCGCACGACTTCCGTCGAGCTGCCCACAGTGCCACGGAATAATGCACCATAGCGATTCGCATTAGTATGCATAAACCCTGAAAGGTATGTGCACGCAGAACCTACTGGCAAATAGGAGCTGCCTGATGCAAACGGTGCCGCACCACAGTACCAGCCCATCATCGGCAGTGGCGCAGCAGTGTCTTTCTTTACCGAGCCAAGCACAAAATTTCCTGACGCATCTTTAGGTGCGCTACTTGAAAGTATGTATGCATCGTGTGTCTGCCACGAACTGGCCAGCGTGCCGTCTGCCGCGCCAGCTGCGCGTTCCATGGTCCGTGTCCCTTGCTGCGCACCTTGCAGCTCTGAAAAACGAATTGCATTTTTTGCCGCACCTGCGCACCAGCCACCACAGGTAGCCACTGCCGGAGTTGCATCAGTCACGGTGCCTGCCTGCATAAGCAGCAACTGCTCGCCCAGATCATTCGTGGAGAGAGTGATTTCAAGTTGATCATGTGCCACTGCTGTTGCTGCCGTGCGGCTCTCAATGAGATACGTGTCTGAGGTTGTCTGCGTGCTGTGTGGCGCTACTGTGCCGGCCAGATGGAATGCGAATGCGCCCGATGCGGCAGCGAGCCTGAATGTGGAGAGGTTGATGGTGTAGGGCGATACATTGAGCAATTCCACCCATTCATCGCTGGAAACTGCCGTGGTACCTGCCCACGCCACTTCATTAATCCGAATCGGATGACTGTAACGCACTATTGCCGTACTGATTGCCTCACTTTCATTTCCCGCCGCATCGATACTCACCACTTCAACTGTGGTAGTTACCTGGTCGGTTAGTGCTAATTCGACCACGTTTGCATTCGTCGTATACACACTCCCCTCTGTCGTTACACGAAATGTAGTAACATCTCCACTATCGGACAAAACAAGTGTGGTCGTGCTTTGCACCAACACACACGCACTGCCACTAATGGATTCAGCGCAGCTCGGCACGGTTATCGTCGGCGTAGGTGGCGCTGTTATGTCTGCTGTTATAGATAGAGCAACGCTCGGCGCATGCTCGGCCTCTTCATTTTCAGCGTCTATCACAAAAGTACTGCTGCCTTCGGCCACTACGATATCAAGGTTCCACGAACCATCCCCACCGGCAGTTGTGGTGGACAAGAAAGCTCCTAAAGACACAGAGACAACACTGCCAGCATCGGCCATACCAGTAAATCGGATGGTTGTCGTTGCGTATAAGGCACCATCCGTTGGAGAAGCAACAGAAAGCAAAACCGGCGGCGATATAATCGCCGCCGGTTCTTCTGGTTCCTCTATAACCTCAATCTCTTCCTCTTCCACAGTTTCTGTTTCTTCTGCTTCCGGCGTAACGATGGTTGGCGCACTCGGGCCAGCAGCAAAGTCGCTACGACCACTTGGCGCCCCACCAAACCCAGGATCCAAGGGTAACAAACCACCAAAGCCTCGCACCGGGGCAAAAGGTGCCGGAGTTGTCACCACAGGAGGAGGCTCTGCATTGCTAAAATCTTCCTGTGTCGCGACCGCAAGTATTGGTTCAATAAAAACTGCCAAAGGACTTTCATCTCTTTCCGGCGCAGGAGAAGTTGCAGCTTCAACCACTTCTGTTGCAGCGCCCAGTACCATACCAGACTCATTCACCGCAGGTACCGGTACTATTGGTGGCGCATTGTATGTCACCCTATCTGAAACAATTGACTCAGCAAAAGAGGCCAGCGACATAATCGCCGATGCTAAATTTCGAATCGGTGAAATGGGATTTACGGGCATGTAGCTCGGGGTATTCCCGATGGCCGAGCCAAGTGTATCTGCAACAGCAAACGCCGCTCTTTTCACCACATGCGCCACCTTGGTATCTGCCGCGGGAATGCATGGCTGCGACGGGTCTCGCGTAGGATCACTTTCTAGCTTTGAAAGAGCGCCCGCAATTGCAGCGGCAATGTTGGTTGGGCGCTCTTTCAGATACACACCCGAAAGCGAGTGACCTGCAAAGATACCCGTATCGTCCGCGCGCAGCGGGATATCTAAATTCGCGGGGAGTGGTTCCGGGTGCTCGGTCATTTCAGTGACCGCTCGCACTTTTCCCACCAATGCGTCGTTTGTGTTGGTAAGGTGCTTGCCATGCCCTGCTGCATAACTCGCGGGTGTGGCTAGATTTAATACAGCAATCGATTGCGCAGATACACCGCGCCGAATCAGGTAGTCGTACAGTGCATTGGCATAGAAAGTGCCTTGGGAGTGCCCGAGGATGAGTATCCTCTGCGTATCTACTTGTGGCTGCACCTGCCGCACAATTTCCGCTAGATCAAAATCCTCAGGCGTATTCCCCTCTAACTCCCACATCTTTTGCAATATAGATTTCAATACGTCGCCTATGCCACCCAAGTGAGTGGCGTTGTAGCC
>CALRGX010000004.1 GCA_943358385.1 Parcubacteria group bacterium | reverse complement strand
CCCGCACGCCTCTTTCAGAACAGAGTGAGCCCGACACCCCGCCCTTTGCTTCATTCCATTTTTGGGGGCGAAAAATTTGAATATGAAGGAAAAGGGCGGGGTGTCGGGCTCCTCTGCTGAGATTGAGGAGGCGGCGGGGCGGGGTCGCGCGTGTACGGGGGGTTCTAGCTTCCTCGGGGGTGGCGCGTGCGTCAGTTGGCCGTCTGCTTTTCGAAAAAGGTTCGCGCGTCAGATATAATCTCTCCGCAAAAATAATGAGCCTGATGCGCGAGCATCAGGCAATTATATTTTTGCCGGAAGGAGGAGGGATTCGAAAGCCGGAGGCGCGGGACCCGTCAGCAGACGGGACGCCGAGGCAGGGTCGTGGAATTTTTACGTGTGTCGGCACGTAAAAATATCCCTGACCGAATCCTTCCCGTACCCTGAGCACTGTTCGATAAGGATTCGAACAGTAGGCGTATACTAATCATCACCAATTGATTATGATGTCCTCTATTGCCGTATGATGCTCACTCTCCTCCAAGCCCTCTACTTTTTCTTTCCAGCGTATGTTGCCAATATGGCCCCCGTATTCGCGCATGCGCTAAAATTGCCTTTGGGCTACCCGGTGTCCACACAATATTTTGGCGATCATAAGACAGTGCGTGGCATCATGGCAGGTATAGTGGCGGCGCTTGGGGTGGTATTCGTGCAAAAGATGCTTTTCATGCAAGGGTATCCGTTCTTTCAGGAACTATCACTCCTTGAGTACAGCACCATCTCGATAATTTTGTATGGGCTCGCGTTTGGCCTCGGGGCTCTGGTGGGCGATTTGATAAAATCTTTTTTCAAACGCCGCCTACAGCGCGAGCCGGGAAGCCCGTGGGTACCCTTTGACCAGCTTGATTTTGTACTGGGCGCTCTCATCTTTTTATACCCACTGTACCAACTAGAGTTGAAGTATGTGGCGGTGCTGCTGATCGCCACTCCTGCGCTCCATTTTTCTGCAAACGTCTTAGGATATCTGCTGAATCTGAAGCGTGTGTGGTGGTAGGTTTCTTGCGTCGGTGCCCGCAACTCCATACAATGGATACATGAACACATCTACACGAGGCGCTGCCTCACTTTGGATACTTATCGGTATTGCGGTCCTTGCCGCACTCTATATAGGAGGAACGTACAATAGTTTGGTGAAAGGGAATGAAAGTGTAGACACTCAGTGGGCTCAGGTAGAGTCTCAGTACCAGCGTCGTTTCGATTTGATTCCAAACTTGGTGGAGAGCGTGAAAGGGGTGATGGAGCAAGAACAAGAAGTCTTCACTGCGCTCGCCGATGCGCGCACACGATACTCCGGTGCCGGCACACCTGATGAGAAAGCAGTCGCAGCCACTGGCTTGGATAGTGCGCTGTCCCGTCTCTTAGTCATAATGGAAAACTACCCGCAGCTACGCTCGGTGGAAGTGGTGCAAGGCTTGATGGCAGAACTTGCAGGAAGCGAAAATAGAATCGCTACGGAGCGCCAAAGGTACAACGAAGCGGTGCGCGATTTTAATGTCTCGGTAAAAGTATTTCCACGTTCCTTTGTTGCGGGGTTATTCGGCTTTGCCCCACGTACCATGTTTGAGGCCGTCGAAGGCGCGTCGGTAGTGCCTCAGGTAGATCTCACTAACTAACATGTACCGACGTGCTCTTCTTGGGGCACTGTGCATTGCCATGCAGTTTGCATGGGTAACACCCGTCTGTGCGTATGAATCCCCCGGTACACCCACCGGGTTGGTCAATGATTTTGCAGGCGTATTGAGCGACGAGGTACGTACCTCACTGGAATCGGAACTCGCTGCATTTACTGCATCGACCACCAGTGAGGTGGCGGTGGTTACGGTACAAAATTTGAATGGTGACTACATTGAGCATTTCGCCGAACAGCTCTTTCAAGAATGGGGCATAGGTCAAGAAAAAGAAGATAATGGTGTGCTCCTGCTGCTTTCAATCGAAGACCGGAGTCTGCGTATTGAAGTGGGTTATGGCTTAGAGGGAGCGCTCCCAGACAGTATTGCGGACAGCATTATCCGCGACATGGTGCCGATGCTTAAAGCGGAGCGCTATGACGATGCGGTGATGAATGGCACACACGACATCATAAATGCAACGCGCGGAGAGTACAGCGCGCCTGGTAATGGTGCGGCTCTTTTATTTGACGAGTATTTCAATCTCGGCATTACGGTCCTCATCTTCGCTTCGTTTGTGCTGCAGTGGGTCGGCGCCATACTCGCGCGTAGTAAATCGTGGTGGGCAGGCGGAATGCTGGGACTTTTTATAGGAGCCGTTGCCAGCAGCTCTTTTACTTTGTGGCTTGTGGGCGGGCTCTTACTCACGGCAGGCCTCACGCTATTCGGTCTCTTTTTTGATTACGTGGTATCCAGTACATACACTCATGCAAAGCGCACCAACGTTGATCCTCCGTGGTGGGCAGGGGGTGCGGGAAATTACAGCGGCTCTTCGTCGGGTGGTGGCTTTGGAGGATTCGGTGGTGGTAGTTCTGGTGGTGGCGGTGCGTCGGGAAGCTGGTAACAAAAAAGCCCCGCTTAATCGCGGGGCTTTTTTGTGCAGACGATCTTAATGATCCTTGCCAGAAACCAAGATATCTTGAAACGCTTTCAATTCATCCCAGCGATGTGTTGCAGCGAGTGCTGCCTGATCGGGCCAGGTGGTCGGGTTGTGCATCTTGAAGTGTCCATTTCCTGATTCCAGTATGCGACCCAGCCGGTCCGTTGGTGTTTTGGCGAGCATGGCCCAGGTATAAATGCCGTGCTGATTCAACAGTTCTTCGATGCGCGGGCCAATACCTTCTACTATTTTGAGATCATCCTTCTTTACTGTTGGTGCGGGCATTGGAATTACCGTGGGGGTGGGGAGTTGGGGCGTACGGATAGCTATGCGACGCTCCAGTGGTCTCTCCTCTGCGGCGAGTAGTCGTCCCAATAGTGCACCTAACACGAAAGACACCAGAAGCATGATGAAGATTTCCCCCGTTGCGCCGGAGAGTGTGTAGAGCGCTGCTGTTGGTTCTGGTTGCATATGCGTTTCCTAGATTTTTAATGACTGCGGATACAGTAGGGCAGCGCTCTCGCAGGCTTCAGTATTAATAGCTTCCCGAGTGGCGCCACTCACGTGCCCAGTAACAACTCGGTTGAATCGGCGGGCTTCGTAGCGCTTCACTGCAGCAATATCGTTTCGGCCGTACATGCCATCAGAGGCGAGGGCTTCGCCAAACATCGTACTGAGGAACATCTCGAGCTTTCGTACTTCCGCAGCTTCATTGCGTTTGCCAGAGAAAATGTCTTTCTCTATATAGGGGGTGCATACCGGTGCCGCGGCGTCAGCTGTTTCCGCAGGGAATATGGGAATTAATACTTGAGCGACTTCTCTCCCGGTAGATGCATCGCAGAGGTCTCTAATACCACACACATACCAAAACCACGAGAAAAGGCTCCACAAAGCGAAAGCAAAGAGGGTGAGTGCCATGTATTGTGTCCGCGTGAGGGATGCCATAGGGGTCGCGACGACTATACATACGATGCCCGCCCAAGTCAATTTTTGACGATTTCGCAAAAAATGGCTTCAGGCGCGCGCGATAGCTACCAGTTCCACGCAGGGGCAGTGTGGCGAAAGACTTGACCCGGCGGCCGCGAGCGTGGCGCCGGTTGTCGCGACGTCGTCTACTATATATATCGTGCGTTCGCGCAGGCGCCGAGGCTCAGGGTGTATGCATGCAAACGCGCCGAGAACATTTACCAGCCGCGCTGCACGGGTCAGGGTTGCTTGCGGAGTACTGTGGCGCAGTCGCGTGAGTATGTCCGGCGCGTATTCAACGAAACCTTCACTCACTGCACGTGTGCGGGTGAGTATCGCATCCATCTGATTGTAGCCTCGCGCCCGCTCTCGCGTGTGATGGAGTGGCACGGGCACGACTAGAATGCGTTCTCCATGTGTGTATGCGTGCTCGAGCGCCGCGTCTATAAGAAAATCATCTAGTACGTGCGCAAGTTGCTGCATGGCCGCTGTACTCTCTTCAAACTTTGATGCACCGATCGCGTCTTTTACCGCTGTATTGCTGTAGCTACACAGAGTTTGTATGCTCTGTCCGTTAAGAAAGGTGGTATGCATGGCAATCGTGAGCGGATCATTTCGATGTGCACGCACACGACGCACTCGATTACTTAATGGAAACACTGTATCAAGTATCTGTTCGAAAAAAACGCGCGCAGTGTTCCACAACATGTACATAGTGTAACGCTCTTGAAAGAAAGCGAGTGCTATACTCGTTCTACATGGCGTCTCCTTTCGCACAGTTGGGAAAACTATTCGGTAAAGCGTTGCAGAACGGAAGCAACGGTAGTGTGCTTGGTATAGATATTGGTTCATCGTCAATAAAAATTGTGCAGCTGCGCACCAGTAAAGGCTCAGCGGTACTCGAAACATACGGAGAAATTTCTTTGGGGCCATATGCAGGAGTAGAAGTGGGGAAGACCACAAAACTGTCTCCTGAAAAATTGGTTGAAGCGCTCACTGATTTGATGCGCGAGGCAAATGTTACTGCAAAAGATGCCGGCATATCGATTCCTTTCAGTTCGAGTTTGCTTTCGGTGTTAGATATGCCGAAGGTAGATCCAGAGCAGCTGAAGCGTATGATTCCTATAGAGGCGCGCAAGTACATCCCGGTCCCTGTTTCTGAAGTGATGCTTGACTGGTTCGTCATTCCAGAAGACGGAAAGGAACCTGATGCGTTCGATCGTCTTGAAAAAGAAACCATGCTGCAGAAGCGTGGGCAAGAAGTGCTTTTGGCCGCCATACACAACGAAACACTGCGTTCGTATCAGACGATAGCATCATCAATTGGTCTGCGTGTGAGTTTTTACGAAATCGAAATTTTTAGTTCCATCCGTTCTGCACTTGGGCACACTACGACGCCCATTGCGATTGTGGATATCGGCGCATCAACGAGCAAGGTATATGTTGTCGAGCGTGGAGTGGTGCGCACATCGCACCTCGTAAATTCAGGATCACAACAAATGACCGAAGTCTTGGGGCGCTCAATGGGATGGACATTTGAAAAAGCAGAGCGCGCCAAGCGCGAATGGGGACTCACCGAAGCTCCCGCGTACTCAAAAGATGAAAGTAAAAAAATGCATGAGTCGTTGTTATCAACACTGAATCGTATATTCGCAGACACGCATCGGGTACTATTGACGTACGGGAAGCGGTACAACAAGACGGTAGCGCATATCGTATTCACCGGTGGAGGAGCGGCGCTTCCAGGACTTTCACTTGCCGCGCAAGAATCACTGAGTTCAGAAGTCGACATGGCGAGCCCGTTTTCCAAAGTTGAGGCGCCAGCGTTTCTTGATGATGTGCTCCGTTCAATCGGGCCCGGATTTGCAGTGGCGCTTGGTGTTGCATTGAGACGACTCTCAGAAAACTAGTGTATGGAATCAAATATAAAATCCTCTTTCATTCCAGACGATGCAGCTCGTCTAGGGAATTCACAGCGCTTCGCACCTGGAGGCGGTGGTGGTATGTTTGATTTAGCCGCACTTCTTTCGACCGTGATGCTGGTGGCATCGCTTGCGCTGGGTGCCGGTGTCTTCTTATATGTGCAGTTTTTACAATCAAGTCTTTCCAGTAAGCGCGAGCAGTTGGTGCGGGCGCAAGAGGCTTTTGAGCCAACGTTAATCCAAGAGCTGACCAGACTAGACGATCGTATGCAAGCAGCCCAAGAAATACTCAACAAGCATGCTGCGCCTTCTCTGATTTTCTCTCTCCTGGAAGAGCTCACTCTGGAAACGGTCTCGTTTAAGAATTTCTCGTATACCACTCAGGCTGAGGCGCCAGAAATAAAGATGCAGGGATTGGCACGAAGCGTAAACTCAATCGCGCTTCAGGCAGATTTGCTCGGAAAACACACCGCCATTTCAAGCCCCATTTTCTCCAATATTACCCGCGAGGCGGAGGGCGTTAAGTTTGATTTAACAGCAACAGTGATTCCTGCGGCAATCCGTTATGCCAATACGCTCGCCGGTCGCACTATGCCAACCGAACAGATTGTGCCGGGGCAAGGCGCAGCACCTACACCACAAGAACCTGAAGAGGGGGTACCTCTATTTGCACCATGAGTAAAATTCTCACTACACTGATCATGTTAGGAATCGCTGCGGGTGTATTTTTCGTATACACCAAGCCAACGTATGACAAAGTCGACACATTAAAGAGTGAAATCGCGCAGTTCGACGGTGCTCTCGACAAGTCGAAAGAGATGCAGGAACTTAAACGCTCGCTCCTCTCACGCTACAATACGTTCACGAGCGAGCAGTTGAATCGTTTGACCCGCCTTTTGCCTGACCATGTAGACAACGTGCGACTGGTTCTCGATTTGGACAGTCTCGCTAGCCGCTATGGCATGGCGGTTCAAAACGTCGTCATTAATCGCGACCTGGCATCACTTGAGCAAAGCCAGACAGTGATTGGAACACTCTCGGCACAGGCTACTCGGTACGATTCATTGACGCTCCAGTTTGCTACGCGCGGCACGTACCCCAATTTCATGACCTTCCTTAACGACTTAGAAAGCAGTCTACGCATTGTCGACTTGGTGGGGCTTACCATTGATCCTGAACCGATTGTCACTATTAAGAACGAAGCAGGTGAGGATGTTGCGCCACTTGAACCGGTATACCGCTATAGCGTTACTTTGCGAACCTACTGGCTCAAATAATTACTATGATCGATCTGCTGAAACGAAATAAGATTATACTCGCGGTGGTGGGAGTCTTGATTGCTGGTTTTATCTGGTATGGCATGACCGGAGGGAGCGCACCCGTGTCGGATTCTGCACTCACGGCAGAAGCCGTATCACAATCAGCAGAAGAGCGCGCCATCCTCGATTCACTTTTACAATTGCGCAGTATTCAACTCACGGGGACTATTTTCAGCGACCAGGCATTTGCAAGTCTGAAGGATTTCCGCACTGAAATTGTTTCGGAACCAGTCGGTAGACGTAATCCATTTGCACCATTTGAAGGTGAGGCGAGTTCTACGAGCGCAATCCCACGGGCTATTGGTGAGCAAGACGACGCCCCTGCCCGTGCACCACGCACTGCTCCTCCTGGGTCACGCGCACGCTAACGTATGCCTACTGATGCTACAGCGATTGCGGCAAAGGCACGCGTAGACGCCGGTATTACGTATGAAGCGCCTGACGAACACGAGGTGCCTACGCGCGCGCTGGGGTCAGACAAAATCCCATACAGTGTGCTCACGTATATTCCCCAGGAATCAGCCTTGCACTACAAGGTCGTACCGATTGCATTGACCGACGGCGTTCTTGATGTGGGCATGGTGGATCCAGAAAATTTGAGCGCCGTTGATGCGTTGAATTTCATTACGCGCAAGACCGGCACCCCTTTTAAAGTATTTCAGATTTCGGAAAAAGATTTCGAGAAGGTAAAACTCATGTACAAAGGGCTGGGCGGTGATGTCGACCAGGCACTCACTGATCTGCACTCTGAAGGCTCGAGCGCGCCCGTCGAAGACGATGGTAGTGGTACCGAATCGCTCGACCTCAACGAAAAAGTGGCCGGCTCCTCCGCATCAGGGGCAGGTGCTATTCAAGAAGATGCTCCTGCGATTAAGTTGGTTTCCACTATCCTTCGCTATGCGATTGATGGAAATGCATCCGACATCCACATCGAACCAACGAGTACCGGTGTGCGCGTGCGCTACCGCGTGGACGGTATTTTGCATACGTCGGTTGTGCTGCCCTTTGAAACCCATCGGTCGCTGGTCGCTCGTGTAAAAGTACTCTCCTCGATACGACTCGATGAAAAGCGCAAGCCGCAAGACGGTCGCTTCTCTGCTTCTATTGAAGGACGCAAGATTGACTTCCGTGTTTCTACATTCCCTTCGTACAATGGGGAAAAGGTGGTGATTCGTATTCTCGACCGAGAAGAAGGTCTCGTTTCTCTCGAAAAACTGGGTCTCTCGGCGGCCAACAGTGCACTGATTCGCGAAGCGGTGCGGCGTTCTCACGGGCTCGTGCTTATCTCAGGCCCAACCGGTTCAGGTAAATCAACTACGCTCTACTCAATGCTTGCCGAAGTAGATCGCGAACAAAAAAATGTGCTCTCGCTTGAAGATCCAGTCGAATATTACATGGAAGGGGTGACGCAATCGCAGGTGCGCCCAGAAATCGGCTATACGTTTGCGAATGGTTTGCGCACCACACTTCGTCAGGACCCGGATGTGATCATGGTAGGTGAGATCCGCGACGGTGAGACGGCGAAATTGGCTATTCAGGCGGCGCTCACGGGTCACCTGGTGCTCTCGACCATCCACACCAATTCCGCCGTGGGTACTATTCCGCGCCTAATTGATATGGGAGTAGAGCCGTACCTAATTCCACCGGTGTTGATTCTTTCAATTGCACAGCGCCTCGTACGCACCCTCTGCCCTGGAGCCGAGAAACCTGTACCTGTTACCGAAAGTATGCGACACATGATGGAACTTGAGTTCGCCACGCTCCCTGAGCACCTACGCCCAAAAATTCCTGATATGGTTGTCGAGGCACAGCGTACGGCGTCGTGTCCTACTGGTATGCGTGGTCGTATGGCAGTGATCGAACTCATGCAGATGACGCCAAAAATCGAGAATGTCATTTTGAAAGAGCCAGTTGAATCTCGCATTTGGGCTGAAGCACGCAAAGAGGGCATGCTTACCATGAAAGAAGACGCCTTCCTGAAAGTGTTTGATGGTAAAGTACCGTACAGTGAAGCAAGTGCGCTTTCGGCACTCTCTTTAGAGACCGAAGAAGTCCCTGCTCCACCCGTGGCCCCACTTGATGTGGTGGCACCACCGGTCTTGCCCGAAGTACCGGTAGAGACTCTGGATCCTCTTGATACTGAAGGTGGCACCACTATCGCGCTATAATGAATGCATGACCGAAAAGAAAAACTACCACATCATTTTGCTCGACGATGATCGATTTTTGCTCGACATGTATAGTCTCAAGTTTACTCAAGAAGGGTATACCGTTCAGTCGTGTCTAGCAGTGCAGGAAGTGATCGATACGTTAAAAGGTGGTTTTCCTGCTGATGCGGTGGTATTTGATCTCGTCATGCCAGTCAAAGATGGGTTTGATTTGTTGCGCGCAATTCACGATGAGGGCTTGGCTAAAAACGCAGTCTTAGTTGCGCTCACTAATCAAGGTGCAGATGAAGAACGAAAAAAGACTGAAGAACTTGGCGCACACGAGTACATTGTGAAAGCAACCACTATTCCATCAGAAGTTGTCAACACCATCACCACGGCGATTCAGCGCCATCTTCGTGCATAATAGTGGTACCCGAGCCAGATCTTTCTTTCGGGGTATCTATGGCATCACTCGACTACCCTCAACTCTTAAAAAAATATATCAACGTGCTCGTGCACGAAGGTGGTTCTGATTTACATTTCTCTACCGAAGCGCATCCTACTATTCGTGTGGCGAGTGTTCTTGCGCCACTCTTAAAAGAAGCAGTGCTTTCTCCTGCAGATACACTGGGGTTTGCCGAAGTGCTCCTTACTCCAGAACAAAAAGAGCATTTTTTGCGGGAACACGAAGTTGACTTTGCATACCAGACGGCGGAAGGACTTCGTTTCCGCGGGAATGCCTTTTTCCAACGCGGAGCTGTAGGTATTGCGCTGCGTTTGATTCCAAAAGATATTCGCACCACGAAAGAGTTGAATCTACCCGACATTGTCGAGTCGTTCGCGCGTCGACCACAGGGATTTTTCTTGGTGGTAGGGCCTGTAGGGCAGGGTAAATCCACCACTCTCGCCTCGCTCGTAGAACTCATCAATACGGAGCGCATGGAGCATATTGTGACGATTGAGGATCCTATTGAATATGTGTATACCCCAAAACAGTCGCTGATCGATCAGCGCGAAGTAGGGCTTGATACCAAAGGATTTGCACCAGCGCTCTATTCAGCATTTCGCCAGGATGTAGACGTGATTCTGATTGGTGAAATGCGTGATCCAGCCACGATGTCTGCGGCGGTTACCGCGGCTGAAACAGGACACCTCGTGTTTTCAACGCTCCATACCAATAACGCCGCACAAACCATCGATCGCATCATCGATTCATTTCCTTCCACACAGCAGGATCAAATCCGCTTACAGTTGGCCTCGTCTTTGGTCGCCATTTTTTCTCAGCGTCTCATACCGCGTATTACCGGCGGCTTGATTCCTGCATATGAATTGCTCATCAATAACAAAGCGATTGCAAACTTGATTCGCGAAAGGCGAACACACGAGATTAATACGGTCATCGAGACCTCTTCAGGAGAAGGGATGATTGATATGAACCGCTGCCTAGCAGAACTCGTCAGTCGTGGGGAAATTTCCGTCGAAAACGCGTATTCATTCTCGCTGAATCCCAACGTGCTCGACCGCCTCCTCTAACCTATGGCTATTTTTAATTACAATGCGCTCGACAAAGAAGGCAACGGGCGTCAGGGTACTATCGAAGCGGTGAACATGGATGTCGCAATCGCGGCGCTGCAACGCCGCGGTCTGGTGGTGTCGGGTATCGATGGCGCCAGTGATAAATCAATCTTGAGCTCGAACATTGAAATGTTTAGCGGGGTAAAAAATAAAGATATCGTAATGCTCTCGAGGCAAATTACGACACTCTTCGAGGCACAAGTTTCTGCGTTGCGCGCATTCCGCCTGCTTGCGGCAGAGTCACAGTCGCCCGTTTTGTCAGATAAGCTCAGTGAAGTCGCCAATGATATCCAATCAGGAAGCTCAATCTCTGCAGCGCTCTCAAAACATCCAAAAGTATTTTCTCCATTTTACGTAAACATGGTGCGGGCTGGTGAAGAAGCGGGAAAACTCGACGAAACGTTCAGCTTCCTTGCCGACTATTTGGACCGCAACTACGAAATCACCCAAAAAGCGCGCAACGCGCTGGTGTATCCAGCGTTTGTGATGATGACCTTTATTGTAGTGATGGTTATGATGATGACCTTGGTCATCCCGCGCCTCTCGGGCATCCTTTTGGAAACGGGGCAGCAAATCCCTATATACACACGTGTCGTGATCGGGATATCCAACTTCATGGCCGAGTATATTCTCTTGCTTGTTGCACTGGTGGTGGTGGGAGCGGTGTTTCTATTTCAGTACGCACGCACAGAAAGCGGGAGACATGGTTTGGCGCGTGCGCGCCTTGCCATTCCGCACGTGGGAACAATTTTCCAGCAACTGTTTCTTTCTCGACTCAGCGACAACCTAGCGACGATGCTCAGAAGCGGTATTCAGATGGTGCGTGGTATAGAAATTACTGCGTCAGTGGTGGATGATCCAGTATATGAAAAAATACTCATCGATTCTGCTGATGATGTAAAAGCAGGTATGCCGCTTTCAGAAGTGCTGCGTAAGCATCCAGAAATTCCTGGCATGGTGGTGGCCATGATTAAAATTGGTGAAGAAACCGGAAACCTCAGTCAAATTCTCGACACACTGTCGAAGTTTTATCGTCGCGAAGTATCGAATTCTATCGACACATTGGTGAGTTTGATTGAACCGTTCATGATTGTTTCACTTGCTGTCGGTGTCGCATTCCTCCTGGCTGCGGTCTTGATTCCTATCTACAACATCTCCGCAGGGTTCTAGCCCTTTTTTGGCTATCCACAGGAGTGGGTGGGGGTACTCCAGCCTTAGCTATAATTACCCCACAGGTCGTGTAAAAACATTGGCTTTCATTATCAGGAATTTAAAAATACCTAATTTACTATGTTCAAAGATTCGAAACGCGGTTTTACGTTGATCGAGCTTCTGGTAGTGATTGCGATCATCGGTATCCTCTCGTCTGTGGTTCTAGCATCACTCAACTCCGCTCGCCGCAAAGGCCGTGACGCACGACGCGTTGCAGACGTCAAACAGTTGCAGCTCGCACTTGAGCTCTCGTACGATGCAAACGGGCAATACCCAGCAGCAATTCTTGCGGCTAACCTCGTAACTCCAGGATACATGGCGGCAGTTCCTGCCGACCCATCAGGAGGTGCATACACCTACGAGCAGCTTTCTTCAGGAAGCAGCTACGTGATTATGGCAACGCTTGAAGACGCCTCAAACCAGGCTCTCAACGGAGACGCGGATGGTACTGTTGGAACAACAGCATGTGCTGATCCAAACTTCTGTGTACAGCCATAAGGCTCGCACGTAAAGAAACACCCGCCTCTGGCGGGTTTTCTTTTATTATCGTATGCGCACCCGCACACCTTCTCCCTCTGCGGGTCATCGAACGTTGGCGTCTCTCAGTATCCGCGCACAGTGAGTGTTTGTTTTGGATGTGAATGAAGGGTATACCCGCACACCTTCTCCCTCCGTGTGCAGATGGTGGTTCGTGTTCCACAGTCTCGGCTCACGGTGATTGTTGGTTTTGGATGTGAAGGTGTGCGGGTATACTTACACCCATGTTTTCATTATGGATTCTTGCGCACGGGCTTTTCGGTCTCATCATCGGCAGCTTTCTAAACGTCGTTGCGCTTAGAAGTTTTACTGGGCGCTCATTGCAAGGAAGAAGTGGATGTCTGTCATGTGGAGGAACGCTCACACCACTGATGCTCGTGCCTGTCTTGTCATGGGTGGCGATGCGACGGCAGTGTGTGCACTGCGGCAGCCGCATCTCACTGCAGTACCCGCTTGTTGAAATAGTGACGGCACTTGGCTTTGCGACGGTTGCCGGTATGGCACTGGTTCCATTTGCTCATGTCTGCGCTCTTGTTCTCGTTGCATTTTGGATTCTTATTTCTACCTACGACATTCGCCACACTATCGTTCCTGATGGGTGGGCGTATGCCGCGTGCATCGCCGCCTTTGGAATCGCTTTTGCAGCTACTCAGCCGAATGAGTGGGTGTACCTCGTGGTGGGTGCTGCCGTGCCCGCCATACCGCTTTTGTTACTGTGGGTAGCAACGAGCGGCAAGGCGATGGGGTTTGGTGACGTGAAGCTTGCGCTCTCTATGGGGGCTCTTTTGGGGCCACTCTATGGCACTGCAGCGGTTTTTCTCGCGTTTGTTATCGGTGCACTTGTATCGGTGTTCATACTGATGCCGTGGCCACACTTTGCACGGTTATACACGTACCTCGTCTCTCCGCGATTGAGGCGGTACCGTGTGGGGTTTACAATGAACAGCGAAGTTCCTTTTGGGCCATTTCTCATTTCCGGAGCTTTTATCGTATGGCTACAGCTCACCTACCACCTACACCTACCGCTCATAGACCTGTTCTTGTTTCCCTTCGTCAGATGAAGCGCGGTTTTACATTGATTGAGCTGATTGTGGTCACTGGCATTATGGTCTTGATTACGTCCATCATGCTCGCCAACAATGCGAAATTTGGTGGTGTAGTAACCCTCAGGAATCTCGCCTACGATATCGCCCTCTCTATTCGAGAAGCGCAAACCTACGGCATTTCAGTGCGCAAATTTGGTACCGGTGCTGGTGAATTTGGTGCAGGGTATGGATTGGATTTTAGAACATCCGCAAACACGTCATACCTTCTATTTGCAGACACGGTGGGCAACAATGGCCTGTACGACGAAGCGACAGAACTGGTACAGGCATACAACATCGGGCGTGGATTTAGGATCACTGACATCTGCGGGACAGCGATGGGGAGTGGTGCGGAGACGTGTGGTTTGGGCCGTATGACGGTCGTCTTTGTGCGACCAGAGCCTGACGCGCGCATTCGCATGAACGGTGGCTCCTCGCTCTATCAGCGTGCACGCGTCATAATCACCTCACCACAAGGCGACACTGCCTCGATACTGGTTGAAGCGACCGGGCAGATTTCCATAGGGGAAAACTAATATGAAAACACGCGGCTTTTCATTGGTGGAAATGATGGTGTCGGTCGCGCTTTTCGCGGTGGTCATGCTCATCTCCACTGGTGCACTCTTGGCCTTGATTGATGCCACACGCAAAGCGCAAGCGCTGCAGTCAGTGATGGGCAACTTGAACACGGCACTCGACGGTATGGTGCGCTCCTTGCGCATGGGTTCGTCGTATTACTGCAATGGCGTGAGCCTGGGAACCAACCCTTGCGACACCGGATCGCATTACATGTCGTTTACGCCATTTGGTTCGGACCCTGATAGTTTGGGCAGCAGGTGGGTCTACATGTACGACAGTGTGAATGGGCGTATATTGAAATCTGAGGACGGAGGTACCAACTATTTTTCACTGACCGCCCCAGAAGTGCATATTGATTCATTTAGTTTTTACATCATCGGAACCACGGTTGGTGATGCGGTACAGCCAAAGGTGGTGATTACCGTCAAGGGAACAGCAGGGGGGCAGAAAATAAAGACACGCACTACGTTTAGTATTCAAGCTACCGCAACACAGCGGCTTCTCGACCTATGAACAATCTGAAACAACGCGTGGCTGGGTTTACCCTGATTGAAACGCTGGTTGCAGTGTCACTGCTGGTTATTTCCGTGGCGGCTCCGATGACGTTAGCCGCGCAAAGTCTTTCCTCAGCGTTTTACGCCCGTGATCAGGTGACCGCATTTCATTTAGCACAAGAGGCAATCGAAGCAATTCGATCCGTGCGCGACGGAAACGCACTCTTGAATGCGCAGGGCGTATCGACGGATTTGCTCGAAGGTATTCCAAATACCGATGGTCAACCTTTCACCATCGACACACGTGATAACAACATGGAACTGTGCAGTGGAACCTGTGACCAGTTGCGCAGTGATGGCGAATTCTACGGCTACGGCATAGGTGGGGGATGGCAGGATACGCGCTTTACGCGAACGGTCCGTGCAGAATTTGTTGGGGGGAATATCGATGAAGTAAAAATATCAGTTGAGGTCCGTTGGCAGACCGGTAAGTTCCAAGAGCGCGCATTCACCATTCACGAAAATCTGTATCGCTGGGTGCTCGACGGTACCATCATATGATGTATAAGAACGCTTCTTCTCGTGGGTTTACCTTGCTGTTGGCAACACTTACTTCGGCGCTGCTCTTGCTCTTGGGCGCCACTATCTTCGGTTTGATTAAGAAAGAAATTATTCTTTCTTCACTCGGGCGTGACTCACAGTTTGCATTTTATGCGGCAGATACGGCGAGCGAATGCGCACTCTACTGGGATTTGCGCCACAACATTTTTGCCACTACTACACCGTACTCCGGCGCGACCTGCGACCTGCAGACCTTAGGGACCATACAATTTCCCGGATATGGCGTCGCCACCACTTTTGAATACGAGCCGAATGGGTACTGTGCGCGTGCGTCCATTACGAAAAGCCTGACCTTCCCGCGCACGGTCATTTACGCTCGAGGATACAACACCACTTGCGCTGGCATTGTGAATAATCCGCGTACGCTCGAGCGTGCGGTAGAGCTTACGTACTAGTGAGGCGAGAGCGCTCGCGTGCTAGGATGCCTGCATGAAACAGGCCGCTCAGCGTGTGCAGAAACTCCGCAAAATCATTGAATATCACGCCGCACGCTATCATATAGAAGATAGCCCAGAGATATCAGATGAGGCATACGACGCACTCGTGCGAGAGCTTGCCGCGCTCGAAGCCGAGCACCCTCAGCTTCAAGACCCATCAAGTCCAACACAGCGCGTCGGTGGTGCGCCGCTCGATAAATTTGAAAAGGTGGCGCACGCAAAACGTCAGTGGTCTTTTGACAACGTATTTGATGATGAGGAATGCACCCAGTGGGACGCGCGGGTCAAGAAGTTTCTGGGTATCGAGGACGATATTGCGTATGTCGCCGAACTAAAGATTGATGGATTGAAAGTGGTCTTGGAATACGAATCGGGGAAGCTCGTACGAGCAGCAACGCGTGGGGACGGAACGGTAGGGGAAAACATAACCGCAAATATCAGCACGGTTCGCTCGGTACCACTTACTCTGAAAGAGCCACGCACGATGACGGTGGTAGGGGAGGCGTGGCTGCCCAAGACCGAGCTCGAGCGCATAAACGTGGAGAGAACCAAAGTAGGCGAGCCACTTTTTGCGAATACGCGCAATGCGGCAGCAGGATCATTGCGTCAACTCGATCCTAAAATTGCTGCCTCACGCCGCCTTGAAGTGTTTGTGTACGATATTGATGCGGTAGATGGTGCAACTCCCAAGACGCAGATGGAAGAACTTGCGCTCCTCAAAAAACTTGGTTTCAAGACAGAAGCTCATTCAAAGCACTGCACGCGTCTTTCAGACGTTCTAACCTACTACCACACATGGAAAGAAAAAGGGCGCGACCAAGATTTTGGTGTAGATGGGGTGGTGTTGAAGGTGGACCGAGTCGATTACCAAGAGCGTTTAGGATATACCGCCAAGGCTCCACGTTTTGGAGTAGCTTTTAAATTTCCTGCAGAACAGGTAACTACCACGGTAGAAGATATTGTGCTCCAGGTTGGTCGCACAGGCGTGCTTACCCCGGTTGCGCACCTTAAGCCGGTCTCTGTTGCTGGGTCGGTCGTTTCAAGGGCCACGCTCCACAATGAAGATGAGATTAACCGCCTCGATGTACGTATTGGCGACACGGTAATTATCCAAAAGGCAGGTGATGTGATTCCAGATATAGTACGCGTACTGACAGAATTGCGTACCGGAGCAGAAAAAAAGTATCGATGGCCTAAAAAAGTTGCGGCCTGTGGAGGTGATGGTTCAATCGAACGCATTCCCGGGCAAGCTGCTTGGCGCTGTGTGGCCAAAGATTCTCTCGAGCAAAAAAAGCGCATCTGGGAGCATTTTGTGGCGCGCAAAACGATGGACGTTGACGGGGTGGGTGAGAAGGTGGTTGCACAACTCCTCGATGAGGGCATGATCAACACCTTTGACGACCTGTTTACTCTCACGGAGGGCGACTTCCTTACGTTGGAGGGCTTTGCCGAGAAATCAGCAAAACAGTCGGTGGCCGCTATTAAAAAGGCGACCAAAACGACTCTCCCACGCCTGCTGTTCGCGCTTTCTATTGAACACGTCGGTGAGGAGGTGGCTCGAGTCCTTGCGGAAAAATTTGGCACCCTACAGCGACTGCAAGGTGCCCGCGCTGAAGATTTGGAAGCAGTGGATGGGATTGGTTCAGTGGTGGCACGCTCCGTACAAGCATGGTTTGCGGACAAGGAACATCAGGACATGCTCGTGCGTCTTCTGCCACATCTCTCTATTGCAAAGGTGCAAAAAGTATCCGGTGGGAAACTGGCAGATCAGACGTTCGTGCTCACGGGGGCACTTGGTACCATGAGTCGCGATGAGGCAAAAGCACGCATCCGAGCCTTAGGCGGCAAAGTGGCGGATTCGGTCTCGAAACTGACCTCTTTTGTAGTCGCAGGTGATGACGCAGGTTCAAAGCTTACCAAGGCACGCGAACTGAAGGTCAAGGTGCTCACGGAAGAGGAATTTGTTACACTGCTTTCATGAGCGATAAAACAATTGATATTGCAGCACTTGCAGGGTTGGCACGTCTCGAAATCCCCACCGAGGAGGCTGCGGCACTTGAGCATGAAATAGGCACTATTCTAGGATTTGTCGACACGATTCAGGCGGTCGCCGCAACGATTCCCGCTCCAGAAGCTGGTGAGCATCGCAACATATTTCGTACGGATGAGAACCCGCACGAAGCTGGCCTCTACACAAAAGATCTCCTCGCGGCCGCGCCTGACCACACTGATACGCATGTACGCGTAAAACAGGTTATTTCAGGAGGTAAGTACGCCGAGTAATTCGTATGGATATAGAAACACTCACCATTAAGGAAGCGCGTCGCGCCCTCGATGCAAAAGAATTTACAGCACACGATTTGGCAGCTGCATTCCTTGCGCGCATAGAAAAAAAGAACGCTGAACTGAACGCCTTTCTCGAGGTCTTTGTTGATGTGTTGGAGCAGGCAGATGCGGCAGACGCACGCATCCAAAAAGGGGAGTCTACGCCACTTTTGGGAATCCCCCTGGCTATCAAAGACAATATTTTAATTAAAGGGAAGCGGGTCTCGGCAGCATCAAAAATTCTTGATGGCTACGTCGCACCATACAGTGCGCACGTTATCGAGCGGCTACAAGCGCAGGGTGCGGTTTTCCTGGGACGTACGAACATGGACGAATTCGCCATGGGTGGCTCTACAGAAAATTCTGCATTCGGGCGCACCAAAAACCCACATGATCTCGCTCGTGTACCGGGTGGTTCATCAGGCGGCTCTGCCGCTGCTCTGGCAGCACATTTGTGTCTTGGTGCCCTCGGGACAGACACCGGAGGGTCAATTCGCCAACCGGCGGCACTCTGTGGCATTGTGGGCATGAAGGGAACCTACGGCAGCGTGTCTCGTTTTGGGGCAATTGCGATGGGTTCCTCTCTTGATCAAATCGGCCCCTTTGCACACACGGTAGAAGATACGCAAACCATATTTGATGCAATTGCTGGACACGATGCGCGCGATGCTACCTCACTTCCTGATAAAAAAGCCGTGGACAAGAAACCAAAAGTCATTGGCGTACCGCGCGCGTTTCTTTCCCAAGGTACAGATCCTGATGTTCTTGCTCGTTTTGAAGAGAGCCTGGCGTTGCTCTCGGCGGCCGGGTATGAGGTGCGCAATATAGAACTGCCAGCCGTACCACATTCGCTCGCGGTCTACTACATCGTGATGCCCGCAGAAGCGTCGACCAACCTTGCTCGATTTGATGGTGTACGTTTTGGTCTAGCGGTCCCAGGAGAGCACGTATTGGACACCTACAAAAAAACACGTGGCCAAGGATTCGGCAAGGAAGTGCGCCGACGCATTCTGATTGGTACCTACGTACTTTCTTCGGGATACGTGGATGCGTACTACCGCAAAGCTGAAGCAGTACGTGCGCTCATAAAAAATGATTTTGCTCGCGCATTTGCAGAGGTGGATATTATTGCGACTCCAACATCACCAACACCGGCGTTTAAAGCGGGCGAAAAAGAAGATCCGCTTGCTATGTATGCGGCAGATATTTTCACCGTCCCGGTAAATCTTGCAGGAATTCCTGGCATATCCGTTCCCATGAAAACCGTGTTGCGCGATGGAAACGAGCTTCCGGTGGGCATTCAATTCATGGCGACACATGGCAATGAGCAGGCGCTGTTCACTGTAGGGGCTGCATGTGAGGCCGTGATGCGGTAGCATACACGTATGATTGCAGGCGGTGCGCTCGTAGCACTTTTACTCTCGGCATTATTTTTCCCGCAAGCATCGCAGGTTCTTTTGGGATGGTTGCCGGCAAGTATCAGTGTGCTCACCGGGACGCCGGTCCCTGGCGATGTGCGTTACGACGAGCAGATAACCGTGGCGAACGCCATACTCCAGGAATTGCCCATGCCGGCGCGCGAGAGTTTAGTAGCGCAGGCTCCTGCGGCATTCGATGCCATTCGCGCCGGAAGTGCAGCATCAACAGATATCGCGACGACTGTTCAAGAGGTGTGGGGGATTCTGGTGCCAGTGTCGGTGTTCTTTTCTCTCCTGTTTGCGATGGGTATTATTTTCGTATACATGCGGCTCAAGGAGGTGAAGTATCAAGATAAAAAGAAGTATCAGATTAAACAGACGGGCGACGCAGCACACGCGGGGCCAAGTAAAATGCAGCTGCGCTGGGCAAAAATTCTGGAGCACGCAAATTCAACCAATGAAAATGATTGGCGCCATGCGATTTTGGATGCCGACATTATGCTCGACGAGCTTTTGGATGCGCAGGGCTACAAGGGTGACACCATGGGGGACAAGCTGAAGCAAGTAGAGCGCAGTGACTTCCGCACCATTGATTTGGCGTGGGAAGCACATAAGGTGCGCAACAAGATTGCACACGAAGGCTCGGCGTTATCTTTGAGCGAACGAGAAGTACGGCGTGTGGTTGCGCTCTTTGAGCAGGTGTTTAGGGAGTTTCATTTGGTGTAGGTCATTGATGACGCGAGAGACGGGCCTTGTCCCAGAATCGTGGGCTTTTGTTTAGCGAGAGACGGGACTTGGGGTCAAGTCACTAAGCCTTTTCTAGCTCACGCAGAAAAGTCTAAGTGCTTCCTCCCCGGGCTCGCCGACAAGCACTCGCTGCGCTCGTCTTGTATACCGGCTCCGCCTTTCAAGTCCTGTCTCTTTGCTCCAAAATGCAACAAAACCGAAACAACTGTTTCGGTTTTGGCATTTTGCGCGAGAGACGGGACTTGAACCCGCGACCTTCCGCGTGACAGGCGGACGCTCTAACCAGCTGAGCTACTCCCGCAATGGAGTGCAGCTATACTAGCAAATCTTCTGGGTGATTGAAAGTGGGGTGAGGGGTGGCTTGCTCAGGGATATTTTTCTCGCCGTCGCTCGAAAAATTCCACGAGCCTGCCTCGGCGCCCCAAAAGCTTTTGGGGACCCCCGCCTCCGGCTTTCAAGTCCCACCCTCGACAATAATAGTAATCGCCTGAAGCTCACGCTTCAGGCTCAACTATTCTTTGTGTCGAGGGTGGGACTTGAACCCACGACCTAGCGCTTATGAAACGCTCGCTCTAACCAGCTGAGCTACCCCGACGTGCTGAGAGAATAGCAATAATTGTGTGTTTCTTCAAACTCAAGACCCGCCGAGGCGGGTCTTGAGTGTTTTGTAGCGGGAGCTGGAGTCGAACCAACACCTTCAGGTTATGAGCCTGACGAGGTACCTTTCCTCTATCCCGCTGCTGGGCATTCTATACAAAAAGGACCTTACAAGCAAACAAAAGAAAAATGCCTTTCTGGCGTGCTAGCATTTAGTTATGCGCGCTGTGCTACTCATGCTGATGTTCCTACCTTTCTTTTTTGCGAACATTGCGCATGCTCAGCAATTCTTTTGTCCGCCCGGGGCACAGCTGATTACTTCCGCAGAGCTGGCTCAATTGCAGGCATGTGGAGCAACCACGATAACCGTGGGTATGTGCCTTGATACGGCTACTCAAAATCTGCTTTCGCTCCCGCAGTGTGCTGAGGCAAAAACATTCCTCAAATCTCTGCCAAAGGAAACACCGAGTCAATGTGGTACGGAAAGTAACGCGAGTATTGACGGGCTGAATGCGCAATTCTCCATTTGTGCCGCAAACTTCATAAGGAGTTTCATTGCCAGCAATGGACCTGTACGCATCAACTCCGCATACCGTTCGCAATCACAGCAACAGTGCGTCTGTAATGCTGCCGCGGGAATGTGTGGAGGGCAGGGAACCTTTAATGCGGCCACAGGGCAAGTGGAAGGCGGGTCGAACCATTTGCGTGGCATGGCCCTCGACATAACTCCTTTGAATGGTGACTTTGTTAAGCTTCATGCTTTTGCTGCATCGTTTCCTTCCTTCGGAGTTTCGTTCCCTTTGGGGATGGGCGATAGGCAGCACATGGAGCCGACACTTGCTGATGGGCCGTGTGCCAAACCAGGTGTTGCGACGCCCACAGCTATTCCAGGAAGCGGCGTCATCGCGCCGCCAGCATCAGCTCTGCCGCGGCCCATTACATTTACTCCCGCATTTAGTTTTGCAGGGAGCGTTGCGGGAACGTATTTGTTGCAGATGTTGAATACTCCACAGTACGTATCACCGTACTCAGTGGGGTCGATCAATAGTGCTTCTCCGTACGGGTATTACAGCCCTTCAGCCTACGCCACAGTATCGCCGCCGACACTTTCTGTCGCTGCTGCCACACTACTGGTACCGCGCCCCACTGCCACACCCGCTGTAGCGGCGCCATCGGTGAGCGAGCTGCTCGGTTCCATTGCAGGCCCAGCAGAGGCTCCGCGCGCAGCTACCTTGATTCAGCCAGTCCTTGCCCTGGTAGAGCTAGTAAGTGCCCTTCCAACGACTACCACGGAGGCGGTGATAGTGGGCTTATACACACAAGTGGTGGCTTTGCTCACACAAGTCGTCAACCTGCTGGTCAGTGGGCGGTAGGCTCGAAAAAAGGGAAGTGCGTGTTATACTCGGTTCACCGTCAGTAGACGGTTTTGTTTTTGCAAGAAAGTGTACACGAGTGTCCGTTTCACTTCTCATTCGCCGATGTAAACGAAGTTTTCATCAGCATCATTCGAAGGAAATGCAAATATGTGATATTTTCATTTCGCTTCTCATTCGCCGATGTAGCTCAGCTGGTAGAGCGCGTCCATGGTAAGGACGAGGTCGCCGGTTCAATCCCGGCCATCGGCTCAAATACAAAAACCCCTTTGGGGGTTTTTGTATTTCCGAAGGCCGGGATTGAGGGAAAAGGGTCGGAGAAACGGTAGCGCTCGACACGCAGCTTGCTGTGTGCGGAAGCACTCTTGGGGTGATTTTCCGTGGAGCCTGCCCGAATCGAACAGTATGTTCGGGGCGAGGAAGCAGTGCGAGCAAGCGAGACACGTTGAGAACCGAGTGGTTCTCAAAGCGCAGCGCAGCGAGCAAATTACCGCCATCGGCTCCAAAAAATACCCGCCTACAAGGCGGTTGTATTTTTTAAGAGCGGATGGAAGGAGAATTTTCGTACACTTCTTGGGTGCGTGTCGTTATTGATTCGCCCCACTAATTGTGGTTACATCGCGAAGGACTAGAAGCAAAACGAAGGAGAAACTGCGTGACCCTTATCTCATCCATATGGAATGCGCTATGGACGTTCATTGCGCATTACCCATTCGTGACGCTCTTCGCGCTCGCTTTTGTGGCTTTGCTGTTGCGCGGCCTAATCAAGAAAAGAGCATCAAGCGCGAAGAAAAATGACAAAGTATTGAAGCCGGACAAGGTTCGCGTGCCGAATGCTATCTACGAGATACGCATCAATGGCCCGATCCTTACGACGAAAGGTGGTATGCCCAGTATGGGCGGAGCTTTCACCGTTGGTTCAGCAGTGGGGGCGCTTCTGAATGAAGTTGCTGCTAACGAAAAGATTGCAGGCGTTATTCTGTACTGGAACACGCCTGGTGGAACCCCCGTGGGTGCGGAATACATTCGTCAGGGAATCCTCGCTTGCAAAGCTGCCGGAAAGAAAGTCGTGTCGCACGGCCTCGATCTGGTTGCCTCTGGCGGTGTGTGGGGGATTGGTGCCAGTGACTTCATAAGTACTGAGCACGAAACTCTATATGGCAGCATCGGTGTTATCGGTCCGCAACTCCTGCACTACGAAGATGTGAGTACATTGGGGAATGGGCTTTTTGGCCAAACGGTCACGGGGCGCATTTCTGCTGACGTTCTGTATGCCGGCAAGGGAAAAGCATTTGGCAGTCCTTTTGTCCGACCTGACGAAGGTGATGTTGCCAACTTCAGGGCCGTGCTTGATCGTACCTATGCGCGTTTTTGCGCAGTGGTTGCTGAAGGGCGAGGCATCCCTGTTGAAACGCTCGAAGGGTTGGGTGCACGAGTGGTGGGTGCAGCACAGGCGAAAGCGCTTGGGCTCATCGACGATGTTATGCACGCAACTGAGGTGCGCGCCAAGATGATTGCCCTCTTGGGGAAATCTGAGAAGGATTGTGTGTTCTTCAAGGCGCCAGAAGGCCCTCAAGGACTGTTCGGAAAATTGATGGGCGCAACCGCTCCTGCTGCCGATACGGTGCATAGCATGGTACGCGAAGAGCTGCGCGCTACCCCGGCACTGGTGGTCCTTGCGTCATATGTGCACAGGGTATAACGGCATTCATGCCAAGGCGCGGAACCACAGGTTCCGCGCCTTACTATGTGGCGCCCAAATAATTGACTTATACTCTAATTAAGAGTATAATATATACTAGTAAAAACGCATATATAGAAACAAGCAAAGCAGGAGAATACTATGACAGTTGTCGACTACACGCGTCCAATCGGTGCCTTTATTGGTGCTGGCCTCGGTGCCTGGCTTTCGATGCATGTCATGCATTGGGGTCTAGGCCTCGTGCTCGGCATGGTGGCAGGTGCCGTGATTGGCGACATCGTCGGCCTCGCGAGAGGAGTGGTACGTCTTGCCGCTTTTCTCTGGAACTTCAACCACTGGAAGATGTGGTGGACGAGTTACACGGTGATCACGGCTGCCTTGACCACGCTCTTCTTCAGCTGGGGATGCATGTTCATTGCGACAGCTCTATACATGCGCACACCCGCCTATTTCACGCAGGGTGAGGCGTGGCAAACCGTCGTCCGGGACTTCTCAGTCGAAGGAATGACCGCCGGTCTCGCAATCGCACTCTTCATGTCTACGGTCGTCGCACTCTTTTGCGTCCTCGGGTCACTCGAGGAGGAAAGCAATCGCGGTGGTTCGCAGACGGAGGGGATTCTCGCGGGCTTGCCGCGCATTGCTGTTAAAGCGGCTGCAATCTATAACCCGGTCGTATTGCCGCTCTATCTCGGCTACCATTGTTTCGTCGGCATCCCTGCTGGCATCGGCTGGTTTGGTCGCTTCACGAAAGCTTATGCGCTGTTCACTGCGCAATTCTTTGCTGAGGTAAACAGCACAGCAGTCACAGCAGCTGGGTTTGGTTCGCTTATTGGTGGACTGTTTGGTCTGCTTTTAGGCAGCTGGGAAGTCGGTGCAGCCTGCGGCGCGCTTCTGTGCGAGTGTTTCTACTTCGTCCACAAACCGGTCTACGACTGGGCCGAAATGAAAATTGAGGCCATGGACGTGCGCGTTCGTGACTATCGCGAACCGGTGCGCTACTCGTACTGGCCGAAGTAACGTACACAGCGAAGGTGGCAACACAAAAACCAAAAGGGGCAGGCGACAATTCGCCTGCCCCTTTATTCTTTTCAAACTATAGTTTCTGCAGCTCATCTAAGCGATGGTCGGGATAGTACAGAATCGCGACGCCCGCCATGATGCCGAGTATCCCTGTGATGGCGTGGTTCCCGCCAAAGAAAGCAATATCAATCCAATCGAGGACGAGCCAGATGCCGCGCCACACCAGGACGACACCTAAGACAGTGACGAGTGCTCGGCGGATATGTTTTGGAATCAGGACACGCATAGTTTTATTTTGCAGTTTGCCGCGTAAGCTTCATTGATGAATAAAATGCGAGACCAATAAATATCATACCTACAAGCCCAGTAACTGGCTCGGGTACGTGCATAATCAAACCAAAAAGCATGGCGAGCGCGAGGCCAAGTATTGCCCAGTGAGCGCCGTGCTCTAAGTAGAGGTAAGAATCCAGAGTCTTGCCGCGCACCATGTAAACCGTGAGCGTACGCACAAAATAGGCACCCACACCGAGACCTACAACGATGGTCAGCAGGTCAGTGGAGAGTGCAAAGGCTCCCACAACGCTATCCAGGGAGAATGCTGCGTCCAGTACATTCAGGTACAGGAACAGCGCTAAGCCTGCACGATGCACCTGCTCTTCATCCACAGAAAAGGCGCTCGCCATACCTTGCACCAATATGAAAGTGATCATACCTACGATGCCCGCCATCAGAATCTCGACCGCGTGCGCCGGTACCATGTATGCAGCACCCAAAAGAAGTATCAGTACAACCGCAATCTCAATAGCAGCAACACTGCCCCAGCGAGAGAGGTATTTTTCAATTATCTCAAGCCAATGCGTGTCCTTTGCGTCGTCGAAGAAATATTTCAAACCGACGAGTAGTAAGAACACTGCACCAAATGAGTTGATGACATAATGTGCACCTTCCAGGAGGTTTCCATACTCTTTTGGGTCGGCAAATGCCAAAGTGGCAATGGCAATCGGGCTTGCCCATACGGATACAGCGACAATGATGATAGGGAGAACGGCGCGCGTGAGAAAGACGGCAAAAAACATACCCCACGTGAGGAAGCGCTGTTGCCACACGGGTGTCATGCGCATCAATACTCGGGCGTTTACGACGGCATTATCAAAGGATAGAGAGACTTCAAGCGCTACTAGAAGTATGGCGATAAATAAGGCGGCGGTCCCTTGGAGGTAGCCAATGAGGCCTAAGCTCGCTACTGAAATAATGCAGGGCCACAGAAAAAGCTTGTTCATGAATGATTAAGAAAAGCCGAAAAATAATAACCTTGCCCATTCTAACAGAAAGGTGGGGATAGTTGAGGAATGAGCGGATGTGTACTATTCTTTCGAAACGCCGTAGTAAATAAGTTTGCTTCGGCGGCACTCAGCCAAAATGTGCATTAGTGCCCATTTTGCTCTTCGTTTGCCGAAGTAAGCATAGCTTTCTTCGGCAGCGCTCGAGGGAAGCGTACACAAGTGTCCGTTTCGCCTCTCACTCGCCGAAGTAGCTCAGTTGGTAGAGCAATCCCTTCGTAAGGGATGGGTCGCCGGTTCAATTCCGGCCTTCGGCTCAAATGCAAAAAACCCTACAACGGGTAGCTATTGACATAGCTTTTTATGCCTTGCGTGCAAGATATGACGGGTAGATACTTACCTGAGGACTGGGAAAGTTCGCTTACAGGAGGACCACCACATGTGGAAAATACTGGCGATTGCCGCGCTGTTGCTGAGCCCACTGCCCGCCTTGGCAGAAGGCGCCATCGTGCCACCAACACCCGTGCAGGATGAGCTCGTGACGGTGCTGAAAAAGCTCCACGAGCCAGACGCGCGCATTATCGTCCTGAGTGACGGCTCCATTCATCGCCTCAATACCGCAATGGGTTGGAAATTCGTTCTCAGCGAGGAAACGCGTGTGCTGAATCATTGTCACTTCATGAGTATCCTGGGGCCCGGCAGTCACGAATCGCTTCGTGGTGCTCGGGTCATTGGCGCTCTGGACGACGACTACCCACAATTCGCGGTGCAGTACGATCTGCAGTGCGTGAAAGTGGGCGGTGATCAGGTGAAAATCATGATCGGCGTCGCGGTCGCGGCACTCTTCTTGCTGTGATGTTGTTTCGAGAGCTCTGCTATGTGCAGGGCTCTCTACTTTTTGGGAAGTATCAGCATGCCATCACCAAATGAAAGAAACTTAAAATCGCGTGCCGCTGCTTCCACATACAGCGCGAGCAATCGTTCGCGACCAATGAGTGCGGCAACGAGCATCATCAAACTTGATCGAGGGACGTGAAAGTTTGTGATGAGCCCATCACATATCTGGAAAGTGAATCCTTCACGGATAAATAGCCGTGTTGTTGCGGTGCCTGGCAACACGCGCCCGTTTGCAGCCGCGCTTTCCAGAGTGCGCAAGGCAGTGGTGCCCACTGCAATAATCGGGCGCCCCGTGTCTTTTGCTGTGTTAATGATAGCCGCCGCCGCTTCAGAAATCTCGTAGCGCTCTTCGTGCAATCTGCCGCTCTCAATTGCCTCTTCGGTAAGTGGTGCGAATGTTCCCAGATTTACGTGGAGTGTTGTTTCCACCGTCTCGATGCCTCTCTCGTGTAATGCTGAAAATAGCGAGTCGGTGAAATGCAGCGATGCCGTGGGTGCGGCAATTGAGCCAAGTTCCTTCGCAAAAATAGTTTGGTAACGTTCTTTCAATACTGCTTCGGGTAGGGGAGTGTGTTTCAAATAGGGAGGGATTGGGGTGGTCCCTGATCGTTCTAGAATCGTTGCAAGCGATGGTGCTGCTTTGAAAATGTAATCGCCAGTTGCACTCTGCACCGTAAGTGTGCCGTGGTCGGTGGTGAGAATGTCGCCCTCTGCCAGTTTTTTATTCGCCTTTGCAATGCAAGTATTATCTGGAAGGTTCAGTGTGGTGCAGAGTATCTCAACAACACCCCCCGTTTTCTTTTTTGCATAGATGCGTGCTGGGAGCACTTTCGTGTTATTAAAAACAAGGAGCGCGTGCGGCGGGAGGACGTCGGCAAGGCAGGCGAACGTTGTTTCAGAAGTTCCCGCTGTGGATGGGTCATATACCAATAGTTTGGCACTATCGCGCGGTTCGCGCGGCACAAATCCAATACGCTCCTTCGGGAGTGGGTAGTCATAGGTATCAAGCAATGTTTCAAATGAAGATTTCATACCTTGCCTCGATACTACATCGCTGGTATACCGGTGCAAGCCTTCGCAAACGTGAGGAGAGAATGATGGATAAGCACAGTGCAGCAACGTGCAGTGAACTAATGCGGCTCGTGCACGAGTATGTCGACATGGTTGGCGAGTTGTGCCCTGAGCGGCGCACTGGCGGCGCATTTCATTGTCGGCATGTGCACGACTCATTTGGTTGGTTGGATGCACACGCAACCATGCTTGCCGGTACCTACGAGGAGCAAAAGGCCTTGAAGTATTGGGAGTTTGCACAGGAGAAAGCGGACCGCCTTGCTAACCACTTTGGCGAAGGTCATCGGAGCAGCTACCAAAGCCGTGCGCCCGAAAGGATGCGCTGGGGAGGTGCCATTCGTACACCTGGTGGCTGGATTCTGTCGTTTTCAGGGTTTCCTGAATTGATGGACGAAGCCTTCATGCTGGCAGTGGCACGCCAAGCGGGACTCATCACGGTGTCTGAAGCGATTACGGTACTTGCGCCCCATGGCAAGCAAGAGCAGTGGTCGCTGGTGACGAACGCGATGTTCTACGATTGACTATACGAACGGCCCCGCGCATGCGCGGGGCCGTCACTTATTTCTTATACTAGAGTTCCCCCAATGCAATCTGCTCGCGCACTTTTTTAGCAAGAATGTTGAAATAGTGCACATTGTGCATCGTAGCGAGTACCATGCCCGTTGGTTCGCTCGCACGGATGAGGTGAGAAAGGTATGCGCGCGAGTACGATGCACACACGGCACAAGAACACTCGGTATCAATCGGCACGTGCGCGTGCACATACTCAGCATTACGCATGTTCAGTCGGCCAGTGGAAGTGAACAAGGTGCCATGGCGCGCGTAGTGGGTAGGGGTGATGCAATCGAATGTGTCGCCTCCACCGCGTGCAACCGGCGAGAAGTCTTCGGGGTGGCCCACACCCAATACGTGCCGTGGTTTATTTTCGGGCAGTAGTGTTGTTACCAACGCGAGGCGCTGCGCCATTGCTTCTTTATCGATACCGTACTCTCCACCAATACCAAAGCCACCAAACGGCATGGCACCGATGGTTGTCGCGCTCTCGCTGCGCAGGTCGTCAAACTCGGATCCTTGCACGATACCAAAGAGCGCTTGGTCGTTGCGCGTCTTTACATCGAGGCACACCTGCGCCCAGCGGTGGGTGCGATCCAGTGATGTGCGCATGTATTCGCGTGTGGTCAATGGAGAAGTGGCTTCATCAAATGCAAAAATAATATCTGCGCCAACATCTTCTTGAATACGGATAGATTCCTTGGGTCCCATGAACAGTTTTCGGCCATCCTTGGGTGAACGAAACTCAACGCCCTCTTCGGTGATTTTTATGCCTGATGGTGTTTTTTCATCCACACTGCGCTCGCCTTGCTTTTCTTTCATGGCACCGGTTGAATGTTCGCGCCCAAAACCAAAACTCAACACCTGAAAACCGCCAGAATCGGTCATCAGTGGCTTGTTCCAATTCATGAAGCGATGGATACCACCGGCCTCTTTCACCACTTGCTCGCCAGGGGTGAGGTGCAGGTGGAAGGTGTTGCTGATAAGGAGCTGCGAACCAGCATCCGCGATAGCCTGTGCAGGAAGTGCACGAACGGACGCACGGGTGGCTACAGGCACAAACGCAGGTGTTTCTATATCACCATGAGGTGTAGAAAATACGCCCAAGCGCGCCTTGGACTTCTCTGACTTCTTGAGAATCTTGAACGAGAACACACTCGCAGCATACTTATTTTTACCCGATTGTGCCAGTTTTATGCAGCCCTATATAGATAGTTGACACCGAAATCCGGGTACTTGTGCGTCTGCATTACTGGCTTGTCAAAGGGTGTTCATGCAATAAAGATTATATGCCCGAGGAATTAATCAGGCGTATAAATTCGGGCTCTGTTTCTGGCGTAATGGCTTGCAAAAACAGCGTCATGTCGTTATCTAAGCCAGTATCTCTGACGTAACTCATGCGTGCATATGCAAGGTGCTCTGAGGTAAAGAGCTCATCGCCTTTCATGCCGAAATAATTTTTGAGCTGAGCCATTCTTTCGGCTATCTCCATAGGGTTTAAGATAGCTTCAACCACTGATTCACGAAGCGCCTCGTTGCTTTCCGTAGGATGCATCTCGCGCATCGCTTATAACCTAGATTCATCTACAGAGCATGCGGCTGAGTCGAAACCTTTTTTAAAAAAATCACCATATAATCCGTAAGGGCGTATCAGATGACCTTTCTCGTGAGCCTCTACGACACTTAACTGCTGGATACTTGGGCGCTGACCATGCATAGTCCATTTGAGTGGAATAGTGTTGGTAGTAGGGTGTGAGTCGTCATGAGAAATTCTCGTCTTCGTGGCGGCGATGTGTATGTGTTCATCGAGATCTTTTTCAATTGCCTCGCGCGTTTCAGGGGGCTCCCACATTTCTTCTATTGCAACCTTGGTGTCAACAATTTGCTTGCGGATTTTCGGGTGAGCAATCCGTTCGAGCATAAGCAGCGTTGCGTTGCCTTGATAGTTTGCCGATTCAGCCAGGCTAGGCTTTCTCCTTGGTGGTCCTTCCATGTATCAATGTATAACACGGCTCTGCACTACTAAAAGCGTGCACCGCACTGTTTGTTCGCCCAAATAGGCAGAAAAGCTATAATGCAGCCATGCCCAAAGAAGTCATAGAGGCTCGTATTGCCGAAATCGAAGTACTCATGGGAGATCCTTCTTTTTGGGCGAATAAAGACAAGGCCCAGGCAACGATTAAAGAACATCAAGATTTGAAAGCACAACTCGATGGGGTAGGAGTGTACGACCGTGGCGATGCCATCATCACCATTTTCAGCGGCGCGGGCGGCGATGATGCAGAAGATTTCTCAGTTATGCTTTTTGAGATGTACCGCCGCTACATAGAAAACCGCGGGTGGAAGTGGTCGGTGCTCACCGAAAACAGGAGCTCGGCAGGGTTGCGCAATATATCTTTTGAAATTAATGGTAAAAATGTCTATGGCGCACTCAAGCATGAAAACGGGGTGCATCGTCTGGTGCGCATGTCGCCGTTCAATGCGCAGGGGAAAAGGCAGACGAGTTTTTCTATGGTGGAAGTAGTGCCGAAATTGGAAGATAAAAGCGCGGTGGAAATGAATGAATCCGATGTGGAGGTGATATTTGCAAAAGCAGGTGGCCCCGGTGGTCAGAATGTAAACAAGCGCGAAACGGCAGTGCGGGCCACCCATAAGCCCACAGGCTTTACCGTGCACGTTACTTCCGAGCGCAGTCAGCTTCAAAACAGAGAGAAGGCACTTGAAATGCTCCGCGGTAAGCTCTTCAAAAAACAGCAGGAAGATCAAGAGCGGCTCGCGCGCGGGCTCTCGCTTTCCGCTACAACCTCAATCGAGTGGGGGAGCCAAATTCGCTCCTATGTATTGCACCCATACCAGATGGTAAAAGATCATCGCACCGAAGAAGAGCGCCGCGACATTGACGCGATATTGAACGGCGACATTCAATCGTTCATCGATGCTGCTACGAAAGGTGCACAGTAAGCCGATATTTGTACGGGGTGAGGTTTCTCGAAGTACCATCATCATATAGGGCGCTCTGTGGAAAGACTTGGAGAGCCAGGTGGATGCGTTATAATAAATTGTGTCAGCTTTCTGTTGCGCATTCCTGGCACCTGGTCCCTAATACCTAACACCTGTTCTCATGATTTATTTCGACAACGTCAGCAAAGTCTACAGCGCCGGTACTCCGGCGATTACTGATATTACATTGGGTATCGAGCCTGGAGAGTTCGTTTCAATCGTGGGCCATTCTGGCGCAGGAAAGACTACCCTTTTGAAAATGCTTTTTGCCGAAGAGAGCCCAACCACGGGCTCAGTCCTTTTTAACGAGCGAGCTATTCACGAGCTCACCAACCGCGAGCTCATACAGATGCGTCGCCAAATTGGCACCGTGTTTCAGGACTTCCGTTTGCTCCCCACAAAAACCGTGTACGAAAACATCGCGTTTGCCATGGAGGCATCAGGCCGGCCAGATGAAGACATTATTGCCGATGTGCCGTACGTGCTCGAGCTTGTCGACCTTGCCGACAAAATGTGGAATTTTCCAAAAGAGCTTTCTGGTGGAGAGCAGCAGCGCGTTGCCATTGCCCGCGCGATTGTAAACCAGCCCGACATCTTGATTGCCGATGAACCTACAGGAAACCTCGACCCGATCAACACCTACGAAGTGGTGCAGATTCTCAAGAAGATTAATGATTTGGGTACCACGGTGTTATTGACCACGCACAACCGTAACGTGGTTGATTCCGTAGGGAAGCGTGTCGTTACCTTGGATCAGGGGCGTATTGTGCGCGACGACCAGAGCGGCAAGTACAGTTTCTAGTGCCACAGTGTGGGCAGCGCAGCACAGGCGCGAACAAGCTGTTACAATGGAAATGTGCGCAGGGTAGTGCGTTTTCACATTGATTTCACTATTTTCATTTTTAAACTATTGTCACCATGTCTGCCTGGGTCACCGCAAAAAGAATTACACGCTATGGTTTGATTGGCTTTTTCCGCAACGGGTTTGTTTCGCTTGCTGCAATTTTGATCATGACCATCACCCTTTTCGTGATGGGCGCTTTGATTGTAGGGAGCGCAGCATTGAACGCCACCCTAGAGCAGCTCACCGAGAAAGTAGATGTCAACGTATATTTCTACACGGATGCGCCAGAGCAAGGCATGCTCGATTTGAAGCAACAGCTCGAGGCACTGCCAGAGGTAGCGGTGGTCACCTACGTGTCTCGCGACGAAGCCCTCACGCGCTTCCGCGAGCGCCACAAAAACGATCAGCTCACGATTCAGGCACTCGACGAATTGGAAGATAACCCACTCGGCGCATCGCTTGCCGTACGTGCCAAAGAAACGCATCAGTACGAATCTATCTCTAAATTTTTGGAAGGTTCTGCGGCCGCTTCGGGTGAAGGGGATGCGCGCATTATTGATAAGGTGAACTTCTCACAAAACAAAACCGCCATCGACCGCCTCAGTGAAATCATAAAGACTTCGCAAAATCTAGGGACTACCGTGGCGGTTATTCTTGCACTGGCATCAATCTTGATTGCGTTCAACACCATTCGTTTGGCCATCTACACCTCGCGCGATGAAATTGCCGTAATGCGCCTAGTGGGGGCAGGGCCGTGGTATGTACGGGGGCCGTTTGTGGTTTCCGGCATTCTCTACGGTATTGCCTCCGGTCTCTTTGTCCTCATGGTGCTGTACCCACTGGCCGCGTGGCTTGCCGAGCCGTCCGAGCAATTCTTTGGTAATTTCAATACGCTCACGTATGTGACCGACAATATCTTCATGATAGTGGGCGCCATCATTGGGACGGGGATCCTGTTGGGTGCCGTTTCCAGCTACGGCGCAGTGCACCGATACCTACGCAACTAGTTGAAATATAGAGCAAAAAAAGGAGCCGCCAACGCGTGGCGGCCCAAGTCTAGGGAGACCAGAGGCGGGGATTCCTCTGTAGAGTTACAGTACCACAGTGGCTGTCCACAGCAAGTTCTGTAGGCGAGGTGTATAGTGAGCGGATACTAAGCTAATGGTGTGCGCCCATGAGCAAA
The DNA here is from genome assembly GCA_943358385.1 of Parcubacteria group bacterium. Classification (GTDB taxonomy): domain Bacteria; phylum Patescibacteriota; class Minisyncoccia; order Phycocordibacterales; family UBA2100; genus JAGOVW01. The sequence continues at coordinate 48,314 of CALRGX010000004.1, read as the reverse complement.
AAACATAAATTCATTTTCGTATTAGGCGGGGTCATGTCGGGTGTCGGCAAAGGTATTGCCACTGCTTCTATGGGGCACCTGCTTCAGGCACGGGGCTATTCGGTGAACCTCGTAAAAGTTGACCCGTATTTAAATGTGGACGCGGGCACCATGAACCCCACCGAGCATGGGGAAGTGTTCGTACTTGATTCAGGCCTAGAGACCGACCAAGACATGGGAAACTACGAGCGCTTTTTGAATCGTGACCTGACGCCTGAGGATTACATGACGAGCGGCATGGTGTATCAGACCGTCATTCAACGCGAGCGTAACTTGGGGTACAAAGGAAAATTTGTTGAAGCCATTCCACATGTGCGCGATGAAATTCGTGCACGGTTCGAAAAGGCGGCAAAAGTGGCTGGTTCGGACGTGAGTATCATAGAAATCGGCGGCACCATCGGTGATTTCCAAAATGCGCTCTTTATCGATGCAGCACGCGTGATGCGCATGCAGCACCCAGAGGATGTCGTTTTTGTGCTGGTCTCGTATCTACCCGTTCCAGGTTCTGTGGGAGAGATGAAGACACGACCAACGCAAAATGCCATTCGCCAGCTTAATGGCTACGGCGTACACCCCGATATTGTGATTGCCCGTGCGCCAGTCCCTGTCGATGAAAAAAGAAAGGAAAAGATTGCCGAGTCGTGCGCCGTGAAGCATGTGATTTCTGCGCCGGATGTGGAGAGTGTCTACGATGTCCCCGTTAATTTCGAGCGAGACAAGCTATCTGAAATCTTGATAAAAGAATTAAAACTGAGAAAGAAAACCGGAAAAGGTCTTTCTGCATGGCAGTCGTTTGCCAAAAAAGCCCACAACGGCAAGCGTACGGTAAAAATTGGCATCGTGGGGAAATATTTTGGTTCGGGGGATTTTGTGCTCTCCGATGCGTATATCTCTGTCATCGAGGCACTTAAGTATTCTGCGTACGACCTGAACGTAAAACCTGAGCTGCACTGGTTGAATGCGTCGGATTATGTGGACGGTAAACGTGTGGGCGAACTGCATGCTTACGACGGCATTTTGGTGCCGGGCGGCTTTGGCGAAACAGGTATCGAAGGAAAAATTCAGGCGATTCGTTTTGCCCGAGAAAACAAAATCCCATACTTCGGCCTCTGCTACGGCATGCAGCTGATGGTGGTGGAATACGCACGGCACGTAGCGGGGCTGAAGGATGCACACACTGCGGAAATCAATCCGAAAGCAAAGGATTTGGTGATAGACGTAATGCCCGAGCAAAAAGAAAAAATTGCCAAGAAAGATTTTGGCGGCACGATGCGTTTGGGTGCGTATCCGGCCTATCTGGGGAAGGGCACCATCGCGCGCAAGGCCTACGGCGGTGAGCTGATTTCCGAGCGCCATCGCCACCGCTACGAGGTGAATCCGGAGTACATCGAGACACTCACCAAAGCAGGCCTCGTCTTTTCTGGTACATCGCCGGACAAGCGCCTGATGGAAATTGCCGAGCTGCCCACCACCGTGCATCCATTCATGCTCGGCACTCAATTCCACCCAGAGTTTCTAGCGCGACCACTTGCGCCGCATCCGCTCTTTACGGCCTTTATTAAGGCGGCACTTGATTAGTGCGCTCAACAATCGCGCTGGTGTACAATTGGGGCATACATTAACTCGCTAAAACCATGCCAGAAAAACGACCGAAGCAGCCAAAAGGACCCGCCGCACGTACTGAGCAACCAAAAGCTCCGCTTACGAGTGTAAACGAGGTGCTTGCATGGGCACGAGAGTCTGACCCAAACATGATTAAGCTCAGATGTTTTGACGTGTGTAACGCGCAAGGAGAGCCAGTCTATGCCGCAAAAAAAGGTTTACGCAGCAAACAGATTGTTAATTTTCGTGTAGGCGAGGAAGGCTTGACTGCCTATGTGGGAGTTGCGCTACCTGAGTTTGAAATTGCATTGCGTCAACCAATAGAGAGTGAAGAAGGAGCTGCACTATTTTCTGCGTGGTTGGAAAGAGTGGGCGGCGATGCATTTCGAGAATCTCCTATCTCCTTTACGCCTGAAGCAGAGCCAGACGCGGCTGTGGCTGCAGACACAAGTGGCACCGAAAGCGAAGCTTCTCCAGCAGAAGGTGGTCGTAGTGATGAAGTTAAGACCCCACCTAGCGCACCAAACATTTCGGAAAGAACTACGGTCGCATACCTCGCAAAGATTAGAGAAACACTCGACATGCTATCAAACACTGACGACCAGTCACCGGGTGCAATCGCTCGTCGAAGTAGATTTGAAGACCGATTGCACGAGATGTTCTTGCAGACCGGCATTGTCGAAAGATTGGCGAATCTCACCTTAGGGGAATCGGAAGTGAGTGCGCAGAGTGGTCTGCAAGTTCTGCAGTTAAACGCACCACGTGTCGGCGGTGCTGTTGGCCGCCCTGCAGCAAATCCCATGGATCTGATGCCTACTGTTGCCATACGTTTGTATCAGCGTACACAACCAGTCGCAGGTGACCACACAATTACCGAGTTGCCGGATCCGTATGCACTTAAAATCGGTGCTGTGCTTAAAGAAGTACTTGAACTTGAGAATGTAGAAAAAGGGAACGAGCTTCGGGAGGCGCTACAAGAGCTTGGAGCCGGGCAGGTTCGCTTGGAGGTCGTGGCATGGCGAGAGCAGGCAGGAGAAAAGAGGCAGATTGTCGTTGCCGTTGGAGGTGCGTTCGTCCCAAAAAGAGAAGGTACAGCATAATCTGCTGTACCTTTGGTGTTGCTCTGAAAAACATTTAGCCCCGTGTCTCGCTGCGACCGGCGCGATAGCCTGCGGCAAAAATGCGTGAGAGCACTTCGCGGACCCCTCCGTGGGTTGTTTGATCCAAGCTGCAGAGGAGGTCAAAAAACTTTTCGGTGCCCGGCTCACCAAATTGCTGGAGATGTGACGGGTCGCTCAGGTCAAGGTCAACTGCAACCACCCGCCCCTGGGGAGCGGTCAGAGAAAAATCTGCGGTCAGGCCAGGTATTTCAATGGTGATGTGGCCGTTGTTTCCTATGGTCGCCGTGAGTGTGACTCTACTTGCAAGTGTGGGCATGCCGGTGGCTCCATGCTGTTCGTGATGGCTAGTTACTATTTGGACTATACAACATATATAGATTTACTTAAAGAGGCTGTCTGGTCACGCTTTAGTACGGTACACTGCGTGCATGAATATCTGGCAAAAGTTTTGGGAGTGGTACGACCGTACCTATACACTTAACATTTCGATTGCACTCGGCCTTTTTGCGCTACAAATCGTGCACTTGGTGTGGCTTCTGGGGGAAGTGATTTGGGGCAAGTTTTTCGGCATGCCGCTCTTTCAGTTTACGGGGCTCGCTGAAAGTTTGATTGTGCTCGTGGACTATACCGAAATTCCTGCACTCATATCGGTGTCGCTGATTTACATTAACGACATCCGCAAAGGTGGAGGCTTCAAGGCATGGCTATACTTGGTGCTTCTTTTGTCGCAGGTGATGCACATATTCTGGATTACGGACGAATTTGTGGTAACGGCATTTAACGAAGGGGGCACGGTACTTCCTGCGTGGCTTGCCTGGGTCGCCATCCTGATTGATTACCTTGAAGTGCCGGTGATGATTGATACGGTAAAGAAGTTCACTGTGGCGATGCGCGAAAAGCGCGTGGCAGATTTTCTCAAGAATGAGTTGCGCGAAGAGTAGTATATGAAAGGGCGAAGCTTGTGGCTTCGCCCTGTCCTGTCCTTCTGCTGCCTGCTGATATTCACGTCCTCACACGGGTCACATATGCGACCAGTGATTCCCCAGGCGGTCGCTCGTGAGGCCACACCCGTACCGTCGCATCAGCCGCTCCAAAAAGTAGGAGCTGGACCTTGCATCGGCCACATTTGTGTACCTCACGAGGTCGAATATCATCGGGCAATTCGAATCGAGTGAGCCGGCCCATTGGTGCACCACATTGCTTACATTCGGGTGCTTTCGCCATCAATTGTTCCTCTCGCTTCTTTTGCGCGCAACAAACTCATCCCATGGCTCTTCTTCGGATTCAGCGAGCCATGCAAAGAGGTCTGCTTCTCCTGGAAATGCATAATGCGCGTAGGCACGTTTGCATCCTGAGCAGTCGTAGAATCCTTGTGGAACAGGGTCAAGGATATAACGATTGGGTACGTGAACTAGTAGACTGTTACAGTGGGGGCATTTCATGCGCGACTCCTTTCAAAAGCTTTTGCGACTCTAGCAAAGCATGTTGTTGCAGGCAAACGCACGTGTACGAAAGGGCGCGAAGCATAGCTTCGCGCCCCGGGCATTTACTCACCGTGCGAGCGGTACTTCACTCCAGTCAGTGACGGTCTCGGTGTGCGGGTCAATAGTGCGTTTCCAGAGCCGGCCGTTTCCATCAGAGTGATAGTGCACGAGTGTCGCATTATCCATGCGCATGTGCTTCTCTCGCTCGTTGAATTCCTCGCGCGTCAGTCGCTCGATGCACGCTTGGATGCCGAGATTCGTCTCGCCGTGCGCCACGATGCATCCTCTCTTTCGAGGGAAGCGCTCGCCGAGCTCGTGCAAGAGGCGCAGTACCCGCAAGCGCACCTCACGAATCGATTCGCCTTCGACGGGAGTCCATTCGTGTGGGTCGGTTTCCTTTTCGATTTTCCAGGTGGGCCAGCGCTGTGTTCGTTCGGTCGACGAAATCTGGTCCATCGGGCCCCAGTTGCGTTCGTTCAAGCGCTCGTCCTTATGCCATTCTTGTTCGGCGTCCATGTGGGTGGCTGTGGCGATCGCGCGTACGTAGCGCGAGGTGGCGTGGAAGTCGCAGGGCAAAAGCCCGTGCCTCTTCAAAAAGACACCTTTGCGTTTGGCCTGCGCTACCCCTTCTGGGTCAAGCTCCATTACGGAAGTGTGTTCGTGCCGGAACTTTTCGATGAGGCTGTGATCGCCCAGGGTGGCGCGAGCCGCCGCGAGGTTGGCCCATGAGCGCCCATGGCGCCCTACCAAAAGGCTCGCAAACGGAAACGTTTCAAAGTGCATAGGTGTATTCCTTTCTCTAGGTGGCCTATGTTCTGTATACGGGAGGCACTATACTGTGTCAATGAAAACGGAAACTATCGTGTTTGGCGGTGGCTGCTTTTGGTGCATCGAGGCAGTGTTCAAGATGATACGCGGCGTGGAAAGCGTTGCATCAGGCTACGCAGGCGGCACCGACACGAATCCTACGTATGAACGTGTATCTGCGGAGATGACGGGCCATGTAGAGGTAGTGCAGGTAACCTACGATCCAAGTGTGGTATCAATCCGCGACTTGCTCACCGTGTATTTTGCGTCGCACGATCCGACTACGATGAATCGCCAAGGGGCTGATGTGGGTACCCAGTATCGTTCGGCCATTTTCTACACGACCGATGTGCAGAAGGAAGCAGCAGATTCATACATTGAGGAGTTGCAGGCAGATCACCTACAGGTGGTCACCCAAGTGGCACCGCTCGAGCATTTCTATCCTGCCGAGGAGTATCACCAAAACTACTACCAAAACAACAAGCAGGCCGGATATTGCCAGATTGTCATCGAGCCCAAGTTGGAAAAAGTGCAAAAGAGTTTTGCGAAGCTTTTGAAAGGGCAAAAGGGGAAGTAAGGAAAAATAAAAGGGAAAGGAACCGGGCGTGTGAATGCAAAAAGGCCGGCCACAAAGTGGCCGGCCTTTTTGCATTCCTTACACCTGAGCAGGCACTTCTGGAGCCGCAACTTCTTCTGCAGGAGTTTCGGTTACAGGAACAGCAGTCTCAGTAGCAGGAACAGTTTCCTCAGCAGGAACTGCTGGGATGATAGTCTCTTCTGGCATGGTGTTATGTGTTGTGTTCTATCACCGCGTGGCGATAGTCCCCTGATAAAACTTGGGGAACCAAAAATGGAAAACCAAGTCGGCCGAATATAGCACAGATAGCCTGTATATCCTACGTTTTTCAAGCGTTCTCAAGACACGGCGGGCGTGCTACATTCGAATCCGCAGAAACAAAGAAGAGGTGTTCTGATGAAACGCTACAAAATGCAGTCGCTCGGTAGGCCTGCATTCTTTCTTATGCCGTCTCTGAAGCTGAAGCTCCTCATGGAGCCCGAGCGGATTACTGTCGAGGCGCATCTGCACCAGGTGCTAGTACAGGAATTCGGCGGCTACACAGCGGCGAGTTCCACCATGTACGGTTTTTGGATGCGCGATGATGGCGAAGTAGCCTACGGCGAGCACCGAGCGTACCGTGTCGCGTTCTTAGGCAAAGAGCGGATTCCCACGCTAACGATGCTCTTGGCCGAAGTGGCCCATCGCATCGATGAGCGGTGCATCTACCTCGAAACGGGCGAAGAAGCGAGCTTGGTCTATGCCATCGAGCCAGTCTCGATTGAGTAGGGGGTGAAATCGTGTATTATAGAGGCGCGCCCTATACGGGCGCGCCTAGCTATTGCATAGCAGGCGTTTCGTTCAATATTTGCCGGATCGTCTAATGGTAGGACTCCTGCCTCTGAAGCAGGCTATCTTGGTTCGAATCCAGGTCCGGCAGCAAATGAAAACCGTAGGTTGAATCTGCGGACTTGGATTCGAACAAGGAAGGGGTCGGGAAACGGTTGTTTCCCGTGGCGGAGAGCAGTGAGGCTGAGCTTGCGAAGACGAGCGTTGAGAACGGAGGAGTTCTCAAAGAGGAGCGCCTTCCCAGCGCGACGACTTCGCGTCCAGGTCCGGCAGCACTTCGACTCGCTTCACTCGCACAGTGCGGGCACTACCGCATTGTGCGAGGAGAAGTGCCCTGAGCTTGTCGAAGGGCGTTATGTACTTTCTATATATTCTCGAATGCAGCGACGGAGCTTTCTACACAGGAATTACGAATGACGTACAGCGCCGATTCAATCAGCACAAAAAAGGACAGGGTGGGCGCTACACAAGCACGAAAGAAATAGTAAGCATTATCTATACAGAAGAGCATCCAGACAGACTCTCGGCCTTGCGGCGCGAGGCACAGATTAAAAAATGGCGACGGCAAAGGAAACTTGATTTAGCGAAAGATTTCTTGAAAAACAGCGACGACACATCGACTCGACAAGAATCAGGTCCCCAGCAACCAAGCGTCGAGCGAGGGCGTACTGAGCCCAGCAGACCGGCCGCTTGGAAATTAGCCTTGACTCGCTCGATTGCTTCTGCATCGGGAACCGCATTGTGTCGCATCGCTACGCTTCGCGAGACATGTACCGTGGCAGCGCTCACAATTTTACCTGTACTCTCGACAGGTTGCATTTCAAACTTCATTCGCGTCTCCTGTGCTGTTTGGACTGTGAGTGAACCTACCACACATGTACGCAACCCCTAAAGCGAGTACTCTGTCAGACACACAAGGATAGTACTGTTAGAAGACCGATGGTCTCGGTCTCGCTGTCATAAACGAGCTTTGCCTATGATAACGTTCTGTCGCTCATCTTGCCCACAGGTAGCTGAAACGCGCACCTTTGATATGATGTCTCTTGTATGATTCTGAGTACGATCCTTTTGACGCACATCGTTCTAGGTATCTCTACCCTCGTGTTGATTGCTGGTGTTTTAGTGCGTGTAGGAACGGTGGGCACTTTCCCTGCAGTGATATCACAATCTCTGCGAACCATGATTTTCGCTGTTGCCGCTGCAGACCTGTGCACAGGGGCGCTACTGGTGGTGTGGTCCCCATCGGTGACCGGTTGGGCAGCGTGTTCGGGCATGCTGCTCTACATGTGCGCGGTGGTTGGTGCAATGTTCGCACTACGGAATGAGTGGAGCGTTGTTCGGCTGCCACGCAGTGCATATGCGTTCTACAGCAGCGCGGGAATATTCACGACCGTAACACTCCTCGGTTACTAGCAGTATGCACGCACTTTTTACTACAAAAGCTGCGCAGCTTCTTGAATCTGCGGAGATTACAATAAATGGCACACAGCCACACGACCCACAGGTTCACAACAGCGGCGTGTATCTGCGTACTTTTGTGTGGGGAAGTTTGGGACTAGGAGATGCGTATGTATCCGGTATGTGGGACTGCCAGCGTCTCGACGAGTTTTTCTATCGTGTACTGCGCGCACAACTGGAAAATAATATCGGCCAGCTTTCCGACCTGCTTTTGCGATTTCGTGACAGCGTCTTTAATTTACAAAGCGTGCGCCGCGCATTTCAGGTGGGGCAGCAGCACTACGATATCGGGAACCGTCTGTATGAATATATGCTCGGCGAGAGTATGGCGTACAGCGCGGGCTATTACGGGACTGGCGCGACGACCTTGACCGAGGCACAGTACGCGAAATTCGATCTGGTTTGCAAAAAACTTGAGCTTCAGCCCGGCATGCGTGTCCTTGAAATTGGAAGCGGTTGGGGCACCTTTGCTGCCTATGCGGCGAAAAAGTATGGGGTGAGCGTCGTGGGCATTACGGTTTCTAAGGAGCAGTTGGCATTTGCGGCAGAACATTGCAAAGATCTTCCCGTTACTTTTTATCTGGGTGACTACCGCACGCTGCCGCAGGAGTACGACAATAGTTTCGACCGTGTCGTTTCAATCGAAATGATCGAGGCGGTAGGGTTAAAGAATCTGCGTGCATACATGGAGGTCGCACACCGTGCCTTGAAAGAAAGAGGAGCGTTTCTTATTCAGGCAATTTTAGGCCAGGGTCTACCTGATGTATGGCTCTCCACGCGTATTTTTCCCAACGGCGTGCTGCCGTCCCTCACGCACCTGGAGGTCGCAGTGCGTGGTCTCTTTTCAATGCGTGAGGTAGACCGTTTCGGACAGGATTATGATAAAACGCTCATGGCATGGGATGAGCGTTTTCGTGGTGCCTGGAACGACATCAAGGAAACGACGGATAGTACAGGCAGGAAACTGTATGACGAGCGTTTCTACCGTATGTGGCGCTATTACCTGATGGTGTGCGCCGGATCTTTTCGTGCAAGGAAAATTGATGTGTGCCAGATACTGCTTGAAAGGAATGCAGCGTAGCTATTTTTTAAGCGTAGTACCCTGCGTAGTCTGATTCTCTGTGTGCGGATGGCGCGTGTGCAAGGTGTTTCGCACCCCTTTTATATAGAGAATGATTGCTTGTCGGTGAATTCTCCATACGGTAAGGAAGGTCATCAGAGGGTACGTGATGATGACTCTGCATATGCTCCACATGGTGAGGGGACTGCGCACACCACCCATGTATGTATTTAGAATGTGCACATCATGTTCGAAGTAGTTGATGACCGATTTGAATTGTGTCGGGCTCGCGGTGAAAGAAAATTGGTAGGTGCCTGGGGCGACGGTGTTGAAGGGAGAGACGTATAAATTCTTCTTGGCAGTAAAAAGGTCGGCTGGCTCGATGGCTTTGAAATCATCGTGGAGCAGGAGGTAGTTGTGGTTATCGCCAAACGTATTGTGCACCTCGCACAGTACCGCTTTCAGATGTGTATTCTTTTCGTATACCAGCCAATACGAAATAGGGTTAAAGGCATATCCCAGTAGGCGCGGGTGCGCTATCAGAAATACCGCATCATGTGGCGAGAGCTGCATACCACGTGCGGCACATTGTGCTGCAATCCAGGGGCGCCACGCGCTTCCGTCTTTCGGGCCATGGTCTTTGGTATACATACTCAGAACATTAAAGCGACTGAATGAAAAGAGTGGAGGGGTTGCAATATGCTCGTCGGTTACCGGGCAGATGGTGTAGTACACTTGGTATACAAACGCATTCTTTATGGGGGAGAAGCGCGCGTGGCCAACGGTGGCAGTGAGTAGTTCGAGATTGGTCATACTGAGAGGCGAATAGGGAAACCGAGTGCTTGCACAACATCGACTGCAGAGGCAATGCCATCTTCGTGGAATCCAAAGCCAAGGTGTGCTCCAGAAAAATGAGTGCGGCCCTGTTGTATTTCAGCCATACGCTCTTGAGCAGTGCGTGCCTGCGCGTTGAATACCGGGTGTGCGTACGTAAAGGTTTGATGTGTGAGTTCCTTCTTGGGAAGGCGCACGGGATTGAGAGTGACAAACATCGGGCATTCCTCGGGTATGTGCTGCAGTGCGTTCATGTCATAGGTAAGTGATACGGTCTGCGAATCACCTTCCCCAAGGTAATTCCATGATGCCCAGGTGCGTTTCTGTGGAGGCATGAAAGAGGTGTCGCTGTGGAGGATGACGTGATTATTGCTATATGAAAACCCCCCAAGAATGTCCCGCTCGGCTGCTGTGGCATCGCCCAAAACACCGAGAGCTTCATCGGCGTGTGTGGCAATGATCACGTGATCAAACTCCTCGCTACCTTTGGCGGTGGTGATGTGGACGGTATCCGCACCACGCTTTATCGAGGTAACGGGAGTATTAAGTCGCACCTGCACACCTTCGGCAGTGATTTTTTTTGATAGTGCTTCCACGTATGTAATGGAACCACCTTTAATCGTTCGCCACTGTGGCTTGGTGAATATATTGAGTAGCTGGTGATTATTCAGGAAGCGAAACGTTTCGTATGCAGGGTAGTTGGGAAGTGCGCTGGTGCCTGCTGACCAGATAGACGCCATGATTGGGTAGAGGTACCACGAGGCGAGTTCGGGAGAAAAATGGTGGCCCTGTAGAAAGTCACCCAGTAGTTGCTCTTTCTGCGGCTGGTGCAAGAACTTTTTTGCAGCGATATTAAAACGCATAATGTCGTAGAGAAATCGCAGGTAGCGTGGGCTCGTGCATTGACGCACATCGCCCAAGAGTCCTTGGAAATCACTGCTGTACATGACCTGCCCGGGTATGGTTGCCGAGAAACTCATCACCGTATCAATTGAAGTGACATTGAGTTCGCTCAGTAGTGCTACGAAGTACGGGTAGCGCGCAGGGTTGTACACCATGAATCCTGTGTCGACGGCGACGGTGGTGTTTCCAAAAGCGACAGAGGCAGTGTGTGCATGCCCGCCAAGCTGCGGCGATTTTTCAAACAAGGTAACCTGTGCGTGCGGCGCGAGTAGAAACGCAGCCGAGAGTCCTGAAATACCTGACCCCACAACGGCGATGCGCATGTGTTCATGATACGCGACAACGCCCGTTTCACCAGTTGGGCAAAACCGAGGTGTGCCATTCTGCGTGCTACGATACAAACATTACTCGAGATAGTTTTTCATATGGCAAAAGGAAACAATTCACGAAAGAAGGAGGCTAAAAAGCCAAAGAAAGTTAAGTAAATGAAAAGACACCTCGGAAGAGGTGTCTTTCAATCCCGCTATGGCACTTCATCCACACACATCAATCGGGCACGTACACCTCACTGTAGGAGATCTTGATCGGTCGCTCGCATTCTATCGCGACCTGCTCGGCTTTGAGGTCACGGCGCGCTACGGCACGACGGCGCCTTGAAGAAGGTTCTCGGACGATAACGCCAAGAGAGGGGGCGCGAGCATGCTCGCGCCCTTTCGATTTGTGCATCAGGGTCTACCAATGTATAAAGGACCGACCTTTATATTTTGCATTAGCATAACGTGCGGCCCTTCTCGTGAGGAGAAGGGCCGATTCAATTTGCACTGAGGATTTTACCACCACGGTGCAATTATAAAGGACCGACCTTTATAATTGGGCAGGGCATCATATGAACATCACGATAGGCACAGTAGAATAGAAGGTATGAACGAACCTATCTTGTACATGCAGTTTATAAAACCCTGGTGGTCGCCGCCGGCGTGGCTCTTTGGTCCCGTGTGGAGCGTGCTCTATACCATCATCGCCGTCACTTTTGGTACGGTTTTCTACAAATCATTCACGGGCGTGCTGCCGTGGATGGTGGCACTGCCCTTTGCTCTGAATCTTTTCTTTAACCTCATTTTTACTCCCATTCAATTTGGCCTCAAAAATAATCTCCTTGCCTCAATCGATATCCTCTTAGTCGTGGGCACCTTGATATGGGCACTCTTTGCGCTGTGGCACGCCGCGCCTGATTTGCGGTGGGTGGTATATGCCAACATTCCCTACCTCCTCTGGGGCACCTTTGCTACTTGTTTGCAGCTGACGATTACGTATTTGAATAGGTAAGCCAGTTGCGTGCTACTCTATCTCCATGAATTCTCTCGATGAAATTAAAAAGCACCGGCTGGTGTTTTTGGATACCGAGACGACGGGTCGCGAAGCACACGACCGCATTTTCCAGGTGGCATATGAGCACGAGGGAAAGGAGGTGTGCGAGATGTTTAAGCCGCCGGTCCCGTTGTGCATCGAGGCAATGGAAGCAACGGGTTACACCAATAAAGATGTGGCAGACAAAAAGCCGTTTCCTGGCTCGATGACACATACAAATCTCGCTGTGCTTTTGCCTCAGGTGGATGTGGTGATGGTGGCGCACAATGCCCCGTTTGACGTCGACATGCTGAAGCGTGATGGGGTAGAGGCCCATGTGGTGATCGACACGCTGAAGATAGCGCGACATTTAGACCCGGAAGGAAAGCTCGGCGCTTATCGCTTGCAATACCTGCGCTACGCGTTGGATTTGGAGGTGCTTGATGCCGCAGCTCATGATGCACTTGGCGATGTGCGCGTCTTGAGGGCATTGTTCACGCGTCTGTATGACAAGCTGCGCAAAGAACATGCGGACGCCGCCGCAACGATTTCGGCGATGGTCGCCATTTCGCAGGCGCCGTCGTTCATAACACGCATCACTTTTGGGAAGCACGCAGGGAAGCTCCTGGTAGACCTGGCTAAAGAAGATCGCAGCTACCTGCAGTGGTTGTTGAAACAGAAGGAAGCCGATACTGAAGATAGTCACGACCAAAATGCAGATTGGATATATACGTTGAAGAAAGTGTTAGGGTAGGTAAGAGGTTGAAGGTGTTAGGTGATAGAAAAACAAAGACATACAGGGGTTTAGGAAAGAAGAGACAAAGAGAGGTTGGAGGTGGAGGGAAGAGAGGGACAAGATACAAGGGCTTAGCGTCTCAGAAAGAACAATGTGCTAAATGAGAGAAAAAACAGTACAATGCACGTATGACATCACTACTTCAGTTTGCGTGGGTGTACCTGCTTTCGGTGCCCGTGTTTTTTGCTATCGATATGGTGTGGCTGGGATTTGTGGCGCGCACTTTTTATAAGGATCAGATAGGGCACCTGCTTGCGCCAACGGTGAACTGGCCGGTTGCTATCAGTTTCTACCTGATATTTCTGGTCGGTCTTTCATTCTTCGTGATCGTGCCAGCACTCGCTGAAAAGAATTTTATGAAAGCGCTTATCTATGGCGCGCTGTTTGGCTTTTTCACGTACGCTACATACGACCTCACCAACTGGTCTACGCTGCGTGACTGGCCAGCGCTCGTTTCCATGGTCGATATGCTGTGGGGAACGGTGCTGTCTGCGGCAGTAGCCTCGATTACGTACCTCATTGCGTCCTCCTTTACCCGCTAATATGGCAGTACTTCTTTCGGCACTTGGTGTGCTCGCGCTCTACATGAGCAGTCTTTTTGTGGTGGCGCTCGTGCGAAAAAACAATGGTATCGCGGATGTAGGGTACGGCATTGCATTCTTGGTTGTCTCAGCTGCCGCGGTGTATTTCTCACCTGCTGTTTCAGTGTCGTCGCTCTTACTATGTGTGCCACTTTTTGTATGGGCGTTTAGATTGGCATTTCGTATCTATCGAAAGAATCGCGGGAAGCCAGAGGATTTCCGCTACAAAGCATGGCGCGATGCCTGGGGAACTACTTTTGTGTGGCGCAGTTTCTTACAGGTGTACATGCTGCAGGGAGTGGTGATTTTTCTCGTAGCACTCCCTATAACGCTTGCGGTTGCATTTCCGAGTGCCGTATTTTCTTCGGCGATGCTGTGGGGTGGTCTCCTGATATGGGTGATTGGTTTTCTCTTCGAAGCAGTGGGTGATGCGCAACTCGATCGCTTTATACGCAACCCTGAAAACAAGGGCAAGATTATGCAATCGGGCCTCTGGAAATTTTCACGTCACCCCAACTATTTTGGTGAGAGCATGATGTGGTGGGGGTTGGCCATTGCCTCGGCAGGCATGACCACCTACCCATTCGTGGTATGCGTAAGCCCGCTGCTCATCACGTTTCTCTTGCTGAAAGTTTCTGGTGTGCCGATGCTTGAAAAGAGATGGGAAGGCAATCCTGAGTGGGAATCATACAAGGCCAAAACGTCTGTGTTTGTGCCACTCCCGCCACGCCGCTAAATGCTCGCTATCGTGGGGAAGACGTGTAGAATGCCCAACATGAACATCCAGGCCACGTTTGTAAAGGGTATCCGCGGCACCGACGATATCGTCACCGGCAACAAACCGCATGTGGCGTTTGTCGGGCGTTCGAATGTAGGGAAATCCAGCTTGGTGAATGCTCTCACTGGCCGCAAAGAACTGGCGCGCTCGGGTAAAAAGCCAGGTAAAACAACGGAAATCAACTTTTTCGATATCAACGGTACCTTTCTTCTGGCAGATTTGCCCGGCTATGGCTATGCCGAAGCGGCACCGAAGGACCGCGAGAAACTTCGCAAGCTCATCATGTGGTACTTGGCAGAGGCAGATGCAAACATTCGGACGGTGGTGTTGGTGATTGATGTGGTGGCGGGCATTACTGAATTCGACCAACAAATATTGCATGTGCTGCGTGCTGAATCGCTACCGTACGTGGTGGCGGTCCATAAGGTAGATAAATTAAATCAAAAAGATTTGCACGCTGCGGTCAAGAAAATTTCACTGGATGCTAAGGAGGGTGAGGTGATGCTCTGTTCGAGTAAATCGGGCAAAGGTATTGATGTTCTACGCGAAAGGGTCTTTTCGTAGGCGGACCAAGGAAAGGCCGGCCGCAACGCGGCCGGCCTTTCTGCTATGATGTGCTGCATGGCAAAACTCATCATTGCACGGCACCATGAATCGGAATGGAATAAAAAAGGCCTCTGGACGGGGAGTAGGGATTGTCACCTCACTGAGTATGGTTTTAAGAAATCGTCGGAGATGGGGCTGATGATTCAAGGTATTCATATTGATCAAGCATTTGCATCCATGCAGGTGCGTTCCATCGAAACACTGTCATGCATGCTCGAAGCACTTGATTTATGCCACGTGCCGACACAGCACGCTGCAGAAATTAACGAGCGTGACTACGGCGACTACACCGGGAAAAATAAGTGGGAAATGGAAGAGTTGATTGGGCACGAGCAGTGGGAGAAAGTGCGCCGTGAGTGGGATTGCCCGGTCCCTCATGGCGAGACGCTGAAAATGGTGTATGCGCGCGTGGTGCCGTTCTACGAAACGCACATCCTCCCGTTTTTGAAAGATGGAAAAAATGTGCTGATGGTGTCGCATGGCAACGCCATTCGTGCGTTGATGAAATATTTGGAAGCCATTCCCGATGAAAAAGTAAAAGATATAGAAATGCTCTTTGGCGGTATTCTGCTCTATGAGATAGACACGGAGGGTAAGGTGGCAGGGAAGGAAGTGCGGCATATCGAGTCCGAGGTGCATGCATAGTGGCAATCCCCGCTGCGATTTGTAGACCCGTTACGAAAACGATTTCCTGGTGTACACTAGCGCCATGGCAAAACGAGCAAGTTTGGATATCCGACAGAGCAAGTCGCGTTCACGCAAGACTAAAAAGCGTCTCGCGGTAAAGCAGGCCAAGCGCGCATTGCGCAAGCCAGCAAAGGGCAAGAAACGATAAGCCTGGTATGGAAACACACAGCCGCCCCGCAGGGGCGGCTGTGTGTTTTTTGCATAGAAACAGGGCGGCCCTTGGGGCCGCCCTGAAATGTTCTGCATCAGCGCATCGCACCGCCAAACAGTCCACGGGCGAAAGCCAAATGCAGACTGCGCAGGTAGTGCTGCATATCGGTCACGTTCAAGTCATCGTCTTCGTGTGTGCGCAAGCGACCTTCCGCATCGCAAGAAAGGTGTTCCTGAAGAGGGATCAGTTTCTCCAGTGGAGAGAATGACTCACGGTCTCCAGAAAGACCACCTGCAACCACGATGTGGGCCCACGGGCACGCGTCGCGCAGCGCTTCCATGCGTGCATAGGTGAGCGTGACGTCAAATGGAATCCCTTTACCTCCGCTGCAGTCGAGAAGAATGTACCGCACTAGGTCTTTATACAACGCGACGCGTGCAACCAGGTCTTCCAAAGACGTACACTGATCGATTGCTTTTGTGCCGAGTTGTAACACTAATTGATAACAACCAACTGGGTTCGAATTCAGGTGGAAATGTATCAGTTCTGCAACCTCAGGCCACACCACATTCAATTGGAATCCATGCAGGTGTGGACCAGCCAGCTTCGCAATTGAAAGTAGTTGAGCCGCGAGGTACTCCGGAGTGTCGGTTGAGTAGTGAACGAAGTTGAGTGCTTTCGGGTGGTCGACAAAAAGTTCCGCAATTCTCTCAGGGTTTGGGTAGCGGTTAGGCCATTTGTTCTTTCTGCCCGAGAGCGTTTTAGAGCTTGCGAGCACACCGAGCATGACCTTGTAGTTGCTTTCCCAGGTGCTCGCCACACGCAGTGCGGCGCGTGCTTCTTGTGGGGTCATGATGCCGGTTACGCCGATGTAGGGGTGCACGATGTCGTTCATGACGTGCCTATCTTTCTTTCTAGGGTTCAGTCTGGCGCCACCTTACGGGGTACTCATGGGAGAGTCAATGTATCCGTGGCATCTATCGCTTCTAAAAGTTTTCGCTCAACAGTAGGTACGTTGCGCAGTTCATCAACGGTCATAAGCGCAGCTGGTGCGCCGGGACCTTTCTGAATGTGTGTTGTAAAAATCTCCATGCCCTCGGCGTTCACTTCATGGTGCGTCGAACAAAATGTTCTGTCTGCTTGAGCATTGAGAGCGTCTTCAAGAACACGTGCTCCGAGGAACCCCATGAGTTCTACGTACGTATCGCCTTCTTCCGACAAAAAGGGATATAGGCGTTGCAGTACGCTATAGAGACGAAGGTGAGAGCGCAGATGGTGACCGAATCCACCCAAGCCACCAACAGGCCGGAAGAAGATGCAATGCACTTTGCCACCCTGTGCTTTGATAGTCTCTATAATATGCTCAATTGCGCCAGCCGTAAAAATGTCTCCCACGAGAATGGTCTGATCCTCGTGCCGTGGTATGTGTTCGCCCGGATCAGTGAGGGTGAGTCCAATTGAATGGTCTGCACCGATACTGGTTGCGCGCGCAATACCGCACAAATCCAGCACCACGATACGATCGCCTGCAAGGCGAGCCCGCTCGAGCTTGTCGGGCAGCTGCGCGACGGTGGGGAAATGCACACCAAATATATCGAGATAATCGCGCGCATCCAGCGTGTACATCGGCCATGGATGTTTTCCTTCTGCAACGTTAGCTTCTTCTCCCGTTTCTGTTTTTGTGGTGATGCCACTTTTTCGCTTCCTCTCGAAAATCAGTCTTGGATGCAAGGGATCCTTCATATCCGTCACTATAGCAGAGGTGAGCGAGCAGTCGGTGCAGGTATTGGCTTAATTACCTTTATGTGGTATAGTACTTTCGGCTGGAAATTCTCCAGATCCTTAGCAACAGGAGGTTTGCATGCTGTGGACATGGGTGCCGGGCTTTGGCTGGCACATCATCACGCAGACATTCAAGAGCTGGTTCTATTTCCTCACCATGGGCGCCATTTTCTGGTTTTTGCCAGCAGTGGTCGCATTCTTGGTGGGGCCCGCACCAACGACGCGTGTGGCTTCCGTATTCAGCAACCACCTCGTCTTGGTGGTGGCTGGCTACGTGCTCTCGCTGGTCACCCTTCAGGGTGTGGGCGCCTATATGCGAAACAAGCGCCAACTGCCGGTAGGCAACCAGCACTTGCACGAGCTGGTAGCCACGCTGTCGACGCGTGCTGGTTTTTCTGAACCCCCTACCGTGGTGGTGATGGAAGGCCAGATCAACGCAGCGGCGAGTGCGAGCTTGTCCGAGCGATTTCTCATTTTGATGGGCGGCATCCAGCGTGTGTTGGATACCCGCTCTGCAGTGGGGGTGATCGCACACGAGCTGGCTCATCTGAAACATCGTGACAACTTTGCTGTCGCCATGATTCAGGCGGGAGCGAAGGTGTTGCAGTGGCAGACGTACGTGCTGTGCCTCGCCTGCGCACTGAGCATTTTCTTCTATGGTGCAACACAAGCGGGCGAGACGCGCTACTTGATGAAAGTGGTCGTCGTGCTTTTCGTATTGCAGACGGTCTACCAGCTGCTTTCGCTCGCGTTCAGTCGCGCGCGAGAGTACATGGCAGATATTGGTGCGATTGGCATCAGTACGCCGGATTTTCGGGACGAGCTCATCAGAGGCATGCTCTCGGTCGGTGCGGCAATCGATGGACATCAGCGCCATCCGTACGAATACTTTCGTCGGCGCAGCAGTCTGTGGTTCTTGTTGTCTCATCCGACATTGGCCGATCGTGCAGAAGCGCTCGGCGTGACGGCGGCACCACAGGGAAATGGGGTGGTTCTCAGCGAGAGCCAACTCACGTAACAAAGCTCTTCGGCAACACAACAAAGGCGCGCCCTATGGGCGCGCCTTTCACTACACACCACTACTGCGATGGTCCTGTAACTGTGGCATACTGCCGTCATGAAAACATCGTTACTCACTGTGCTTGCGCTCATTCTTTTTACATTGCCTTTGTCTGCGTCTGCAGACGTCACTTCAGATATTCAAGTGCGCGAAGACGGGACCTTTGTGGGAAAAAATATCAGAGTGATGCAGAAAGCAGACGGCAATTTGTTTACGCGGGCGACCTGGAGTTTGATGTACGTGCGCATCACGGTCATAACGGCAAAAGACACGGTGTTTCTACGTGCCTATGGTGAGCCAGCAACGGTGAGTGACATCAAGGAAGGTGACCTCATCGACATTGAAGGCAAGCTTTCTTCAGGCGAAGGCGTCTTGGTAATCAAGCCTTCGAAAATTCGAAATGTCTCTTTGATGCGTGCTGACAAAGATTTCAAAGGAAAGGTGATTGTTGTATCGGCGGGAGATCAAACCATCTCACTCACGCGCACAGACGCATCGACGACCACGCTCAAGCTGACCGCAACGACAACTATCAGCAAGGGTGTGCGCCTCATCGCTATTAGTGACATCGATGCGGGTGATTCAGTCGTTTCTGCACAGGGCGAGTATGACTACAAAACAAACACACTCAAGGCGCGCAAGATTGAGGTGTACCAAGATCCCGTGGTGTTTCAGGGCAGGAATTTTCAAGGAACATTAAAAGCGCTTTCAGCGTCAACTTTGCCGACTGTGGCGACGGTAACCATCGAAGGGAGTGATTACTTGGTGTACCTGCCGGCAAGCACAACGGTTTTAAACACGGCCAAAAAAGCAGCGCAGCTCGCTCGATTTGTGGTGGGAGATACCGTACGAATCTTTGGAACGATTCGTCCTGCCAATCTCAAAGAAATTGATGCTGAAGTCTTTCGCGACTTGGCTTTTTAGGGCGACTGTGCATCGACAATGAAATATTTGATGAGCTCGTAATGAAGGAGCAAAGGTACGTACCCCCGTGCATGCTTATCTGGTAGTCTTAAGGCATGAATAAAATTTTCCTCTACTTGATCCTCGCCATCATCTTTTTAGGGTGTGTGTTCCTCTTTCTTACCCAGTACATCTACAGCGCAAAACAAGGCACTGAACCGGTGCCGGCGCGGACTGTCCAAGAAGCGACGTACTATCTGTCTGGAGTTCCGGTGAAGTTGGGTACAGAACTGCGCTATTTTGGCAATGAGGTATATCGTGATTTTGACAGCGACGGCACAGAAGATACGGCTTTTTTGGCGAGTCGCGCACAAGGAACGAGTACCGAATACTACGTTGTGGCTGCACTCAACACGGCTGAGGGATATGAGGGTTCGCACGCAGTGTACGTAGGCGTGGATATTTCCCCACAAAGGACCGAGTTGTTTGAAAACCTCGTGTTTGTTCACTACGCAACGCTGGGAACAGATGGTGTGTCTATCGGCAAGAGTCTGCGTCTACTATTTGACGCGAAAACAGCGCAATTCGGTGAGGTGGTCCAAAACTTTGAAGGAGAGGCTGATCCTTCGCGAATGACTCTCACCATGAAATCATGGACATGGGTCCGTGCAGACTATGATGATGGCCGAAATATCGTACCCGTGCGCACCGATGCATTCGTCCTCACCTTCCTCGACGGCAATCGTTTTTCAGCCACCACCGATTGCAATACGGTGGGTGGCATGTACACAGCAACGGAGCGCGCGCTCACTTTCAGTGATCTCGTATCTACCAAGATGTTTTGCGAAGCATCGCAAGAGTCAGATTTTGCGGCGATCCTGGAGAGCGTGACCGGATTTACTTTCACTACGCGCGGCGAAATGGTTCTCGAAATCCCACGAGGAAGGGCGTCTTTCCGCTAGGCAGTCGATCCATTGCAGGGCAGTGGGGCGGGTGTATGCTTTTAGTATGCATGCACTCACATCTATTGGTGCGCTGCAAAAGCTTCTCTTGGTGCAGGTGCTTTTGCTGGGAGGTGGGACGCTTTTTTCTTCGTACACTATGTTCGGGCAGCTGTACGCATTTCGCGAGCTCCATGGGACCATCTTCCAATTTACTGATACGTTTACGAATAACCCGCTCGCAACACCTTGCTTTTTTGGCTCACTGGCGTTTCTGATTGCTTTTACTGCCTCAGTGGTGCTGCTGTTGCGTTTTGAGTGGCGCGACGAACGATGGCTCAGAAATTTTCTCATATTCTGCGTGTGTTTTGCCGCCATCGTACTAGCGTATGAAGCGTGTGACTTTTTTCAATGGATTCACGTCGGCACTGCCGTGAGCTGTGCGCCTGGCGTGAACCCGCTGCAGAGTCCTTGTTTCGTCGGGCTTGTATTCTTTGTCCTCTCGGCGCTGTCTGCTCAGCGTATCGTACGCATGACGACCTCGACCTAGGGGAGACGATGAAAACATGGTGCATGGATATGGGGAAAGTAGCCGCCATGATACACTCCCAGCTATTGATAGGTTAATTATTTAATCACATGAAAAGTCTTGCGGTACTCATTGGTCTCTCAGTCGTGTTACTCGGTGGATATTGGCTCTTTGCAAAAGGAGGTGCACCTAATCCAGTAGTCGAAACATTGCCATACGGGGACAGCGCGCCGATTGTGCCCACGAGCCAGTCGCCGGAGGCACTTGCTGAAGGGGCGCCAGTTGAGGTACCGCAAGAGACTGATAAAAATGTTATGAACGCAACACTACACACTAACAAGGGCGACATTACCATCGAGCTTTTCGGCAACGTAACGCCGAACACCGTCACTAACTTCGTAAAGCTCGCTCGTGACGGATTTTACAACGACACTAAGTTTCACCGTGTCATCAAAGATTTCATGATTCAAGGAGGCGACCCGCTTTCAAAAGATGATGCGCAGGCAGCACGCTGGGGAACAGGCGGGCCAGGCTACACATTCGCAGATGAAATCACAACACAGAACAAAAATGTGGCAGGCACGATTTCAATGGCGAATGCAGGACCAAATACTAACGGGAGCCAATTTTTCATCAACACGAAAGACAATGGTTTCCTTGACCCAAAACATACCGTGTTTGGAAAAGTGACCGAAGGCTTGGATGTGGTTATGGCGATAGGTGCAGTTGCCACAGGCCCAAATGATCGCCCTGTAGAGCCAATCATCATCACGTCGGTGGAGTTGAAGTAAGAACGGTTATGTACGAGTCTGCACTTCTCGCATGGCAGACTTTTGATTGGTCCACGGCCGTGCTCGTGTTCCTGGCCTACGTGCTGATTGATGGTATGTACGCGTACTACACAGTGGCCGTCACGAACAAGAAGGCGGTGTCAGCGGCCACTGTAGGCTCACTCATGCATTTTTTGATTGCGCTCGGCGTTTTGAGTTATGTAGAAAATTACCTGTACCTTTTGCCACTGGAACCCTCATTCCAGGGACACCGGTGATTGCAGGGCAAGAGTTGACTGTTGAGACGAATGCACGTAACGGATTCTCGGTCACCGTGAAAGCTGATGGGAATCTCGTTTCGTCAACTGGTGCTGATATCGATGCGTTTGCGCAAGGTGGTGGACAAGCAACACCAATGGCGTGGACTGCACCGCTCAACACGCTTGGATCGGAAAACACCTATGGTCACTTCGGTATCACCAGTGAGGACTCCACACTCTCTACAGGTGACCCGTTTGGTTCGCAGTTGTACGCAGGTAACTTCGGCACAACAACGCGCGAAGTCTTCTACCACACTGAACCATCCGACGGATCAACGGCAGACATAGGTTTGACTCAGGTTGCGTACCAAATAGAAATCGAGTCACTTCAGGAAGCTGGTACTGATTACAGCACTACGCTTACCTACGTCGCTACGCCTATTTTCTAAGGTGCAGCTAGTTACAGGGATAAGGATGAACGAGGACGCCTCCACACAGTCGACGGAGGTGTCCTCGCTTCATAGAGTCTGATACAGTGTACCCATTACTTCTTCAAAGCAGCTATGCGAGTGAAAAAACTTACAGTACCACTAGTGGTAGCAGGGCTCGTGATACCGTTCTTTCTAGGTGCCTTTTCAGTTGCGGATGCGCAATCTCCTGAAGGCATCGAGATCACACCGGCAGTCATCGAAGATCGCGTGAACCCAGGGGAGACGTACCGCTTCGCCATCAAGGTGACTAACCTTTCCAACATTGAAAAGACGTTATATTTGGGTGCTCAGGATATTAGTGGTCTTGATGACCGTGGAGTCCCGCTCTTTGCTGAGGAGGGGCAACCGACAGAATATGAGCTGAGCTCATGGGTCAAGCTGCCACAGGACTCTGTGGTCATTGGTCCGAATGAGACGCGTTCAATCCCCTATGTCATTAATGTGCCTGCTGGTGCCAGCCCTGGCGCGCATTTCGGCGGGGTATTCCTCGACGTGCGACCTCCCAAGCTGCGTTCCATTGGTGCGGCAGTGGGTATGCGCACAGGAAGTATAATAAATTTGCGCATTGCGGGTGATGTGCAAGAGGATGCGCGCATCCGTGAGTTCTCTACGGAGAAAATTGTGTACAACGAACCAACGATTGATTTCAGTACGAAGATCGATAACCTTGGAAATGTGTTGCTGCGCCCCCATGGCCTGATCGAAATATCGGATATGTTTGGCCGGCAAGTAGGGAGTGTACGTGTAAACGAAACAGGTTCTGCACTTTTTCCTAAAGGAGACAGAAACTATGTGACTACCTGGGAATACGACAAATTTGCCTTTGGCCGCTATCAGGCGCTGGTAAGCATGGTATACGGCGATGATTCACGAAAGACCCTTTCTGCAACTACATCGTTCTGGATATTGCCGCTCAAACCGATTCTCATTGCGCTGAGTTCTCTCCTCGCATTCGTACTTCTATTGTACGGTTGGATGCGTCTGTACATAAATAAAAAGCTTCGAGAAATGGGGGTAAATCCAAGTAAGCGTGCTGATACCTACTACGTAAAGAAATATAACAAGAGTGCGTCACGTTTGATGATGATTCTGATCGCGGTGTTCATCTTCTCGGTCCTGTTCCTCTTCGCACTCTTCCTCTTGTTCGCCTAGCCTTCCCGGTAGTCTCTATGAAAAAAAGACATACCCAGTATCTTGGACTCTTCATTGCACTCGTCTTGATGACGTACGCGCTTTCTCTGGCGTCGCCTCAGATGCTCGCCAATACCGCGGGGCAACTGGTTGCCAATGCAATGGTGGGTATGAATGCGGGCGTGTTGCCGAACGAATTCAACTCTTTAGCCCAAGCATTGCAAGATAAAGAGACTGAGCTCAAGGAACGGGAAGCACGTCTCGGTGGTGTAGAAATAGAAGGTGGTATGTTCTCGACCAACACGCTCGCTGTAGCGAGTTTGGCGGTGAGTATTCTGTTGGTGATTTTAGTTGGACTAAACTTCTTCTTCGACCTTCGTCGCGGAAGACGCAACACGGCATTTATGGGGAGTGTGCCGATAGACCTGCGCGCACAACGCTGACACCTTCGGCACGTACTATAATACTGGTAATGAAATTTCTGCGCGTCATAGCAGTTATTCTTGGTGCACTCATCCTCACTACGCTCGGAATCAACGCGTTTGACAACATGGATACTCCGGGTGAATCGCTGGTCGGATCTGTCTTTTCAGCGTATGCATCCAAGTGCCCCACAGGTATGGTATTTGTGGGAGCCAGTGCAGGGGGGTTCTGTATTGATACATACGAGGTGTCTGCGGGGAGCTCTTGTGCCCACAGTGACCCTCAGAGTAAGAGAGATACTGACGACAACCTGTCGGTGCGCACCTGCGAACCGATTTCTGTTGCTGATGAAATGCCCTGGAGGAATATTACGCGCCAACAGGCAGAGCTTGCCTGTGCGCGCGTAGGGAAGCGACTGCCAACCAACGCAGAATGGTATCGCGCGGCGCTCGGTACCCCTGATGCGGATGCGTGGGGGCGCGAAGATTGCAATGTAGATTCGCTCGAGACCGATGGGCCAGATAAAGCAGGTTCACGCGACGCGTGCGTATCGCCATCAGGGGTGCATGACCTCATGGGGAATGTGTGGGAGTGGATGCAGGAAACGGTGCAGGATGGTGTGTACGCTGGTCGAGCGCTTCCACTGCAAGGGTATGTGCGCAGTATTGATGAGAGTGGTATCCCCATCGAAACCAATGAGTATGAATCTGACGAGTCGCTCTTCCATGATTATTTTTGGCTTGATCCCGTTGATGCGCGAGGGATGTTGCGTGGGGGCTACTGGAAGAGTCGCACTGACGCAGGACAGTACGCCATTAACGTGACGGTCGCCCCTACCTTCGTTGGATCAGCGGTTGGGTTTCGATGTGTTAAGGATGTGAAATAGAAAACGATTTATGAATGCAGATATCCGGTATGGCATAGTTGGGGTGTGCATGAGTCTCGCTGCGCTCGCGTTTGTGGTGAGCGCTTCTGCTGCATCGCTCACGGTGGTGAGCGATACTATTACTACATCTGCACCCTCGGCCACCACGACCCACACCATACAATTTACCGTCACGAACGCTGTGCCACCCTCGGGCACTATCGTGATTACTCCACACACTAATGCATTTGAAATTCCTTTCGATTTTGGCGTTGAGGATGTTGATTTTGCGTATGCGACGACCAGTGGTGGTCCCTATACTGCACGATCGCTTGCTGCTGCTGCAACTGCAACGGACGACGGTGTGATCGTTGCTTCGGGCACGTTGGGAGCTGTTACTGTTGAACTCAACAGCACTGAAGGACTCGCTGCCGGCGACCGTGTACGCATAATTCTGGGACAGGGTGCTTCACATGGGGCAGTCGCGGATTCTTCGATTGAGAATCCTGCGTCTGTGGGATCATATCGAATCAACGTAGCAACGAAGCAGCCTGGCGGAGCGGCGATTGATGATGCAAAGGCAATGATCGCTATAGTGCAGCAGGTGACCGTGAGTGTCACTCCGACGATACTGGCGCCAACTCGTAGCAATGGTCTGCCCTCTGGTGCACTCGCTGCAGGTAATACCACCATAGAAATATCTCTTGAAACAGACGAACTTGCTCACTGTAGATACGCTACCTCGACTAATACGCTCTACGACAACATGACTGAGGATTTCGATCAGAGTCTATCTCAAATTCATTCCGTAGTAATTTCAGGCCACAATGACAGTACGTCCTACATCTACTACGTTCGCTGTGCCGATGCGCAAGGAACGGAAAATGATGACGACTACCCCATATCATTTTCACTAAACAACACACCGGCAAGCGATTCATCACTCGTAAATACAGTTGTGGGAAATGCGACCGGGGGTGGCCCAGGAGGGCGGGGAGGGGCGGGGAGTATTCCCAACGGCAGTGAAAAGCTATTCCTTGCATCCGCAACCCTCTCTGGGTGGGCCCCGCCCTTGAGTTCAATTGTCGTGCTCAAAGACGGCAAAGTCTCCTCGCGTGTGCAAGCAAAATTTAACGGTACGTTTCAGGCAGTGGTCACGGATATGGAACGCGGTACGTATACCTTCATGGCATATGTAGAAGATAAAAAACTGCGCACGTCGAGCAGGTTTACTTCCACGCTGACGCTTCAATCAGGAACGAACAACACGCTGTCCAACATTGTGTTGCCACCTACCATCTCTCTCTCGGCAAGCCAGATAGAACCAGGAGCAGGGGTGGTTATATCGGGCGAAGGTGCACCTGGCCGCGTGGTAGAGATATTCCTCACCAAGCTTGGTGCGGCGCCTGGGGAATTCCTGAAGGTCACCGCCACGTCGTCATTGGGTGTGCCGGGGTCTGCAGACGGGGAGTGGAGTGTACCCGTTGATACCACGGGACTCGTGAAAGGAACGTATCGCGTACGAGCTCGTATTTTGGTAGATGCATCGCTCCAAGAGTCGAGCAGTAACTTTACGAGTATATCGCTGGGTATTGGGGAGAGTCCGGCACCTGATTTCTCACTGCTCTCTGATTTAAATGGTGACACCAAAGTGAATCTCATCGATTTCTCCATACTTCTGTCGGCGTGGGGTCAAGGTGATGTCCCAGCGGACATTAATTCAGACGGGACCGTAAATCTTTCAGATGTGAGTATCCTCTTATTTAACTGGACGGGATAGTATACTCACTGCGTATGCTGCATGTTCTACAAATGAAAAGAGTGTGGGTGGGTGGCGCACTTGCTCTTGCGGTCTTCATCGGTGGTATGTACTACTGGTATACGGTGTGGCAACCTGACCCGACTGCGGAGAGTTTTGATTCGGGCTACAACCTGACCCTGGTGGACTATGATGGTAACGAGGTTCAGCTATCAGACTATCGTCGGCAGGTATTGGTGGTCTATGCATGGGCTTCATGGTGCCCTTACTGTGGTGCTGAACTCGAATATCTGGCACAGCTCAAAGATGTATACGGTGATGAGGTGATGGTTTTGGCTGTAAATCGAAGTGAACCGCGGGGTGACGCTAAATCGTTCACCGACCAGTTAACCTTGGGTGAAGGGGTCGCGTTGCTCCTCGATCCTACAGACGCACTCTACAAGGACATAGAAGGGTACGCCATGCCGGAGATGCTGTTTATTGATGCGCGGGGCACTATCCGCTTCCATCAGCGCGGTCCCATCCGTAAGGACGAAGTGCACTCACAAATAAAGGCACTCCTTGGAGAGTAAGCACCGCCCTTAATCAAAGAGGGAGATGCGATAGGTATCAAGTACCCGCTGGTCCATATCGTAAAAATCACGTGACTCTGCGTGAAGCTTGCTTGCCAACTCGACACCAACAAATCTCCAGTGCCACGGCTCATACACGTAATAGTTGTTTCCTTCAGGGTATGACAGAACGAAACCGTAGAGATGGGCATGCTCCCGGAGCCATGTAAAAGCAGCGGTTTCGTCAAATCCAGCAAGGACACTACCCCCCGCGCGCGTCGTGAAATCAACTGTAGTGCCTAACTGATGTTCTGAATATCCCTGATCTGCAGAGAAAGCGTTAGCGCCAGCGCCGTAGCGTACCGTGTAAGCGGATTTAAGTGAGGCTTGCGTGTTGAAAGAGCGATATGCTGAAAGGACTGCAAGATCAATATTTTGCGAGCGTGCAGCCCCCAGTAGTGCATGTAGAAAGGGTGTCACTTGCGCGTGTGTCTCGAGTGCTTTATCAATGCCCCACACGAATTCTGGTGATATGACGGTGAGCTGTGGTGGCGCGTAGTTCTCATTAAGAAAATACACTTTCGAATATTTTTGCAGTAGTTCCTTGTCGGTAGCGTTTACTTTCTGGATGACCGCTACACTCCCTTTCAGCCCATCGATTTGGTTTTGGATTGCATTGTTTCGCTCTTGTTCCGAGGTGAGGTTGCGTATGACCGCTTCCTTTTCCTCAGCAAGACGCGCTTCTCGGATGCGTATTTCATACGTAAAAGAACGGTAGGTATCCGTACTCGATGCAAAGGCAGTCACCGTCTGCTGATGGTCTGCAGTAGCTTCCTGGTACTCCCAACATGTAGCTCCCAAGAGTACAAGCAAGGCGACCGAACATGCAGTAGGGCCCCAAAAGAATGGATGTTTTAGGTAAGAAAGCATACGGTCTATAGTAGCAGAGGGTGTGCATGCGTACGAACGGTATACTGCGGGTGTATGTTTTATGTCTACATAGTGCGCTGTATTGATGCCACGCTTTATACAGGATTCACCACCGACATCCACCGAAGAATCAGTGAACATAATAGTTCAAAAAAAGGGGCAAAGTACACACGGGGACGAACGCCGGTGACTCTGGTATATCAACAAAAATTCCGCACCCGCACCCGTGCACTCGTACGTGAGGCGACATTGAAGAAACTCACTCGGCGGGAGAAATTGAAACTCATTGCCCCGTGCTAGCATGTTGTGGTGGATAGCATATTTCGCGTATTAACGACCTTTGGTGAAAAGGTGCAAGATATCTTTCCTTCTGGCATCATCGGCATTTTCGTGGCGCTCGCTATACCTGCCACTGCGCTTTCTGTGTACCTTTTGTATTCGATGCGAGAGCGAGTTGCTCGCCGGGTGGAGTCACTCTCACAAGAGCTCGACGTGATGACGGTACAGCTGAGTGAAGCTGAAAAAATCGGCCACTTCGGCAGCTTTACCTGGAACTTCGAAAACCCACAGGAATCACTGTGGTCAGAGGAAATGTACAACTTGTTCGAAACACCGCCGCGTCGACGCCCGCCCACGGTCGATGCTATTGTCGAGCTCACCCACGAGAAGGATCGAGAAGAAACAAAGACACGCTGGCAGGAAGCAATCAAACGGCCGGGTCGCTTCTCATTCGCCTTTAGGATTTTGGTCCCGTCCGGCAAATTAAAATACCTGCGTGTTGAAGGTACAACCACCCTCGGGGGGGAAAACAAACTCCGTTTTCTAAAAGGAGTCATGCACGACGTTACTAAAGAAGCCGAAGTTGACAAGGCAAAGTCGGAATTCGTCTCCCTCGCGTCGCATCAACTTAAGACGCCGCTTACCTCGCTCAGGTGGACTATGGAGGGGTTGTTGGGCGGTGTTGCGGGCGTCTTGACCCCCGAGCAAGCGAAGCACATGAACTCAGTGCTGCAATCATCAAATCGTATGATTGAAATGGTCAACGATCTCTTAAATGTGTCTCGTATTGAAAACGACACGCTGCGTATCATGCCGGAAGAAATTGATGTTTGTGAATTGGCAAAGAGTGTCTACGAAGAACAGCGACATCGAGCAGAGGAAAGGAAACTCAATTTCACGCTCAACTGTCAGCCGAGTATGCCGCATATGAGCGCCGACAAGAGTTTGCTGCGCATGGTCTTTCAGAACCTTATTTCTAACGCCATCAAGTACACTCCTGAGGGAAGGAAGGTGACGTGCGATGTGGAGCTGGGAGGGGCGGTTAAAGAATCGCTCTTTGTCCGTGTAGCAGATACGGGCATCGGTATTCCCAAGGCGGACCAGAGTCGCGTCTTTGAAAAACTGCACCGCGCATCGAATGCGGAATCGCTGGTTACCGATGGTACTGGTCTGGGTCTATACATCATCAAGATGATTTGTCAGAAAGTTGGTGGCGATGTGACCTTTGAGTCAATTGAGGATAAGGGGACGACTTTCTACGCGTCGTTACCACTGGTGTGGAAAAAACCTGGTAAAGACGCCTGATCTGGACAGGCCATTTGCCCCTCAGAAGGGAGGGCGTATACTGTAGGCATAACCAAACCTCAACGACCCTGTATGAACGAAAAGAAAACAATCCTACTAGTTGAAGATGAGGCGCCCGCAGCTCTTGCGCTCCAAGGGGCTCTCACACATCATGGCTATGATGTACTCGTTGCAGAGGATGGGGAGAAAGGACTTGCTCTCGCTAAGGAAAAGCACCCTGATCTTATTTTGACGGATCTTAAAATGCCCAAGATGGGCGGTATGGAGATGATTGCAGAGTTGCGCAAAGATGAGTGGGGCAAAGATGTTGAGGTAATTATCCTCACCAACATGTCTGAAGTGGAGATGCTCGAGAAGGCGATGGAAAACAAAGCATTCTTTTACATCATCAAGGGCGATTCCAGCATGGCCGACATTGTGAGCAAAGTGGAACTTCGTCTGCAAAAGCGATAGTCGTCCGAGTCATAGCACGGGGTGACGACCGTACCGCTTCATAAAGAGCCCTTCCAGGCTCTTTTTGTCATAGCCGTAGCACAAAAACGCAATCGGGATGCCGATAAGAATAAAGTGTGGCCATACTGCTTCGCCGAAGTACCATAGTGAAAGACCGAGCCAGAACTCAAGGAAGAGTGCGGCAAAACGAATTTCTATACCGAGTATGAAGAAGAGGGCGAGTACTATTTCTATAATGGCGGCACCGAGTACTAAAAAATGAGGTTCAAAACCAAAAAAAGCAGGGATTGCGGGGTAGGTCTCCGCGACAGCAAGTGCAAGATTGTTGTACACAATTTTTGCATACAGGGAGGCAAAGAGCAGCGACACGCCGAACCCGATGCGCAACAGGGGAAATGCGTACGGAACCAGAGTGTGTTTGATTTTCAGGAGCCAGCCTGGCGCATGTATGTAGTCATGAGCTTTGTGATGGTAACCCAATACATGTGCCCCAAGAATCAACAAAAGGAATAATTCACCCACATAATTAGCATACGTGAGCATGTAGATGCCTTGCGAGTAAAACGCCCCGGCGAAAATGGCGAGCAAAATGAGTGACGCGATGCGCACAAAAAAGCCAGCAATACACATAATGCCGGTTATGCCCAAGAGCGCCTGTATGAGGGGTGCCAGAGATCCAAACACGAGCACTAGTGGCAACTCGGGCCCAAACAGGGCGCTGTGATACGCCGCTGACAGTAAACCAAGGCCAATACTGACACGACTTATGAGGGGTGCATATGGTGGCAATTTTGAAAGGAAGGGGTCAAAAAATCTTTCAACACTGCGGGAAATTAATATGAAGAATACGCTTAATACGACTATGGCTGCGATGCAGCCCCAGAGAAGTACCTGATCGAGATTCGTGATGAGTGTCTGCCACTCCGAAAAAGCTGGCCGACTCAATGCTTCACTAATCTGCTGTGGCGTGAGCACATACACTTCGTGCGCCGCCGTCGTTTTCGGTATCATCCACGCAGTTGCAGCACCGACTGCAGCAATGACACGAGATGTGAACATGCACGCAGTATACCGCGCAGGCGTGCTAGCATTAATGTATTATAAGATTTCAGTGCACCTATGTACGAATTCTTCTTTGCACAACTGTTCGGACTCTACTTCGTGATTATCGGGCTCATTGTTATGGTCCGGCAGAAATCCATAATGCCGGTGATGAATGAATTTTTTCAGAACAAGGTGCTGATGTTTTTCATCCCGCTTCTGGAATTGGCGGCTGGGTTGGCGCTCGTCCTTTCGTACCCCACTATTTCATTGAGTCTCTCTGGTGTCGTTGCATTGGTGGGATGGATGATGGTTGTTGAAAGTGTGTTCTACCTCACGATGCCACACCAGTGGCTCACCCGAACGATGAAAAAATTTAACACTCCATCGTGGTACACATGGGGCGGTCTCCTCTCTATAGTGTTGGGGACGTATTTGGCAGCGCTCGGGTTCGGTCTCATGTAAAGAGAATCAGTGTAAGTTTCTATTCCAAGTCCCGTCCTGTATAGTGTGATGATGCTACGACGGTACACGGTGCCCTTTTTTCTCCTCTTGGTTTTTTTTGTGTTACCACAGTCTGCATCGGCAGCACTGTGGTCGGCACCCTTTGAGGTGTCGGGCTGGATTCCGTATTGGCGATCGGCGACAGGAACGCAAGATGTGCTCCCGCATCTCAATCAGTTGAATGAAGTCAATCCTTTTGTATACACACTGAAGAGCGACGGCACCTTCCTCGATAATGGCAAACTTGACGAAGAGCCATGGAAATCTTTCATCGCAGAAGCCAAGAAAAACCATGTGCGCGTGATTCCCACAGTGATGACCAGTAATGGTGAACTGGTGCACACACTGTTAAGTAACCAGAAAAGCCGAAATGCTCTTCAAGATTACATAACGGCACTGGTAAAAGAGAAAGGGTTCGACGGTATTGATATTGATTTTGAGGGAAAGCAGGCACGAACAAGGCCGTACTTCTCACTTTTTCTTAAAGGGCTCTACATGAGGATGGGGAACAAGTGGGTCATGTGTACGGTTGAGGCCCGAACTCCTGATGCTGACCGTTTTGTGGTCACACCACCCGACATAGAGTTCGCAAACGATTTTCCGTCGCTGAACAAATACTGTGACCGCGTGCGCTTCATGGCCTACGACCAGCAGTCGATAGACCTCAATCTTAATAAAGCTCATGTCAAAGAGCTCTACAGCCCTGTTTCGGATCCTGCGTGGGTTGAGAAAACGATTCGTCTCGCCATGAAAGATATCAAGAAAAATAAAATTATGATTGGCGTGCCGACGTACGGGTATGAGTACGACGTCACCGCGTACGCTGATGGATATACGTATGATTTGCAGTGGTCCTTCAATCCTGGGTATGCCTGGCCAATCGCACAGCAGTACGGCATTACGCCGCAGCGCAATTCGTACGGCGAAATGTTTTTCACGTACGTCCCCACTACCACCCGGAGCACCTCGGCGATTCCTAATAGCGGCAATGTTGCAGCCGCAGCTACCACGCTGGCGCAGCTTACCAATACCAATCATACGTTTCGCATGATGGTGTGGAGCGACGCCCAAGCGGTAAAAGACAAGATGGATCTAGCAAGGCGACTCGGAGTACGCGGCATCTCTATCTTTAAGCTTGATGGCGGGCAAGATCCCGCACTGTGGAGTGTACTTCCTGTCCGTTAAGATAGATTCGTAGAGCAGCTCCTCAGGTAGTATCATGTTCGCATGACACAAGATGAGGCACTACGCGTGCTTAAAACGGGGGCACATGTCTTTCTTACCGGCGAGCCGGGGTCTGGCAAGACGTATACAATCAATCGCTACATTCGGTACCTTCGCGAACACGGCATCGAGCCAGCCATCACGGCCTCGACGGGCATTGCAGCCACGCATGTGGGTGGTATGACCATTCATAGTTGGAGTGGTATCGGTGTGCGCGACTATCTTTCTGAATATGATGTCGAAGCAATTAGTGAAAATAAAAATGTCCGCCGCCGCGTTAAAGACACGCACGTGCTCATCATTGATGAAGTGTCCATGCTCTCGGGGTCAGTACTCTTGATGGTTGATCAGGTGTTGCGTGCAGTAAAGGGAGTGGCCACACCATTTGGTGGGCTGCAGGTTATCTTGGTAGGCGATTTCTTCCAGCTGCCCCCTATCATGAGGCGCACTGCGTTTGCATGCAGTGAATATGAGGAATCACAGGAATCGCCTTTTGCATTTAGCTCGTCTGCCTGGCGTGATTTAAATCCCATGGTCTGTTATCTCGAAGAGCAATACCGTCAAGACGATGCGTCGTTTGCAAAGCTTCTTGGAAAGATACGCGCCAGCGACGCCTTGGAAGGCGTGCACCACATTCTCGAGGCCCGCACGATAAAAGAGCATGAGGCACCGAAAGATGCACCGCGACTCTTTTCGCATAATAGCGATGTTGACCGTATCAATGACGAGCGCCTGCATCAGATTCCGGGGCGCATGCATACGTTTACGATGACGGCGCGAGGAGGCGACGTGTTGATCGCATCACTCAAGCGCGGTTGTCTTTCGCCAGAACATCTGCTGTTGAAGGAGGGTGCGCGTGTTATGTTTACCAAAAATGACCCTGCCGGAAAGTTTGTGAATGGTACTCTGGGCGAAGTGGTATCCATCTCCATGAGTGGCGCACCAACCGTGCGCACGTACGAAGGTCGCCACATTGATGTGGAGCAATCGGAATGGACTATGGAAGAAGGTGGGCGCGTGCTGGCGCGCATTGCACAGTTGCCCCTCAGGCTTGCCTGGGCAATTACCGTACATAAAAGCCAAGGAATGACACTGGATGCGGCAGTGGTGGATTTAACGAAAGCGTTTGAATTCGGGCAGGGGTATGTAGCGCTCTCTCGCGTACGTACCCTGGAAGGGCTGCATCTCTTAGGATACAACCGACGTGCCCTCGAAGTACATCCTGAAGTGCATGAACGAGACGAAGATTTTAAGGAGCGCTCGAGAAATGCACGAGAGCGTTTTGGTGCCATGAATGATAGTGAGCATCAGTCGTACGTCGAACGCTTTATCACCGCCGCGGGCGGTTCTCGAGAGGGTGGGGTGGTGCCGAAAGCCAAGAAAAAAAGTACGGTTGAGAAAGGGGCTACGCAGATGGTAACGCTCGGTATGCTTAAAGAGCGAAAGTCTATAAAAGACATTGCCAAAGCGCGCACACTGAAAGAAAGCACCATCATCGATCATGTTGAGAATCTGTATGTGCGCGACCTGCTGTCATTCGATGAGGTGAAGCGCGCCGTGTCGCCCGCACTTCTGCGCTCTATGCCCAAAATTGAAGCAGCATTCAAACGCCATGGCACCGACACACTGACTCCTGTTTTTGGAGAACTGAAAGGAGTGTACTCTTTCGATGATTTGAAGTTGGCGCGTATCTTATACAAGGCGTTATAGTTTTTTTGAAAACGCACGCACGCATGTGCGTGGTATCATTTCTTCATGCGCACGCTGAGTGAGTGGTCTTCTCGAATGGCAATCGTGCTCCGCTTAGCGTCATTTCTTGCGTACCGGCAAGTGCGGCGTGGAAGCCTGTGGACGAACCTTTTAATCACATCAGTAATGGCACTGACATTCCTCAACTTGATTTTCATCGGCGGTATTCTGGTGGGTCTTATTGAAAGTGCGTCTACGGCGAATCGCACTCTCTATACAGGGGACGTGTTGATTTCAGCGACACAAACGCGTCCGTACATAGAAGATAGTCCCAGTGCAATAGCCCTGGTGCGCTCGCTTCCGTGGGTCGAGGCACTCTCCGCGCGCTACACCGGGATTGCCGATGTGGAAGCAGGGTATCGCAGCAAAACCAATTACACTGATATTCCGAATGAGACAAACGCACTTCTAACGGGCATTAATCCCATGGATGAGGATGCCGTATCAGGGTTACGCTCCCGCGTCATCGCGGGCTCCTATTTGGACCCGCAAGATTCGGAGGCGATTCTCATGGGAGCGGACAAGCTGTACCAGTATTCACCTATCGACACTCCTGGTTTGCGAACACTAAAAGACGTAGCGATTGGCGACAGGGTGCGCATAAAAGTAGGTCCACATGTAAAAGAATTTACGGTGAAAGGAATCGTTAAGGGGAAGGTTCAAGAAATTGATTCACGCATCTTCATGCTCGACACGTCGCTGCGCGAGCTCTTGGGGCGTGCTGACAAAAGCGTGAATGAAATTGCCATCAATACGTTTACTGATGAAGGTGCGGTATTTACGAAAGAGGCGTTGGTGCGTAGTGGGCTCTCCGAGCGTGCTCGCGTGCAGACCTGGGTAGATGCGCAACCAAAATTCATTCGCGATATTAAAGACACATTTGCGCTCTTGGGTAATATCGTCGGTACTATCGGTTTGATCGTGTCCTCAATCACCATCTTTATTGTCATTTTTATAAATGCGGTGACGCGGCGAAAATATATTGGCATATTGCGCGGCATTGGTGTTGATGCTTCGGTCATCGAACTCTCCTATGTGATGCAGGCGCTCTTTTATGCCACGGTAGGAACGGTGGTTGGGGCACTGGTTCTTTTTTGTATTATAAAGCCATGGATTGATGTGCACCCTATTAATTTCCCCTTTAGTGACGGTGTACTTTCTGTGACGGCGGTGGGAACGTCTTTGCGCGGGGCGCTCTTAATTGTCGCGAGCTTGATTGCGGGGTACGTACCAGCGCGCATGATCGTAAAACAAAATACACTCGATGCCATACTAGGCCGTTAACTATGACCAAAGCCAAAAAAAGAGTATCAACACAAGTGTCGCCACTTATCGCAGTCTGCTCCCTCACGAAGACGTTCCATGTGGGCGACGCCGAAGTCCGCGCACTTCGTGGCGTGTCGTTCACCGTGCGAGAAGGAGAATTTGTCGCCATTACCGGGCGCTCTGGATCAGGAAAAAGCACGCTCCTCTACCAGCTGGGTGCGCTCGACCACCCCACATCAGGTGAGGTTATTATTGATGGCGTAGACATTACGCGTATCAGTGGAAAAAGACGCACCGCCTTTCGACTCGATAAACTGGGATATGTGTTCCAAGATTATGCACTCCTCCCCGAGTTAACGGCTACTGAAAATGTCATGGTGCCACTCATGATGCAGGGTGTCTCCACTGATGGTGCACGTCGGAAGTCGGCCGAGGCACTTCAACGCGTGGGGTTGGGTGATCGCCTTCTGAATCGTCCGTCACAGCTCTCGGGCGGCCAGCAGCAGCGTGTGGCCATTGCTCGCGCCATTGCCCATGAGCCCAAAATTTTATTTGCGGATGAGCCAACAGCAAACTTAGATAGTGAGACGTCGGAAACAATTCTTGATTTATTTATCGAGCTCAACCGTTTTGGCCAGACCATTCTAATGGTGACTCATGAGAAAGAGTATGCATCAATAACAGGGCGCGTCATCATGCTCGCTGATGGGGAAATGGTCTCAGATAAGTCGCCTAAGAGAGTACAATCAAGAGTATGACTTCGCACCGGGCTCTCTATGTACTCATGGGACTGATGGTGTGTGTGCTTGCCAGTGGATGGTTCTATCGCACAGCGACACGCGAGGAAATACAGGTCCTCTCTGCACGAGTGGGTGACGTGGAAGAGCGCGTGGTTATAATCGGCAAGGCAAAGGCAGCAGAGGCGGTAGATCTAGGTTTTCCCATCAGTGGCCGCATTGCTGCCGTATTTGTAGAAGAAGGCGAACGAGTCTCCGGCGGGCAACAGCTCTTGGCACTTGATGAAGACGAATTGCGTGGCAGCCTTGCCCAAGCCTATGCAACGAAGCGCACCGAGGAAGCCGAATATGCGAGTCTTGATGCGGGGCCGCGTGACGAAGACATCGAAGTTGCGTATGCCAAACGTGAAAGCGCCCGTACCGCACTGCGTGAGGCGGAACAGCTCTTAGTAGTGAGTGCACTTGATGCATTTTCAAAATCCGATGATGCGCTGCATCATGCCGTTGATCAATTGTTCTCAAACCCCACGTCCAATCCAACCTTCAATTATCCAGTGAGCGAAAGTCTCCTCAAGACACGACTCGAAGCAGGGCGCAGCGCGATAGGGCAAACGTTTCTTGACTGGTCGGCAGTACTCAATAGCTCACTGTCGTCTGAAAAAAAGGTAAGTACTAGTCTTGAAGGGTTGGCGAGTGTGCGAGATTACTTGGCACTCGTTTCCCGCGCGGTGAATACATTGCCGGCAGGAACCTCGAACGACGCACTCAAATCATCGATAACCGCTGCGCGCAGCGTCATTGACTCGTCTCTCTCATCATTGGAAACGGCCCAGAAAAATGTGAGTGTCGCACGCTCGGATGTCACCTTAATGGATACACAGGTCTCCCTTGCCGAAGCGGGGACAACTGTCGAACGTTTGGCAGTGCAGCGTGCACGCATTGCACAAGCCGATGCTCAGATACGCACCATCGAAGTTCGTCTGAAGGATGTGGCGCTGCTAGCACCCATTGCAGGAGTAGTAACGAGGCAAGATGGAAAACGTGGTCAGATTGCGCGCGCTTCGGAAACACTGGTATCCATACAATCGGTTTCTCGATTGGAAGTTGAAGCGTTTGTGCCGGAAATAAGTATTGGCAAAGTTGCGGTGGGGAATATTGCGTCGCTTACCTTTGATGCGTTTCCTCATGAATCTTTGGTAGGATCAGTCACCCACATCGACGAGAGCGAGACTATACGCGACGGTGTTACTAACTACAAAATCATCGTCTCCCTTAGGGAAGACAGCCCACGGCTGCGCAGTGGTATGAGTGCTGACATTACTATCACGACGGCTCGTGCAACTGGCGCTGTCTCTGTGCCGCAATATGCTATCTCTTTCCTTGATGGGGTATCGACCATCGAAAAAATGGTCGATGGCAGGCGAACGCGTGTGCGGGTAAAAACCGGCATTGTCGGCGCTGACGGCCATGTTGAAATTCTTCAAGGAGTGGTGGCAGGGGATGTCATTGTTCTTCCGTTTCAAGAAGCACTGTAATGTCCAGGTGTCCACAACTGCGCGAGTAGTACGTGCGTACACTGGTACGATAGGCTATATATGAAACCCCTTTTAAAAAAGTTTGGCCTCACGCCGCCTCAGGCACTTAAGTACACAGGCGTTGCTGCGGCTGTTATTGTTCTTCTTGTTTTTGTTTCTTCACTACGCGGGCCGATTCCTACGCCAGGCACCTTGATGGCAATCGCACCGGGTGTGCCCATGATGCAGGGTGGCGTGGGTGGAGGATTTGCTGCTGAAGAGATAGTGTACGATAGTTACGCTGACTACGATGAAGGGTACGCAGGCAATGTGGCGTATGGGAAAGGGACGCGCCTTTCGATGAGCAATGCGGCAAGTAGCATGCCACGACCCATGCCGTATGGCTCAATCGGCGAGGATGGAGAAGATTTTGAGGTGACGCAGTACTACGCCTCATTTGAAACGCATAAAAAGGAGCGTGTCTGCGACGCGCTCGTCGCACTCAAGGTTCGTCCAGAAGTGATCTTTGAGAGCAGCAATCTCCATGATGCTGGCTGCGATTTCACTTTCAAGGTGGCACGTCCTGCGGTGGCGGAAGTGTTGGAAACACTGAAAGGGTGGAGGCCGCGAGAAATCAATGAAAACACCCATACCATCCAAAAGGAGGTAAATGATTTCACGAGTGAGCAGGAAATTCTAGAGAAAAAATTGATCGCCATCGACGAGACACTTGAGAGTTCTTTGGCTGCATACGAAGACATCACTGCGCTTGCGACCAAAACAGAAAACGCCGATGCTCTGACGCGCATCATCGACAGTCGTGTGGGTATCATCGAGCGTCTCACGCAAGAGCGAATTTCAATCAGCGCACAGCTTGACCGACTCTCGCGAGCAAAGGCTTCTGAGCTCGACAAGCTCATCTACACCTACTTCTCGGTTACTGTCTACGAGAATCGCTTTCTTGATCCTGAGCACATAAAAGATTCCTGGAAAGAAGCGCTGCGCCTGTTTGTATTCAATGTGAACGCAACGATTCAAGACCTCACTATTGGGTTACTCAGCAGTCTGTTTGTACTCCTCCAGTACCTGGTGTACATCGCCATTCTCTTGGTGGTTGCAAAGTTTGGTTGGCGGTACGCAAAGCAGTTCTGGAATTGGTAGAGACTCTTCACGGACACGAAGAGCCGTCGATGTATCGGCGGCTCTTTGTAGGAGGCATGTACTGCCTAATCGCGCACGGTGATTTGCGTCCCCACTTCGGTCCACTGATACACCCTCTGTGCGTCTCCGGGGGCGAGGTTCACGCAACCATGTGACCATGGCTGTCCAAATTTATCGTGCCAATACGCACCATGGACCACGGCACCTTCTGCGGTGAAGTATAGGTTCCAAGGGACGCCTGGTAGGTCGTAGTACTGATCTGAAATACCCGCAATCGGCCCCTGCATGTAGCGGCTCGGAGTCTTTTTGTACACCGTGAAAATGCCACGCGGAGTAGGGGTGACCCGCAGACCCGTGGAAATATCAATAGTGTGCTGTAACATGTCGCCCTCGTAAGCGTACAGTTTCTGGTCTGACCGGTCGACGATAATGGATTTGTCGCCTTCCGCTGGCGAACCTACAGGGATCTCAACAGCGCTGTCATCGATGAAATGGCGTACGTATTCTGCGGTAATGTACCAATTATTTCCCGCACGCTCAGGGAAGCGTAGCCATTCGTTGTCATGAGTTATGTGATACCACGTGCGCCCTTCGGCAAACACGGCGCGGTCCACTTCCACTACGGCTCCCATGCGCAATTTTTGAACAATAGGGAATCCTTCGCCTGCGCCACCGCGTACGTTAACGCACGGGCCTTCAAAGTATGGGCCACACCCGTCAACCACTTCTACGTATTCACGTGCAACAGGTATCGCCGGGATGCGCGCAGGCGGGAGTGGTTCAGGTGGGGTACTCGTGGCAGAAAGGAGGGGTATCAAAACTACCTCCCCATTATCCGCACTGTCTGCACGCACCACGGGGCGTGGCGTTGCTGCCCATACAGCCATAATAAAAAGTAACCCGATGGCGACGGCAAAGATGGCTACGGGAAGTGCGTAGCTCTGATATGCAAGGAGTTTTTGCATGGGGGCATTCTATGGGAAACGGGCCTCTGTGCAAGCCATATATACTATAGAGCATGAAATACACGCTGTTCTCGGTACTGGGGGCTTTGTTACTCCTGAGTGTCGGATTGTGGTGGGTTGCCTTCTATAACACCCCGTCACAACGTCCAGCTACGGAATGTGCACAGGTGATAACCATCGCGCGCAATGGAGAGACCGGGGAAGAAAGTACCTTTTCAACCCCCTGTGATGTGCCTGAAGGGTGGGAAGTGGTA
This sequence comes from Parcubacteria group bacterium, assembly GCA_943358385.1. Classification (GTDB taxonomy): domain Bacteria; phylum Patescibacteriota; class Minisyncoccia; order Phycocordibacterales; family UBA2100; genus JAGOVW01. The sequence goes on along the minus strand of CALRGX010000004.1, from coordinate 7,808 downwards.
CGTCAAGAGGGTAATGATCCGTATAGCGAGAATGATGCAGTGATGCAGCGCTTTAGAAATGAGGAGTTCGGTATAGGATTTTCTTACCGAGAAAAACCTGACGGGTACACGCTCATTGAACTACCAGAAGCCCGTGGTGATGATAGAGAACTTCTTGCCGCGTACACCATCGTGAACACCGAAGCGCACCTATTACTGGCGACGTCTACAGAAGGCCGTGAAGGGCCACTGGCCATGGTCATACAGGTGTATGGAAACGGAAAGCAGCAATTGGTAGAGGAGTGGCTTGAGGCACACGCAACACTCGCCAATTACCACCTCAAAAGTTCTTCTGTACGCAAGGAAGAAGTAGGAGGGGCTTCAGCAGTGCGCTATAGCTTTGACGGGCTATACCAGAATGAAGCGATTGTTGTCGCACACAAAGGGTTCATATTTGTTTTCTCAGGAGCGTTCGATTCATTTGAAGACCCGATTCGTCGAGATTTCCTGAGCATGGTGAGTGCACTCACCTTTTTCTAAAAATTTGACATAGTTAGGTATATATGTATAATACATACGGTATCTGCAAAACGGATAGGAGGTCCAATGCAGACTGCTGTGTATGTGAAGCGTGGGCGCAAGCTCATACCCAACGGTGTTCTCGTCAAACGAGGGCGCGACCGGGTGAGGGTGAATGCCCCTGCAGATCCTACAGTTGGTGCCCTCATGGCTGAGTGGCACCGACGACACAGACAGGCCAATCCGGAACGGCGTCCAAGCCGTACCGGGCGTTAACCCTCCAACCCTTCAACGGGGAGCGGACTCACCTCAAGGTGAGTCCGCATGCTTTCTGTATACTGTGTGCATGCATATGGAATGGAAAAAAGTCACCTGGTACTCGCAAGCGATTGCCATCGTGTTGTTTGTCGGTGTGTTTTCGCTCGGGTTCTACCTCGGTCTTTCATGGGAGAGTTCGATGTAGAAATTCGGGAAGGCCGGCGCGGAACGCGCCGGCTCTCTCTCACGGTACTGCCGGGCGGCAAGGTCGTGGTGACGGCCCCTCGGGGTGCCGAGTCCCAAGTGCCTGCATTTGTAGCGTCACATCAGGCGTGGCTTTTGAAGGCGCGCAAGAAAATGGCATTGGCAATCGCACTACCAGTGCGCAGTCGAGAATCGTACCTTGCTCGTAGAGAAGAAGTGCGCGCGTTCGTTCATGCACGCCTCCAGCATTTTAATGTGCACTACCAGCTGCGGTATGAACGAGTCTCTATCAAATATACGCGCCGCATGTGGGGCAGTTGTTCCAAAAAAGGAAACCTGAATTTTAATTATGCACTGATACACCTGCCGCAACATCTCGTCGATTACGTCATCGTGCACGAGCTGTGTCACCTGAAGGAGCACAACCACTCGCCGCGATTCTGGGCGCTCGTTGCAGAAATGGTGCCCGACTACCGTGTGCTGCGCAGGGAATTGCGACGCTTCCGGCACTGATATACTTACGAGTATATGCAATGGCTCGCAGGACTTTTAGCGGTTGGCGTCTTGGCCTGGGTGGGTTACGGATATCTCACTGTTCACAATTTGGGCGAACCACGATACGTGATTAGTGAGTCACAAGAAGGATACGAAATTCGCGACTATGAGGCATTCATTGTGGCGGAAACCGAAATGTCGGGCAGCATTGAATCAGCACTGAAGGAAGGATTCATTCTCCTGGAGGACTACATCACCGGTGACAATCTCACCTTGACCACGATTCCTCCCAAGCTGCCTATTATGCAGCATTCGAGTGTAGTAGGACGACACATTATTCAAATGGCCATGCCGCGTAGTTACAGTATCCAGCAAATGCCACGCCCAAATAATCCCGCGGTGCGGCTCCGACTGATTCCTGCACGCACTGTTGCCGCCCTGCATTTCTCGTGGTGGGCTTCGCCGGCGCGTATTGATGAACAAAAAAGAGAACTGGTAGAGATTCTGAAGCTCGAAGGGATAGAAGTGGTCGGCACGCCGCAAGTTGCTTTCTACGATGAATCGATGACCGTGCCCTATGAAATCATTGTGCCGATTCGAGTGGTTCGGCAATAGGAGTTCATCAGGATATCTCCGCGCAGCCTCACTGGTTGTGTGTAAGAAAGTGTCCACCTCAGCGTCTCTATATGACGTGAGGTTTAGCATAGCGCCTTGCACACATACCTATGAATTCAATAACAAAGAAAGGATTTGCACTATCAATACTATCGGTAATCGCGCTTACCGCGCCGCTTTCAACGGCTTTTGCTCGCGAAAATGAAAGTGGCGACGATCACAGCGGACGAGGTAAAACGATTTCGTCGTTTGTGAAGGAACTGAACGATACTCGTCGCGAGGACAGGCGCGAAGATCGCCGTGAGGACAGGAAAGAAGACCGTCGCGAAGGTCGCAGAGACGACACACAGGTCAAATTTAAAAAAAGATGGTCGTGTAAAGTTGGTGGAAGCGAAAGTCACTGGAATTACCGGAAATACGGTCACTGCAGAGACGGTACGTGGTGCAACTACGACGGTTTGGACACTCGTGACCAGCTCGTCAACGGATTTCATGCTCAAGAACAGTCGATCAGCAACGCTGGCCGATGTGGCCGTGGGGGATCGCATCAATAGCGACGGAGTGCTCACGGCTACTTCAAGTACCGTGATTAATGCCTCGGTTGTCCGCATTCTAAAAGATAAAAAAGTAACACCAGTAGTTTTGTCGAGGCATATCTTTGATGGTACGCTTGCGTCATTGTCTGGGAGTACCACTCCAGCAACTCTGGGATTGACGATGGGTTCAACGACTTACTTGGTGAACGTTCCAGCAGGTACGCTCATTCTCGGAAAAAACTGGCTGCTTTCTAATCTGTCCAACTTCTCAATAGGGAACAACGTGCGCATCTTCGGTTCACTTGCGTCATCAACCTCAAACATCATTAATGCGGTGGTGGTACGGAATGCGACCAATAACTAGGGAGAAGCGTATAGGGTCTAGGAAAGAACACCCAAGAAGAACGTAAAGGAAAAGCCGCAGCGCGTAGCGCTGCGGCTTTTTGTATCGGTCGTGTGCGATGTCATTGCACGCGCTGGCCGGCGGCAGAGGCGAGCTCATCGATAAACTCCGAGAAGCTTGCATTATTGATGATGCGTTTCGCCGCGGTAAAGTGCATCACCAGCGCGTGGTTGTCGGTGGGTGCACCGGCGCCTTTTTCGGTGCTCATACGCACATAGAGTGTTTTGAGCATCACCAGCTGCACGACACTGACAGGCTGCTCTAAGGTGACGAGCCATTCTTCGAGTGGCGTATATGCGCCACTGAGCGCATTTTTGTACGCAGTAATCCATGGGGCAGCTGCTTGTTCTGCAGGAGTCATAGCAGTTCTCCTCTTCATCCGATTTCATTTTGCATTAAAATGTTGGCTACGTCAACTTCCACACAAAAAAACTGCACCGGTTGCTGTGATAAAATAACTGCCATGATTCGTCACGGCCAAGAGATTGCATTGATTCGCTACCTTACTGCAGCGACGCTGTTTGTGCTCGTGGTTGCTGCAACGGGTCTCTATACGAACGACAGTATGCTCAGGCTGGTGATGTCCGTGCTTTTGGCCGCGCTCACCTACCTGGCGTGGCATCAAGGCTACACCAAATGGGCGCTGGTGTATGCGGTGGGCATTATAGTATTCAATCCAGTATTTTTGTTGCCGCTCTCGTCTGCAATGTGGCTGCTGCTCGAAGTAGTACTTGCACTCATCGTGCTTGCTCTTGCCGTTTCTATTACTGATGGCTACGTGAAAGGTGCTCGGTTTGAAAAGTACATCATCGCTCTCTTCCCGCAGTCGCAATACACCGTCGTTGATCGCACACGCGACAGCGGGAAATTCCTGGCACGTTTTGTGGAATCCGACACTTACCCAGATGTCGTCTTGCGTAACAACGCATCACAATTTGCATTTGCTGTTGAATGCAAGTGGCGGCGCGCCTTCACCACTACGCAGGGTGGTGAGACGGGTTTGTGGATTAAAGAAAGTAAGTTGCGACGCTATCGTTTATACGAAAAAGAAAAAAAGATTCCCGTGCATTTTGCTTTTGGTATAGGTGGTACGCCCGAGCACCCGGCAAAAATCTTCTTTATTCCTCTTTCTGACATTCGTCATCAATTCATTCCTGCTCATACAGTGGAGAGTGGTAAAAGTGCTGCCGATTTTCTGGCCCGGGCGTAATACAAGTGCGGTGAATGTTGTGCACAGGGCTGTGTATTGTGTACAGGGTGCGACTGCTATCATCAGCGTACGAAGCCATTCCTCGGTGGCGGAACTTCATTGGTTTTCCAATGGGCCCTTTCCTGTGCACTAGGGGCACTTTTGGCACTCGGCGGGTGGTATGTGTACGACCTAACAACACCGATCAAAAGTTCACGCCAAGCCGCATCAGCAGCGGTACCCACTTTTTCCTCCGATGCCATCGAGCCAATCAAGCCCGTAGAACCGGCGGCATCAAGTTCAATCATATTTGCGAGAAGTTATGGAGAAGAAGCCTGGCCGACAGGTCCGCATGATGCGCCACGCAGTGCCGGGGGTACGAGACAGGCTTCTCACGTTGGCGACTCTGTACATGAGGGAAGCAGTTTTACGCTGGCAGATTCTAGCGAATCGATTTTGTTTGTGGATGCAGAGGCGGATGCCACTAACGCTGATGGACGCGTGCTCGGTGTATCTACCGACGACACTCCTGCACCGGCACCTATCGGCACGGTGGTAAGCGGAGGTGCTGGCGGGTTGTTCGCGGTGACGGGCAATCCGCAAAGCGGTGCGGCGCCCGATGTCGGCGGTACGCCACCTGCGGCGCCCGCCGTAACCATACCAAGTGAAGGCACCATTCTTCGCACGTCGTCTGTGACGGTGGAGGGTACTGCGGAAGATGGCACTGTCGAAATTTCCTATCCGTTAGAAGGTGGTGGCGAAGACTCAGTTCGTGTTGAAACAGTAGGCGGTACATAGAGCGCGACTGTACCTCTCTTTGAAGGAGTACATGACCTGCGCGTTGCTGTGGGTACCGCGGCCGGCATGTCGAGCGACACGGCATTTTCGTTTGAAGTAGACCTCACTCCTGCTGCGCCGTTCGTCGAGGCGCCACTCGATATGCATACGCAAAATATTAGCGACGCCGTAGTGCGAGGCACCACCACTCCTGGCTTTACGGTGCACATTGATATTGTGGCGGGCGTTACCGACGCTATTGCAGATGCGGAGGGAAATTGGATTGCAACCACTACGCTGCCAGAAGGCGACACAGTCCTCTCGATTACTGCAGACGACAACGATGGACATGTGTCGCCTGCAGTGACGCGCGTCGTCACCATAGACCTAACAGCGCCTTTGACCGCGTTTCCGGAAGTATCTGAATGCTCCACTTCTCTTTCTAGTAGTTTTTGTTTTGTAGCAAGCACCACTGTTTCGGTATCGTGGCCCGCCGCTGAAGGTGCGGCCTACTATGGCCTCAGTGCCAACAACGATTTCCAAGCAACCACGACTGAGTTGAGTGGGCGCATTACTTTGGGTAACGAGATCACCAACCGCGTAAAAATAATTTCATATGATGCTGCGGGGAATGTGGCCACCTCGAGTGCAGTGAACGTATATGTGTACGAGCAGCCAATCTTGATTAACGAAGTGGCATGGGCAGGCTCCTTGGCGAGCAGTGAGCATCAATGGTTCGAACTCAAAAATAGAACGCCCTTTGATGTGACGCTCGCGCATGTGCGTTTGAATTTCGATAACACCGAGGTGCTTTTGGAAGGTACGCTTCCTGCGGCGAGTATCAGTGTGAGCGAGGATTTGGTGATTGTAGAAAGCGTGGAAACGGCGGCAGGTCCTTTAAGTGCGACTACCACGGTCCTCACATTTCCAACGACTGGCGCGCAGCTGTTCTTGGTGCACCACACAGGAGCGGGAGACACAACGATGGACCGCACACCAGAAGTGGCCACGTGTTCGGGATGGTGTGCAGGAGGGATGGATGTGCCGGTGAGTTTTTCGGAAACGCTGGGTACGCGCCTCGCGCGGCTATCCATGGAACGCACGGACGGTGCACTCGACGGTACTTTGGAGACCAGCTGGCATAGCAATGACCTGTACACAACCTGGGGATTTGATGCGAATGGAAATCTACTTACCGCGACTGCAAAGCTTGAAAACAGCATCGGATACCCTGAATTTGGTTGGTTTTGTGGGACTGATTCTTTAGTGACTGAAGGAAGTACTTATACACCGTCGGCGACGACCTGCACCTATCTCAGCCGGTTCATCTACCGCGGAACATTGCGATCGGGGGCATTGTTCAAAGGTGTGCCAGGGAGCTCGGCGCTTTCGGTGGACTACGCGCTCGCCAATGGTTTTACGCAAGGTGAAAACCATCCTTTCAGCTCGTTCATTCCTGGCGACCAGGTTTTCGTAGCGCTCTGGGAGAATCGCGCAGGGTTCGATGATGCAGCTGATTTCATCCACTGGCTTGAAGTGGGCACAACCACCACCGATTCGCCAGAAGCGCCACACAGCAACTACCGCATCCTGCGCTGGGTTTTCGGAGGATAGCCTTGGGGAAGCATTTGGAAAAATATAAAGGTCGGTCCTTTATATTTCTAGTGCGGAGCGGAAAAGTTTTCCCCATTCCTAAGGCGATTATAGGTACCGAGGGAGGCAACGGGGTTATAGTGCGCGGATGATACAGTTTCGCGACGCGAAACGGGCAGCGGATGCGCGCGAGCTAAAGGCGGTGGCCAAGAAATGGGCGAAAAATATGACTCTCTTTGCGGTGGGCATTTTTGTGCTGCTGTTTGCGTACGGCTCCTACATCAAGTACGACGCCCAAAAGCGCACGCCCGAGGCGGTAGCGCGCATTCATGCACGTACTGTAACGATGGAAATGGTGGAAGGGAAAAATTTGCCACCTATGCCAGTCGCGAGCGAAAGAGATGCGACCGTAGCAGGGGTGGATGTAAATCAAAACGGCGTGCGAGATGACGTGGAAATTGAGATTTTCAAGCGGCATCCAAATGAGCCAAAAGTGCGCGCCGCGCAGTTGCAGTATGCGATGGCGCTGCAAAGTCAGTTGACCGAGATTTTCAGTGAGGGGACGTTAGTTGCTGTTCTGGAAGAATCCAGCAGGTCAAATCTTTGCTTCTCTGAACTCTATACCAAGCGGCAGGATGGGTTGCCTAGGGATCGTCCAATTTATGAATGGACGCCTGAGGAGATGGATTTAAGCAATCAGTACTCAAAAGAGAAAGATGCTCTGGTTGATCCGCTAATCAGCGAGGTAGACCAATTAGTAACAAATACGATTATACGAAAAAAGTCCTACCAAGATTCGTATAGCTTTATGACTGGTTACGGCGAGAGTGACAAAGAAAGTAGCTGCGACGTAATCTTCAGATAGGCTCATGAAAAAGATTGCGCTATCAGGACTTTTGATTTTCCTCGTACCAATCGTGTTGGCCGACGCTTCGCTAGATTCTTGTTCACGCACTGGATATTCAGTCGTGTACATCAACGGTATTTTCACAGATAACGTGAAGGCAAGCGCCGATAAAGATGAAATTATAGAAAAGTTTGCCAATGAAATTGAAGATAAAGAACTGGTTCGTTCTACGACTTTTCATCTAGGCTACAACGCCACTCACTTGGGTGGCATAGGCGACGTATTGAAATCTATATTGCAAAAGATGTGGGAGTTAGAGGGGAATACGCCTGAGGATTTTGATCTAGCGGAAATTGTGCGGCAGGTGCAGCCACAAGTAGATACGCAGAGGAT
>CALRGX010000003.1 GCA_943358385.1 Parcubacteria group bacterium | reverse complement strand
AAAACCAAAAGTATAATCCCGCCAAACGTAAAGAGTATTTCCATATACGGTAAGCGTACCGCAGGGTGGACTATTGTGCTACTGACACAAGAATGGCCCGCTCTCATTAGATGAAAGCGGGCCCTGTTAAGGAAATGTCACAATCGTGGGCAACGTCGTGCTGAATCAATGCTCCCTAATGGAGTTCATTCGTACAGTGCGGGAGCAAGATCATTTCTGCCCCAAGCATCGTCCAGAGAACGCTGACTGCATTCCCACATCTCTCCATTCCAATACAGATAGCGAACATAGTAGGGTTTAAGTGCATCAGATCTGCGATAGACGGTTCCCCAGAAAAATATGTTCAGCACCCTCCCCTCTTTATCTTTTTTAAGATCTTGTGGGAGAAGCTGTTGATTTTTCAGCAGGTAGTCGAGTACGTTGGCATTGAGAACGCTTTTCGTGCCAAGTTTTATGCGAACCTCGTGCCCAGGGACGATTCTTCCAGCACATTTGGAGTACGCAAAATACAAGTCAATCACACTGGAGTTCCACATCCACAAACCTCGTTTCTGATGTTCTGCGACAACCCAACCACCATCATACAATCGATCAGGAGGGTCAGGGTCAGTATCACAGTCGATAATATGCTGCAGGTTCGCAAGGTATACTTTGTTCTGAAGTAGATACCGCACTCGCGTGAGTGTATCGCCCGCACCGAGTTTTTTAATTTCGGCAGCTTTCCACCCATTGCGAGCAAGCGCGTGGTCGAGCTCGGCCGCTTGACGCACCGACATAACAGCACGTGACGTGTCAGACATGACGTGTCTCTCCTGTTGTATTCAGACGTGTCCGCAGCGGACCTGTCTAAAATTATTTATGCCACAAAATCGCCTCAGCTGCAAGAAACAGCGGGAATTCTTTGCGGGCGACATCCTCTGCTTCTTTCCGTGGACCCTGCTCACTTTCACGATGTGAAATCCACTCTTCGATGCGCGCAATCGCAAAACCAGCCGCGGCCAGTCCTTTCATATAGTCTTGGAGCGATCGGTGGAACGAATAGGTATATTCTTTCTGCTCACGCTTCCCCGGCGTCATGTCTATCTTTTCTTTTGTTGCGGTGAGGTACCCATCCACACGGCGGTACTGCAATTTCGCCGCCGCATCCCATCCCCAACTGCTCTTTTTGGGAACACGAAACGCCGGATGATTCAGCACGAATATAAATTTCCCTTCTGGTTTTAATACGCGCGCAACCTCTTTCATCACTGGCTCGATGCGCTCCATATTTTGCAAGGTCAAAACCGCCACCACGACGTCGTATACGCCATCTTGCGCAAACGAGAGCTTGTCGGCAGAGGCAGTAAAATACCGCACTCCCCCTCCCTGTGCCTCTGCGTGCTGGATCAACTCTGCAGCAATATCCGCACCATCTACTAATGCGCGTTCGTTTGCAAACATGCGTGCAAAGTATCCTTCTCCACAGCCAATTTCGAGAATGAGCTTTCCTTCACGCGGTGCAACCATGCGCATTAAATTCGGTGCTACCACCTTGCTGTGGTAGGTATCGTCGCCACCCACATGGCTCCTATACCAGTCGGCAACATTCCCCCACGATGTGTTTTCAGTGCTCATACTATTTCATGTCGTCTATATAGAGTTCGTAGTACGCTACCACTATTGCGCTTGAAAAGATAATCCAGAAAATCAGCTCCTCTAGTGGAATAGCAGGAATCGAACCAATGACCAGTCCGCCGATGTATTCACCATTAAACACCCATTGCCCTTGCGGGAGTGCGATAAGTTCGTATACGAAATAAACTGGCGCGAAAAAGCACGATGTAAGCAGTGCCTTATGCATAACATGCGGGCGTATGTATGCCAGTACAGCAACCGGTGGTAGCGTAAGTAACCCAAGTACCAGGTACGCATATCGCCATACAAAGAAATCAGAACCGAACATGTGCGCTACGCATACCGCACCCAACACCAAAAATCCTGGAACAAAGGCCAGAACACTACGCCAGGAAACGGTCTGTGACCGATCTTTTTCCAAGAAATGCTCGTAGAACAGCACAATGTACGCCACCCACAAGGCAAACCACACCATCACGTCAGGACTCACAACACCAAGCAGTGAGCGTGAAAATACAAATCGTGTACCAGCGCCAACCTCCCAGGCTCCACCAATCTCAGCAATGTATTCAAGCAAGAATCCGTACAAGAGACCGAACAACGCGACCATGGTGACCATGCGCGAGAATTGATTTCGTCGACGCAAGATAAGTAGAAGGTACAAGACCGGCAACCCAAAAACCAGAAACGTGGAGACCAAAAAGGCTGGCTCGAAAAGGTACATGGCGCACAGTCCCCCAGCCTGAATCGCACACAGGCCGAGGAACTGCCTGAACTTCTCTCTAGACAAGCCAAGGAATCTCATACTGTTCAAACTCTGGAAGCATTTTCTTATCATACAAAAGGCGCGATACGCATTCGGCATGGCTCATGGCACCAGTGAGTGCGTTGTGCGGATGTGGTTCATCAGGAATACCTACATAGTTGAGTACGGCATCCAGATTGAGTGCGGAGCGGTGATGCTTTGGGTCAACGGGTGGCACAAGTCCCCTCTTTACATGATGCATCCAGGCGAGGGTATGCGTATCAATAGTGCGGTAGGCCAAATCGTAGTCGTGATGTGCGCGCTCGCAAGCAGCTTTTACAAAGTCGCGATCAAAAGACACATTTTGCCCGCCCAGAGTGCGATCAGTCGATTCACGGCTCCATGCCATGAATGCAGTGATCAGTTCTGCCTCGGTTTTCTTGTTGGGGTCGGTAATTTCAGCCTCTGAATACCCGTTCACAGCGAGCGCCCCATCCATAATGTGGGCCCCTTCCCAGATGCGGCATTCGTCGTAAAACTGGCGAGTAGGATTATCGAAATCGATAGCGCCCAAGGAAACAATCGAGTGTTTGTGGTACTCGGTTCCCGATGCCTCTACGTCGATGATGATCATGGAAACATGATACCAGAGTCAGGGACACCCTTACTGATACCACCTATTGATTTATATTAGGACTTGTTGTATGGTGCTCTCGGACACTGGTGCGCCTACCGGGCGTCCCAGCCCACAAAAACGGAGGTCACAATGCACAATGGAATAAGTGGTGAGTCGATGATGCCCACCGAGCCTCGATCACGTGCCCACCTCGACGACATCGGAGAGAACGGCGAGTTCGACAAGACTCTCTACGACGGTGTGCGCACATCGATGGATGTATTGCGGACCAATATCCGCAACCTCGCCATCGTAGCTGTCACACTGAACGCGAGCACCATCGGCGTCTATGTGGGTTTGAGCACCTACGTGAAAACCCACGCCGAACTGCTTGCACTGCGGCAAATCTGGCCGATCATCGGCATGGCAATTGTGCTCGTCTTCATGGGAGTATATCGCCAACGCTTTCGGGAACTCGGCCAGTACATCTTCGAAGGACTGCAGATGGAGAGCTGCGCAAATCGCCATTCAAAGGCGCCTGCGAGCTCGCCGTTGAGAATCATCGCTACGGCCCAGGGACCTACCTGAAACCGGCCAGCGCTGACTCCGCCGCAATCATGAGCGGCATCGTCTGGACGCTTGCCATGATCTTCGAACTGAAAGGACTCTGACCATGACCGGCAGTGTGAAAAATCGGAACGCGAATGATCCGCTTTACCTGGAACTCACTGAGGTGCGTTCCATCGGTAATCCGACGCGGCTCTTCTTTCGCTTGGCTGCGGCCCTCTTCCTCATCACCTTCGTGATGGCGAAGCAACCGTGGGTCGAGTTTCCAGACCTCACCAGCAAGATTTCGGGCCATTGGCAGCAGCAGAAGAAATAAGCTACTCCAGCCCCTTACAATTACCCGCCGGCGTGTATCCACGCCGGCGGGCCTCTTGTTCATCCTTGAACCAAATCTTGTTTTTCTCAGTAATGGTATCGGCACCTGGGCACCAGGGAAAGTGGTATTTTTTACCGCTGCGAGAGGCCACTAAAAATCCTCCCGGAGGAGTTGGCGTGGCAGCAGCAGCCACCATTTCTACCGACACAGAGCGCTGGATTTCTGCCTGAGCTGAAAGTACGGACAACCGCCCCATGCCAAAGCTCAAAAAGCCCACCACGAAAACACACAAAAGCAAGGGGACCGACGGGGGCAGGGTCTTGATTCTCTCCCCCACCTTGTGTATAATGCCTGCCACATAACAAGTATACGTCATGGCAACTAAAAAAGGTGTTGGAACAGCTAAAAACCTCACGGACTCAAATCCTAAGTATTTGGGTGTGAAAATCGGTGACGGGCAGCGTGCACAGGTAGGCGCTATCATCGTGCGCCAGCGCGGTACACGCGTCATTCCAGGCAGACACGTCGGTATGGGCAAAGACCACACTCTGTTCGCCATGAAGGATGGCGTTGTGGCTTTCACCACCGTCCGTAAAACTGGTTTTGACGGCCGCATGAAGAAGCATTCGAAAGTAGAGGTCCGCTAACTTCCATCTCCACCCTGCTTAGATTCTGGCTCTCAGAATCTTCTGCACCACCGTTTTCTGTCTTCCCTAAACCCTATACGCCTCTCCCTTTTCCCTTGCCTTCAGTCAAGTTTTACACACAGAACAGCCTCACCGAACGAGAGGCTGTTCTACTTTGTGGTACCGTTTGTCTATGATTCGGTTGCACACCCTCTTTGTCGCAATAGCTGTTGCGGTCATTACTACCGCAGCACTCATTTATTTCACTCCACTGAAACACATCACATTGGTCGAGCCAACGATCTTCGATATTGACCCGCAGGCATTTCAAGAAAAGCTTGCTGCGAATCCAGAGAATTACATATTTATTGACGTTCGCCCCGAGAGTGCATACGGCAAACTGCATGCCAAAGGATCTATCAATATGCCACTTCACACCCTGTACGACGAACGTCACACCCTCCCCAAGTACGGCAAAGAAATTGTTCTGATTTGTAGTGGTGGCCGTGCCTCGGGAGTTGGATTCAGCTACCTCGAACACTATGGGTTCAAAAACATCGCACGTATCGAGGGTGGTATTGAAAACTGGGTTATTGAAAACCTCCCAACCGAAGGCTCTGCACTTGTTATACCAGAAAGCGATATCTCGCCTGCAACACTTTAATCACTAGCACTGCATGATATGCATCCAGTCAACCGCATTCTGAAAATCGGCATTTACACACTCTCAGCACTCGCCACGTTTGCACTCGGTTTCATGATTCAAGGCAAAGATGGTTCCTCGACAGCTCACATGCGACTCGACTCATCAAAGAACCCCATTGATAGAACAGTAACTTTTGGTACACCAGTCGCTTTTGCCGATATTCCCAGTGACGACTCAAGCTGTGGCACGTGTGCGAGCTGCGGCGTCGGTGACGGCACAGACAGTGGTGGTGGTGATGGCTGTGATAGCGACGGAGATGGTGATTGTGGCGAGTAAAACGAGGCAACACAGTATGAAATTTCTTTATTTTCTTTTGGCAGTAATAACTCTTTTAGTGGCTGGACTCCTTGGGGCGTACATGTTCTTGGGTGAAATTACTTTTTTCTCATTGATACATACAGGATTGCGTTCCCCACAAGCGCCCTTTGTCCCAGAGGCAACTACGTACGACACTCTAGTGAAGGCCAACACTGAGTTCGCTTCTGGCATGCGCAAGCTCAATTCTGGAGAGTTTGCTGCTGCGCAGGCAGATTTTTCTAACGCACTACAACTTACCGACGATGAGCAGCAGCGCTTGCAAATTGCTTACAAAATTGCCATCGCAAAACGAGAAATGGGTGACCATGTGGCCGCAATCCGCGAACTAAAAGATTTGGTGGCCCACCCGGAATCAAGTGTCTACATGAAGGCGTATGCCGTAGAAAACATAGGCCAGCTCTACTACACCTATCCCGACAAAGCTGATCTCTTAACAAAAGAGATATTTAGTGGAGCACCCTACAGTGCATTCTTAGTTTCCGATGACCTACGACAGAGCTATGCCAACCTCTTTGAATACGCAGCCAGCTTCTACCCAACAGGCTATGCTGAAATGCGAAACGCTGAATACAAGCTAAGCTTGTGGGACACAGCAGAACGCCGCAACACCATCACCGATACAGTGCGCACAGGCTATCGCGACCTCGTCGTGCAAAAACTGCGCAACGCTGACGCCGATATCCAGCGCATCCAGCAAATACCAAATACAAAAGACGGTATCGCAGAAATAATGATGCGCCGGGCGATGGTAATCGGAAAATTGCAAAAACTTGACCCATCTGCAGTCGTTGAATTTGGCTCCTTGGATACGGCGTTTCAAAGTGCCTTTGCCGTCTACGCATTGAAATCTCGGCCAACGGCCGATGGCTTCCTCCGCTTCAATTATGCATACATGCTTTATTTGAATTTTGGCACCGAGCGCGCAGCTGACATCAGAAATGTACTCGCCCCACTGTATCAGGACTCCGCATATTTGAACGAGAAAGTTACTGGCTACCTCCGCACGGAGAGGAAGAATGTTTTGCAGACTAAGAGTGTGCTCGTTGCCCTGGCAAACATTGACCCGGACTTCAAAACACACTTGCTATCCCTTGACTGGCAGCAATCTGATTTCTAGAGATATGCAGACGCACGACCGCCTCGTATACGCCATACTCGCTGCGACTGGTGTCGCGCTACTTTGCCTCGTATTCTTCGCTCGTGCGCAATCAGCTCAACAAATCGCTCGTGACGCACAGCTCACCTCTTTTTTCCCCACGCTCCCCATTACCGAGCACCGCCGCGGCAGCGACACTGCACCACTCCAGTTGTACGTCTACTTTGATACCGATTGCCCACACTGTACGCGGTTCCACGAACGCACGTTGCCGGAGCTATTGCGCCGATACAAAAAAGATATTGCTGTTTCGTACCTCTACATGCCACTGCGCTCTCATCCAAAGGCATTTGGCGAGGCGCTCCTTGCAGAATGCGCATCGAAAATCGGTGGCGAAGAGTATTTCTGGCCGGCAATCGATTTGCTCCTGCGCACCGAGCTACAGGCCTCACTCCCCACAAGCGACGATATTGAACAGTTTGCCAGCACCCTCACCATTCCCCTTGCTCCTCTCACCCTCTGTCTGAGCGATGCCACTGCGCAAACCCGCATCCGCCGCGACATGCACGACGCCATTTTCCGCGATGTAGGCGGAGTGCCCACCATCATCGTGTCGGCGAATGGGAAACAAAAAATGATTGCAACCGCAAACATACTCAAGCTGCAACCGGTTATCGACGAACTCTACCGGATCAAATAGTATGAAGCGAGCACCTCAGCACGCACACGCGGTTTTTTTGTACACTGCCTCCCTAGCATCAGTACTGCTTTTCGTCCTAGTTGTCTGTTTTCTCACACGCACGCACGTAGTGCCTTTTGCACAAAAACACGAACTCGTGCCGATTGTGCGCCTGTATGCATTGACTGACGTCGACGCTGCCATGTGGCTCGGTGAATACTATTTTACCAGCGCAAACTACGATAGCGAACGTGCCGAGCATTACTATAGACGTGCAAATGCATTGGACCCGTCACTCGCCTTGGCGCACTATCAGCTTGGCCGTATCGCGTTCATCCGAGGACGTTTTACCGAGGCGCAATCGCACATAGACGCCTCATTGCGTTACGACCCTTCGTATTACCGTGGGTACTATATGCGCGGGCTCATCGCTGGATACGAAAAGGACTACAAAAAAGCAGCGGATGCTTTCTACATATTCTTGCAGTACGATTCTATTGGATGGGCCGGCTACAACGACCTTTCGTGGATATACTTCCAGCAGGGTAATTTCCCTGCGGCAGAGGAAATTGCTGTATTCGGTCTGGGCTATGCACCAGAGAATGCTTGGCTGCATAATTCCGTAGGTGTTGCGCAACTGGCGCAAGGCAAGAAAGCGCAGGCCCGTGTCCACTTTAAGCGCGCTTTGGAGCGCCTTGATCAAATGACCCCTGACGATTGGGGTATTGCGTACCCAGGAAATGACCCCACTATCTACACGGAAGGTTTGGAGAGCATGCGCCAGTCAATTGTGCACAACTTAGCACAATAAGGAGCTCGCCGAGGCGATTAATACTTCATACTATGGTCATGTTTGCAACTCGATGGGTTCTACTTGGCATCATCGGTATCGTGAGTACGCTACATTTTTCAGAGGCTAAGCTGCCTTTTGCAACTACTAACCCTATCATCCACGCAGAACTTGGATACTTTAATACAGCGCCCAACAATGAAGGCGGCGGCCTGAGTATCCCGGCATCGTGCCAGTCGTTTTCCCACGTGTCCTCTGCGGGCTCGAGCTGTCTCGCATCAAGTGCCTGTGGTACCAACTACGGTATCGTCCAGTGTGATGGGTCGTGCAGTGTTTCAGCACCGACGGTACCCAGTGGCTATGGTTCACTCTGTTACTCGTCAGGAAATAGCTGTGGCTCAGTCAATAGTGGCACCATCCAATGCTCGGGAGCATGTAGTGCCACCACCCCTGCAAACCCCATAGGTCTTGGCTCGCTGTGCTACTCCTCTGCTAATAGCTGTGGTTCAGTGAACAGCGGTACGATTCAGTGCAGTGGCAGCTGTTCAGCGAGCACGCCAGCGAATCCGGCTGGTTACGGCGTCACATGTTACTCGTCAGCAAACAGCTGTGGTTCAGTGAACAGCGGTACGATTCAGTGCAATGGCAGCTGTTCAGCGAGTGCACCGGCAAACCCCGTTGGCTATGGCAGTGCATGCTCTTCTTCGGCCAACAGCTGTGGTATGACCAATTCTGGGACAGTGCAGTGCAATGGAAGCTGCAGCGCTGTTATACCTGCCAGCAGCGAATGTCCGCCTGTTAACGTGAGCAACTGTTCTCTGAGCGCAAACACGACACGAGTTGTCGAGGGCTCACGAGTTATCTTCTCGTGGAGCTCACAGTACGCAAGTAGTTGTGTACTTACTGGAACATCTGGCTCCAGTATTGTGGAAAACCCCACCATCTCCTTTGCGGGAACACGCAACAGCGTGCCGCTCACAAACACGACAACATATAGCCTCACGTGCTACGCAGCTGACGGCCGAGGAAATTCCTGCACGCCCGTAAACGTTGTTGTGGAGACTGTCCCTCTCCCCAGATTCCAGGAATTGTAGTAGCAGCCCTTTTATCATGTCCTATACTTACACTATATGAAGGCTCTTATGCAAAACTCGTTTGCCCGGTACGCGATTATTATCATTGCCCTCGCGCTCGCGGCCGATGCTTACATGCTCGTATCCTACTCACAGAATCGGAATCACGCTGAACTCGGTTATTACAACACTTCACCGCTCGGTGATGCAGGCGGCCGCAGCGTGCCAGCATCATGTCCGTCCTATCCACACTCTGGAAACTACGGTGCTAGCTGCTCGGTGGCAAGCGCTTGTGGTACAAATTATGGCTTGTATAACTGCGATGGCCAATGCAGCGCATCGGCACCGGCGGTACCTGCAAACTATGGTCAAGCATGCTCCACGTCCATGTGTGGCGGTGGTGCAGGCACGATAGGCTGCAACGGGCAGTGTATCGGTGGTGGAGGAGGATTTGCCAACGCAGGGCAACCATGCTCATCGGGCTACAACCGCTGTGGTATGAGTGCGTCTGGTGTCTTCCAATGCGACGGTTCATGCGGTGCAACTCGCCCTTCTGACGATTTGTGTGGAGAAACTACAGTTGATCTCTTGTACTGTGGCGATGGCATCTGCAACGCAGGAGAAACACAATGGAGCTGCCCTGCTGATTGTGGTGCTCCCCCTCGCGATGCAAGCGCATGCGTTTTGACCGCAACACCTGATCGTATCCTGCGAGGTACAAGAACCGTCCTTGCGTGGAGTGCGCAAGCTGCTTCTGGCTGCACCATAACAGGTGTGTCCCAAGAAACAGGCGCGTTACTCGAGACGGTCACACTCAGTGGTGCAGGCAGCCGCGCAAGTACGCAGCTGACGGAGAATGCCTACTATAGCATGACCTGTACCGCCGCAGACTCTGGTGGTGGATCATGTTCGACAGGCCAGATACCGATTGAGGTAGTGCCAATTCCACAATGGAATGAGAAGTAGTCCGACCCTCCAGAACAAAAGTAAAACCAGGCACTCGCCTGGTTTTACTTTTGGCACACCCTTGTTTCCTCTACGAGCGCTTCTTTGAAAGAGCCTGCACCGTAACCTGTATTACCCCCCTTCCTTCTTTGGTTGAAATCGCAATACTATGCTGTCCACAGACAGTGATTGGTGCCGCCAATACAATTGATGCAGGTTGTACCAAGAGACCTTCTTGCGTGAAGAGCTGAGCCAGAGTGCGCGCATCAAGTTTCTTATAGAGATGTCCGCCCTCATCCGCACTTAACGAAACCGTTATTCCTCGTTCGCTCATGCGGGAAAGAGATTGCAGCCATGCATCGCGGTTCTTTTGAGTTTGTTCCTTCTTCTCGGTTTGCAGTTTCTCGTATGCCGCAATTGCTTGCGGTGTGGCGGCTATCGCGAGCTTTCTGGGGATGAGACTGTTGAGCGCGAAACCGTCCGATACCTCTTTAATCTCGTGAATCTGCCCCACTTTCGGGACATCTTTAAGCAGGATGACTTTCATTGGGCCAGTATGGCATACTGCTCCCAGGCTAAGCAACAGGAGGTTCGAATGGGCCTATCGCCAGTCAAGGTACTTCTCGGTTACATCGTCATCATTCAGCTACTGATTGTACTATCTGCCATGATTGGGCCAAAGTCAGATAGCTATGATTGTCTACGCCCAAACGGCCTACTTGGAACCATCCAGTGTGTCGATGCAGGGATGCCTGTATGCGCATGCGGGCCAAAGATCCAAAAAGCACCTCGCTAGGCGCGAGCAACCCACAGAACCCGCGGAAAGGCTGCCGCGGGTTCGCCGTTTCAATTTATTTTCCGGTCTTCAAAAACTCTATTGCTCGCTTTCGCTGCGCATCAATGCCTGCTTCCTTTTCTTCATCGGTGGGCTTCACTTCAATGTCTGGAGCAATTCCTACGTCGGGGATTTGGATATCGTCTGGCCCCAACCAGCGGGCCACGGTTATCTTCAAAGACGTTTTAGGCGTGATATCTACCAATTCCTGCACCGATCCTTTGCCAAACGTTGGCATACCGATGAGTGTTGCCACTTTGTAGTAGCGCAGTGCTCCTGCCAAGATTTCAGATGCCGATGCTGATCCTTTATCCACCAAGATGACCATCTTTAGGTTCTCATTGAATATATTGTATCCACGTGATCGGTGCACAATAGGATCCGCTCGCTTACCGTAGTCTTCAGTTACGACTATTTTTCCTGCTGGTAGAAACCAGCTGGCCATATCAACTGACGCCTGCAAGTATCCTCCTGGGTTGCCTCGCAAATCGAGAATCAGCCTGTTATTTCCACTGTCGACGAATGTCTGAAGTTCTTTTCGGAACATGTCGCTCGATACGGCCGAGAAGTTGTAGAGCGAGATAATGAACACGCCGTCCACGGTTTCAGATTTTATCGTCGGGATATTAATGACATCTCGTGTGACACTAATGGAGAGCGCTTCTTTCTCACCTTCTCTATAAATTTGGAAGACCACCGGTGTTCCCTTGGGCCCACGTATAATTTTTACCGCTTCGCCCACATCCATACCGGTCGTCTCACGATCATCAATTTTTGCAATAATATCTGCCGCCTGGAGACCCGCCTTTTCTGCTGGGGAATCTTTCAAAGGCGATACCACCGTCAGTATGCCGTTGCGTACAGCGATTTCCATACCTACACCTTCGAATGCACCACTGATATCTGCCTCAAATATTTCTGCATCAGTGGGTAGCAAGAAAACGGTGTATGGGTCACGCAAAGAGCCAGCAAGGCCCTGAATCATGCCCCAAACTCGCTCTTGAGGGTCAGTTGCTCCTGTAGGAGTGGTGGTGGCGGTCGTGGTTGCTATGCGCCCAGGAACGTAGCGCTCATCAATAATCTGCCATGCGCGCCACACAGGCGTCATGTCGACACCCTCAGGCGCATTCGGCGCGACAGCACTGTATGCCGCCGCAAACGCCATGGCCCCGCTTTGGCTCGCACCAAGAAACATACCACCACCAAAAGCAAGTAATATCGCAGCAATGGCAAGTGCAACCCAACGCATGCTGCGCAGGTCAGAGGTCTTCGAACTGGTAGACGTGTGCATATCGCCACAGTATGAGGCATCACTGGCCGTGTGCCAACTACATATTCCTGTGTACAGCAACTTATTTTCTCACCGACACGTCGTATACTTTACGTCATGATGACGCGCTATGAACACGATGGCATTGTGTGGATCGACCTTGAGTCTCCTCGCCGCGAAGAAGTGCGCGAGGTCATGGAGGAATTCGATATCGACGCCTTGATTGCCGAAGAGCTGCTGCTCCCGACCACCAAACCACGTGTGGACGCACGTACAGACTACTGCTATCTCATCCTGCACTTTCCTGCACTACGTCATTCTCACAAAAGCCGCGAGCAAGAGGTAGATTTCATCGTGGGCAAAAAATTCATCATCACCACGCGATACGACACCATCGATCCCTTGCATAAATTTTCAAAAATCTTTGAGGTGAATTCTGTTTTGGACCGACAAGTCATGAGCGAGCACGCAGGATACATCTTTTTCTACATGCTCAAGCGCCTCTACGGAGCAGTCGAGCACGAGATAAGTTACATCGGTGATGCACTGCTCGATATTGAAGGCCAGATTTTTGAAGGCCACGAACGCGAAATGGTGGAAGGCATCTCACGCGCAGGGCGCGACCTCTTGAATCTGCGCCACGCAATCGAGCCACACCGAGACGTGCTCAAAGAGTTTGAGGGGGTTGCCCCTAAACTATTCGGCGATTCATTCCGGCCATACATCCTAGGTACCATCAACGACTACTACAAAGTACACAACCACGTCATGCGCCACATCGCGTCCCTGCAAGAGCTGCGCGAGACCAACAATTCGCTTTTGAATGCGAAACAAAACGAGATCATGAAGACGCTCACCCTGCTTGCATTCGTCACCTATCCTCTGGCTCTCATCGCAGCCGTATTCGGCATGAATACCGCACATACACCTCTGGTAGATGGCACGTATGGCTTTTGGTACATCCTCCTCTTGATGTTCTCGGCTGCAGGCACCATGTTTGGATACTTCAAGTACCGCCGGTGGCTCTAGACTATGTATTCATTACCGTATCTGCGGTAAGCTGTACCGATGAGCTTTTTCGAAAATCTGCTCGGCCACCCGCTGAAAAGTGACCCTCTTGCCCACACTGCCCTGCCCGTCCACCTCTTCAACACCATGTCGGCGACGAAGGAAATTTTTGCCCCACGCGGCAAAGTGGTAAAGATGTACAACTGCGGCCCCACAGTCTATGGAGAACAGCATATCGGCAACCTCTCTATGTTTGTCTTTACCGACCTGCTGCGACGAACCCTTGAGTTCAACGGGTACCCGGTAAAGCAGGTAATCAATATTACCGACGTGGGCCACCTCGTCTCAGATGGAGACGATGGAGACGACAAAATGACTAAAGGGCTCAAGCGCGAGAAAATGAAATTAACTGTGGAGAATATGAAGCTCCTGGCTGAACGTTATGCAACGCATTTTATCGACGACTTGGGTCGCCTCAGTATCGACACTTCAAAAATTTCTTTTCCGCGCGCCACGGAACATATCCCTGGCCAAATCGCGCTCATAAAAACACTGGACGAGAAAGGCTACGTCTACAAAACAACCGATGGTCTCTATTTTGATACTGCATTATTTAAAGAATACGGAAAATTGGGGAACATCAATATAGAGGCGCTGAAAGAGGGCGCACGCGTTCACACCCACCCGGAAAAAAGAAATCCTGCAGATTTTGCTCTGTGGAAATTTAACGAGAATTTAGGATGGGCAACGCCATGGGGCAAAGGCTTCCCTGGCTGGCATATCGAGTGCTCAGCCATGGCACGCAGTGAGCTGGGCGAACAGATCGATATCCACACTGGTGGCATTGAGCATATTGCCGTTCATCACAACAACGAAATCGCGCAATCGGAAGCAGCGTTTGGTAAGAAACCGTTTTCGAACATATGGATGCACCGAGAGCATCTGCAGATGAACGATCGCAAAATTGCAAAATCAGACGGCAACGTAGTGTATCTGGGAGAGTTTGAAGAAAAAAATATCAGCCCCCTTTCACTACGCTACTGGCTCCTCACGAGCCACTACCGCACGCCAGCGAATTTCACCTGGGAAGCACTGGAAGCGGCATCAACAGCGCTCGCCCGCCTGCGACAGGCATACCAGAATGCTGCAGCAAAAGCGGGTGAAGAGCGTACCAATGGTGTTGCCCTCCAAACCTTCCATCAGGCCGTGAATGACGACTTGGACACCCCTAAGGCACTGGCCACACTGTGGCAGATGATTGGGAATGACACCCTTGCGCCGAGTGAAATCGCAGGGACACTTGAAGTAGCAGACACGATTCTCGGTATACACATCAAAGAAATGGCAGAAGCAGTCGTGGTGACCCCTGAGATGCAATCTATTCTTGATAAGCGCAAAAATGCACGCGACACCAAGAATTGGCAACTATCTGACACATTGCGCGACGAAGTGAAAAAACTCGGTTATACCATCAAAGACACTCCTGATGGTGAGCAGATTCTTGAGAAAATCTAGAGAGTAGGCTTCCTCGCAAACGTACAGGTGCGGCAATTGGCAGTCACTACCTCTTCAGTACAAAGCTGACGATCCGACTCGGAACGTATAAAAAACGTGCCACTTCTTTTCCTTCTAGCCACTTGGCGACGGCAGACACTGCGCGTTCGCGCGCCACCGCCTCTGGTGCATCCGGCGCGAGCTCGATGGTGGCACGCACCTTCCCATCCACTTGTACGCCCAGAGTGACCACCGACGCGACCAGTTTCTTTTCATCACATGTCGGCCATTCTGATACATGTACCGATTTTGCATTGCCAAGCTTATGCCAAATTTCTGCTGCCATATGTGGAGCAAAAGGTGCCAAGAGCTGTACAAAACGGGCATACTGTTCGTTATCGATTCCTTCTTTCTCCGCAAGGTTGAGGAATATCATCATCTGTGAAATCGCCGTGTTGAATTTGAATTCGAGAATATCACCGCCCACCTTCTTTATCGTTCGGTGAAGCTCTCGTTCAACTGATTCATGATTCACGGTTCCCAGGCGTTCCTGTAGGCGCCATACGCGCTCCAAGAAGCGTCGTGAGCCGATCATGTTGTCGGTATTCCACGCAATCGCATCGGTAAACGGTCCCATAAACATTTCATACACACGCAGTGTATCCGCACCGTAGGTTGCGACGATATCGTCCGGATTAATCACATTCCCAAATCGTTTACTCATCTTGCGGCCATCCTCAGCCATGATGAGGCCCACTGATATCAGACGCTCGAATGGCTCTGGTGTCGTCACCACTCCAATATCAAACAGGAATTTGTGCCAAAAGCGCGCATAAATCAAATGGCGAGTTGCGTGTTCGGCACCTCCCACATACAAATCAACACCCTGCTTCCCCATCCAGTATGCTTCCGATGAACGCCCTACGAGGTCGTTCATATTTTTAGGATCGGCATACCGTAGGTAGTACCAGCTCGAACCAGCCCACTGTGGCATGGTATTGGTCTCTCGCTTAGCAGCAACCCCGCAGTGCGGGCACACAGTGTTTACCCACGATTCAATAGCAGCAAGGGGTGACTCGCCGGTCCCGGTTGGTTCGTAGTGTTCTACCTCCGGCAATACGACGGGCAACTGCTCCTCAGGAACAGGCACCACGCCGCAGGTAGGACAATGCACCACAGGAATCGGCTCTCCCCAGTACCGTTGGCGAGAAAATACCCAATCCTTGAGGCGATAGGTCTTTGCCATGCGCCCAGCCACTTTTTCAGTAATAGCGCGCTTTGCTTCTTCACTATCGATACCAGTAAATGCGCCCGAGCGAGCAAGGAGCCCTGCCCCGACATACAGACGCTCACCCTTGAGGACCGACAGCAGATATCTATGCGACGCTGCAGTGAGGAACTCCTGCATCTCATCCAAGGTCAACCAGTGAAGCTCATGCTTTGCTTCCTCTTCGGCAGAAACAGGCTCCTGTGTCCCATCTTTTAACTGCACCACAAAAACACGACTGTGTGCGAATTTGTTTACTTGCTTCGGCACGTGAAAAAACTTACTGTGCACAGAACCAAGATCTTCGACGATGTTGAAATGGGTAAAGCCCGTTTCTTCTCGAATCTCTTTGCTGAGTGTTTCCTCGGCAGTCATCCCCGAATCAATGCTACCGGTGAGGAGTGTGCCCCACGCTACTTTTTTCCATTTGAGTCCAAGGTATTTTTCATCACTCCAGTGTTTAATAGCTACGATAATGGAATTGCCATCTTGGAGCGGCATGTCTGCACGATAGGCGCCCGGTTCAACCGTCTGCGTCAATATAGGCTCAATGACCGGTATGATCGGCAGATTAAATTTCTGGGCAAATGCGTAATCGCGCTCGTCATGCGCAGGCACTGCCATAATGGCGCCCGTACCGTAATGGGCGAGCACGTAATCGGCGATGTAGACCGGCAGTGCTTGCTCGTTTGCTGGATTCACCACAAACACACCCTCGAGCACACATCCCGTTTTTTCTTTGTTCTCTTGACGCTCCATTTCCGTCTTCTTGCGTGTCTTGTCGAGGTACGCGGATACTTCAGCCGTGTTTTTAATGCGCCTTCCAAGTACTTGCACAAGCGGATGCTCAGGAGCCAGTACCATGTACGTGGTGCCAAAAAGCGTGTCGGGGCGCGTAGTGAAAACGGTCACTTTCTCCTCACCGTCAAGGATAGGAAAATCAATTTCCGCTCCTTCAGAGCGCCCAATCCAATTCTTTTGTGATTCCTTGATATGCTCCTGCCATTTCGGCAACAACGACAAGTCTTCAAGTAAGCGGTCAGCGTAGTCAGTAATTTTGAGTACCCATTGACGCATCGGACGCTGCTCTACTTCAGAGCCACAACGCTCACACTTGCCATCATCCAAATCCTCATTAGAGAGTCCCGTTTGACACGATGGGCACCAATTTATTGGCTCGTGTGATTCATAGGCCAATCCACGCTCGAAAAGCTTGAGAAAAATCCATTGCGTCCAGCGATAAAATTCAGGATCGGTCGTATTTATTTCTCGCGACCAATCATAGTCAAACCCAATACCTTCGAGCTGCTCTTTAAAGCGCGCCACGTTCTTTTCGACGGCGACACGCGGATGCACTTTATTTTTGATGGCGTAATTTTCTGCAGGGAGACCAAACGCATCCCATCCCATGGGATGAAGCACACTGTGCCCCTGCATGCGCTTCATACGTGAAAAGACGTCAGTGGCTATATAGCCTTTGGGATGGCCCACATGCAATCCCTCACCGGATGGATACGGAAACATGTCCAGCACGTACGCTTTTGGTTTGTCTTTCTCTTCTTTGGCCTGGTAGATATTCGCCTCACGCCACAGGTGCTGCCAACGCCGCTCAATCTCCTGATGGTCGTACTGCTTGCTCATGCGAAAACGATAGCACACGACTCGTATGAGCCAAAGCGACCTATACCAAGATAACCACCTCGCGAGAAGCAGGAGTGTACGTCACTATGGGGTGTACTTCGCTTGGGTACAGCTCCTCTGCACGCCTCCCTGCCTCTTCGAGTTCGCGTCCAAACGCATCAGCATCACCATGAGTAATGCGCAACAATCTTCCGCTAGCGGTCGCGTCGCCTAATTCAACGGTGTAGTCCACCTGCAGTTCTTTCGCACGTTCACGCGCATAGTCTAGGAGCGAGTCGCTGCATTCAGTGCGCATCATCTCGAGATTTTTCGGTGCGTGTTCGGGCGCTTTACCCCACGGGCCTTTTTCCGGCATAACTATCGCGCTTTTTCGTAGGGAGGAAACTTTTCTGGGTCAACTTCGCGGACGAAACACGTCTCGCCCGATTTGTGCTGCCAGTATTCCATAGCCGGATCTACGTACATATCCACTGGCCGTGGGCTCGTCACTTTTTCCTGAATATTCTCCAGATTGAATGTGGCGCAGATCATAAAACTCAAAGGCGTCACTGGTCGATACTCGTAGACAAAGCCATCAGCTTCTTGCGGATCTACAGGCACCACATTGCCACGCAGCGGATCTTTCAATTCGTCGAGAGAAAGTGGGAGGCGTTCCTTCTGCTGATAGAAGTCGGTAATTTGATACTGCATGCTTTGGAGATCCGATACTTTCTGCGCATCGTAGCGCATCATTCTCTGTGTTGCGGGAGAGCCGATGAACATAAACGCGGCAGCCACAGAAGCCAGGACAACGGCCGCCACACCGGCGGCGATTCCTTTCGAGAGACCTTCCGAGCGCTCCCACGTACCTTTCACCTCATGAACGTAGTACAAGAAGGAACCACCCACGACGACAAACACGGCAAGAATCTTGAGCACAAAGGCTGCCGTGAGCTCTTCCCCGCCCAAAAACGCGTTAATCAACACAATGAGATCAATCACCAGCGTCAATCCTGCAATAAAAAGAGACGCCACCAAGAGCCAGCGGCGTACCCAGAGCTCCTTCTTTTCATGGTGAAGGCGTATATCAGTGTGCAGTAGCCGCATGAAATACACGTATAAGGGGAAAATAACGATGAGTGACGCCACCGCGATGCGAATCCCCGTTGAATAGGGGTCGACGTACCCCGAGAAGCTCGGCGCTACAAACACGCGGTCTATGAGCTCGAACCAGAGTGCAAGTAAACTAACCACGCTGACGTATAACGCCACGGTTGCGGCTACCCACAGAAAGAAATCTTTGGGGCCAGTAGTTGATGTGTGTTCCATAGAGGAAGCCTAGCATGCGCCCCTGAGCGCGCAACCGGCTGAAAAATGATACGACTGTCCCCATCTTGTTGCATTTCCTCTTGCGCTGTCGTGTATAAAATTTACAATCCGCGAGGACCGGCAACCAAAGGAGCGTGTGCCATGACATACACCTTTGCTCATAAGAAAGCAAAAACGACATACTGTCCGCGAGCGCACACTGATATCCCGCGCACTTTGTTTGGGCGCGTAGCAGCACTACTCGCTGAGAGTCGTTCGTACGCCTCTATTGCTGATGAACTGCGCATCGAGTGCCCTGGACTAAAAGCAAGCAGAGTGGCTTCGGTTATCAAACTGCACGCGCGCGACCGTGCGTCGTTTATCGAGCAGTTCAAAGCCTGATACAGAAATGCCGGCGGACCATTGGTCCGCCGGCATACGCACACCTCACTGGCTGCGCTACTTCTTCGCATCGCCCTCCAAGTGATTGTTCATGCGATCAAGCGCGAGCTTCAAAGCATCTGCTTCTGCTTTTGTAAGCGAAGCAAGCGCAGCTTTCTCGATCGCGAGAAGCGCCGGCACATGCGCATTGATGATGCCCGCGCCTTCGGTGGTGCAGCGCACCACATACGCACGCGCATCGTCTTTGGCACGACGCCTACTGAGCCACCCACGCTGGACCAGGCGCTTCACAATATCGGCCAGTGTCGAGCGATCGACACCGGTTTTTTCGACAAGCGTCGTTTGCGAGACACCGTTCCACTCCTTGGCGGCACGCAAAACAGCGAGCTGCCTAGGCGTGATGGCCGACCCTTTCGTGCGCCCTTCGAAGGCGGCATCGAGATTCTGGCCCAGGCGATGAACCAGATCCGTCAGTGTTCTCTCCACGGAGAGCTCCTTGTTGCTAGTTCACATCGGCTATCGATGCGATACCAAAAGCACTATGCCACTATTTTCAAAGTATGCAAGCTACGCGCCGTGTCGAAATTCCGTGACGTCACCATCTTGAAATATATACTCTTTGCCTTCCGTGCGTACCAGTCCTTTCTCACGCGCAGCGGCAAATGAGCCAGCCTGCACCAAGTCAGACCACTGAATCACTTCCGCGCGAATAAATTTTGCCTCAAAATCAGTATGAATCGCACCTGCTGCCTGGGGCGCAGTCGATCCACGCTTTACGGTCCATGCACGCGTCTCCTTCTCACCAGTGGTGAAGTATGAAATCAAATCGAGTGTTTCGTAGCCGGCACGAATAAGGGCGTCAATGCCGCTTTCCGCAATACCCATTTCGCGGCGAAATTGGTCGCGCTCGTCGTCGTGCACATCATTCAATTCCCTTTCGGTTGCCGCATCCACAAACACGTAATGGGCACCGGTGTCTTTAAAAAATTGTTGCAACACTCTCCAACGCTCTGCATTTTCTGCATCAACGTTCACTACCCCACTCTTACGGTTGAGGACATAGAGAAATGGCTTCGTAGTCAACAGTTGTAATGCCTTTACGATTGGTTCTTGGCGCGCTTCAAAATGAACAGTGCTCGCCAGTTTCCCTTTCTCAAGTACTTCATTCAGCATCTTCAGGACCTCCTCTTCTGCAATAGCATCTTTGTCGCCAGAGCGCGCTTCTCGACTGACGCGGTCAAGCCGCTTTGAGACCACCTGAAAATCAGCAAGGATGAGCTCGAGATTAATGACTTCGATATCGTGGAGCGGGTCTACGTCACCATGCACATGAGTAATATCTTCGTCATCAAACATGCGCACCACCTCAGCAATAGCATCAACTTCCCGGATGTTTGAAAGAAACTGATTCCCTAGACCCTCACCTTCAGAGGCCCCCTTCACTAAGCCGGCAATATCTACAAATTCAACCACTGCAGGAACAATTTTCTGCGTCTTACTCATCGTCGAGAGTGCTTGCAAGCGCGGGTCAGGAACCGGCACGATACCTACTGATGGATCGATAGTGCAGAAAGGGTAATTCTCTGCGGGCACACTCTTTTTGGTGAGCGCATTAAAAAGCGTCGATTTACCGACGTTTGGCAGACCCACAATTCCAATAGAAAGTGACATGTCGCGATATTCTGACACACAAAGTATCAAGCAGCAATATGCTCGGACCACCAGTAATGCATGATGTTTGACAGTACTCCCGCATGTCGGGCATGCTAGCGCAAGACTAATGCAACCGTGAGGACAACCATGCCCGCTGATTCCATCGCACCAGGAATAGATATTGCGAGGCTCCTATATGCCATTCCAATGTCATTCTTTGCGTTCATACTCATCTCGCAGATTAGCTACCGCATACTCAAAATATGTCCATTAGAGACGAGTACTCGCATTTTGCAAATAATGGTCGCGCTGCTCGCCATCACGGCAATACTGCGGCCGCATTACTCACCCACGCACTCTCTGCATATCTTTGCGTTGCATGGAGCTGCAATGTTCGGCATCCTCAGTCGTGCAATGCGGTTTCGCGCCGAGCTCGAAAGTACATAATGGCCAACATCCAGAGCCGCACCACTTCGTGGTGCGGCCCTCACTGTGTACATATTCTTTCCTACTGCGCGGCGCGACCCAAAGCTTCTACCTGCTTCTGCCACGTCTCGCGCTCACCCACGGTGCAGTGATCGCATGGCCCAAAGGTAGAGACGGAAACGTCCATACCTGCGAATCCAAGAATGCCGCGCGAGATTTCATTCGTGAAGTCACCAAACTTCCACCACGTCATGAAAGGACTGTGCGATCCAGCAATCACCATCACGCGCGCCGTTTTTCCAGAGAGTCGCTTAATCAACTTGCCGGTCGGCTTGTCGAAGTTGAATGCAAACCCAGGAAGCCAGGCACGATCAAACATGCCTTTTAGTTTTGCCGGCATAGTGCACCACCAATTGGGATAGATCACCATAAAGTGATCCGCCCAGCGGATGTTTTCTTGCATTTCTTTGAGTACTGGCTCTAGCTCTTGGATGGCTTTGTATCCCTTGTGCAGGATAGGATCGAACGCCATTTCTTCTATATTCATGCGCCGGACCTCGTGCCCTGATTCTTTGGCAGCACGCTCGTAGGCATCAGCGAGTGCGCCAGTGTAGGTGTCTTTGTCGGGATGCCCCAAGAGCACGAAGACCTTTTTGGATTCCATGGGGCAAAGTATACCTGAGCTATAGGCGACAGAAATCCGCGCTGTGGGTATAAAACGGAAGCCTACTTCCCCATCAACTTCCCCAACGTCTCTTTATTTTTCATAGCAACGGCCATCATAGCGTCTTGCTGAGATTTCCCGGCTGCCATTTCTGCCTGCACCTCCTGTGCCAACTGCATGAAGAGATCAGGATTCTTTTCCACCAAGTCTTCTATCATTTTGCGCTGATCTGCAGGCAGCGACGCAAGCTGGCGTGCAATCAGCTTCTTCATCAAAAATTGTTTAAGCATCGCGAGAGTATAACAAACCGCGTGCTGCCTGCATCTACCCCCTCCCGACATCAATCGGCTTGAAACCTGAGGAGCTACATGCCGGAGGAAAACAGTCTACTGATACTGAATAAACGAGGGTGCCGGCGTTAACTCTAAAACCTCTGCAGGCGTAAGAAGTCGTGTTGACGGAGGTTTCAAATCATTTTTATAGAACAGCTTAAACCCGGTGAATTGTACTGGTTGCGGCGCAATAACTCTGTTATACGTATTCTTCTTTTTTGCTGGCTCACCCCAGCCATCCATGTCCATGACAATCTGCACTTGCGGTAATGGAGTGATTTTTTTATAGTTGGTCACCATGTCTTCCGTAAAGCGATGCACAATGAGCACTTTTGGTGGCAGTCGATAGGTATCGACGAGTCCTGCCAAGTATTTTGAAGCATAGTTAATTTCTGCCGCATCAAAAGAACCTACCACCGTGCCTGGCGCACTATTCCCATGCATTGCAAATTCAGGATCGAGTGCCAAGTGCACCTGAGGCATTTTTAAATATTTTTCTAAAAGGAGTAGCTCTCTCTTCAGGTCACTGAGCCCTATCTGTAACTCCAAGATCACAATGCCGTCAACTTTTGCGGCCAACTCAAGTGCGTGGTCAATCTGTGAGTCGGGCATGCGGAGTGTATAGAGCCCTTCTTTGCCAGGACTTTCTTGGGCAGTTGTGGCTATGTAATCAATCGCGGGAAGCACAGGTGTAGATGGATCAGCGTTATTCCATGCAGCCACTTCTTCGCGCAACTTGCGCAGCACTTCAGCCTCGTCGTACTGCCCTAGTACACCCATGCCTTTCGAGTAGAAGTTGCCGTAGTAGGCGATGATGCGCCTATCAGGCAAGATCGCTCCGTGTTTTGGGTAGGCTACACGAGTTGGCCACCGGCCAATCGTGCTTGAAGCAAGAGACTCAGGAGTATAACTAGAAAGAGTGGTGTTGCCTG
Source organism: Parcubacteria group bacterium (assembly GCA_943358385.1). Taxonomy (GTDB): domain Bacteria; phylum Patescibacteriota; class Minisyncoccia; order Phycocordibacterales; family UBA2100; genus JAGOVW01. The sequence goes on along the minus strand of CALRGX010000003.1, from coordinate 60,588 downwards.
ATGTTGTTGCATACGTGAGTGCAGCAATCGTTGTTGTAGACACCTGTGCAAGCGCCAACATTTTTTGGTCGTACACACGTTTGTCCAGTTCTGGTGCCTTGAGTATGGTCACCGCGCTCTTCCCCGCATAGTCACTGGTATACAGAACAGTACTTGGCCAGGTACATATACCAACAATGGCCATAATCAATATGGCAGTTAAAGACAGGGTCCAGACATAAAGCGGATGCATACACGGTGTAACTGCTGCTGTGGCGAGCGTACCAAGAGGAGTAGTTGTCGCAGTGTACCACAAGGTCACGGGGCCTAGCGTGCAATCAGCATCTCATAAAAAACGGTTTTACAGCGAGCGCCACATATACCTAGGCTACCCGCTAATTCTGTAAAGGAAGCTAGCGGAAATCACCTGCGGTGAGACACATTTTGTTGCATTTCCTGCGCGTGCACCTTCTAACACCTAACTCCTTCCACCTATCACCTGTTCCTTGCTAATTTGACAAATCTGTGTTACTATTCACCTATGTTGTCATCTATAAAAGCCTTTGTTTTCAACCTCGCACAGCGAGTTTATACTTCCGTTAAAACGTTCGCCCTTGCTCATAAAGTGTGGGCAGCAACCATTCTCACTCTCGTCATTATTGGGGGATCCATCGCTGGTCGTCTCCTTTTTTCTGGCACAGAGCAAGTAGTAACCGAGGCATTGGACCGAAAAGTGACACTTGAAAACGTCGGTATTCTTTCCTCTTCCGGTACGTCGCTCACTACCGTGGGCACCATCACTTCGGAAGCACAGGCTACCGTCCTCGCAGAAAAAGGTGGCAAAGTGACCCGCGTAATGCGTAAGCTTGGTGACCGAATCAGCGCCGGGAGCATCATCGCCGAAATAGACAGTGCTTCGGAGCGTGCCTCTCTTCTCTCTGCGCAAGGCGCTCTTGATGCAGCCCAGGCGAATCTGCGCCGTGTCACGGGCGGTTCTCGCGATGAACAAAAGACCATCCTTGGCGCGAGCAAAGATTCTGCCACCGCAGCTCTTGAAAGCACCCGCGAAAGTACAGTGAACACTCTTCTGGCTACATATGCTTCAGTGGAAAATGCTATCCGCGTCACCGCTGACAGCATGATTTCAAATCCTTCGAGTGCCGTCCCGCAATTTTCTGTACCCACGTCGCAATCACAAATCGAGCTCGACATTGAAAATGCACGCATTGGCCTGAACGCCACCCTCACCCGCCAGACTACCGCAGGAAAAACACTCACCAGCCGATCAGATTTGGCAACAGAGCTCACCACGACCGAGGCCGAGCTGCGCACGCTCCTCACGTTCTTCGATAAAATCATCACTGCGCTAAACTCAGCATTGCCAACCACTAATGTATCTTCCGCAGCAATAGCTGCATATCAAGCAAGTGCATCCGGAGCTCGTGCCGGTATCGTGTCTTCACTTTCTGGATTGAACGCTGCCCGCGAAGCCATCGCTACGCGCCAAAATGCACTCACCATTGCCGAACAAACGCTGAGCCAAGGTGTTACGGGTGGAGACAAGAATGACATTGCCTCTGCACAAGCTGCAGTAAAGCAGGCTCAAGGTGCACTCGCACAAGCAAGCGCTGCATACGAAAAATCAATCATTCGTGCACCCATTTCCGGTACCATTAACGCGTTCTCACTCACCAAGGGCGATTTTGTGCAGGCATTCTCCCCCGCTGCAACTATTGCAAATAACGGCACACTTGAAATCAGCACCTTTGTAACTGACTCTGACGCACGACTTTTGCGCGTGGGCGGCAAAGTGTCTATCGAAGGCGGTGCGGAAGGCGTCATCACTCGCATGGGTGCCGGTGTTGATCCGCTCACCAAAAAAGTTGAAGTGCGTGTTGCCGTCACCAAAGGCGCAGCAGCACTCGTGAATGGTTCTGCGGCGATTCTCACCTTCACGGAAAAGCCTGCTGCGACGAAGATTGCCCAACGCATCACCATCCCGATTACCGCCTTGCGCATCACCGCGGACGGAGAATCAATTTTCACCGTGGAGGATAACAAACTGATCGAGCAAAAAGTAACCATTGGTACGCTTTTGGGTGATCGTGTTGAAATCCGCGACGGGCTCACTCTGGATACCTACATCGTTACCGACGTGCGCGGCTTGCGCCCCAATCAAATCGTCACGGTTGAATAGCTGTTACCAATACATCGACCCGTATGCATTCACTTTGGACCTTCTTTCTCCATAAGCGCCAATTTACCTTGCTCCTCATGGCAGGGCTGGTTTTGTGGGGCACCATTGCGGTGGTCTCCATTACCAAAGAGTCGGCGCCTGAAGTGCAGATTCCAGTAGGTATCGTAAGTACGGTGCTTCCGGGTGCTTCACCTGAAGAAGTGGAACGATTGGTCACCAACAAACTGGAAGAAAAATTGGCGAATCTCGCTGATTTGAATAAGCTCACCTCAACCTCTCGCGAGAGTGTTTCCGTCATCACCGCAGAGTTCAACGCATCCGCTGACCTAGACAAATCAATCCAGAAGCTAAAAGACGAGGTCGACAAAGCAAAAGGCGACCTTCCAGAAGACGCCACGGACCCGAGCGTCACCGACGTGAACTTTGTCGATCAGCCTGTACAAATCATCACTGTCTCTGCTGATGCGCCTTTTGCATCACTCGCTGATTTAAGCGAGCAGGTTAAAAGCGAGCTCCAGAGTGTGCGTGGTGTATCGCGTGTAGAAGTTTCCGGCGTGCGTGACCGCGAAGTGCAGGTAGTGGTAAAGAAAGAAGAACTCGAACGCTACGGTCTTACTTTGCAGCAGGTAGTGGGTGCTCTGGCAGCCTCAAATGCCACGCTTCCCGTTGGTTCTATCATCACTAATGATGTGTCCTACAATGTGGCATTTGATGGTGGGCTCGATCGCGTGGAAAACTTCGAGACCCTTCCCATCCTCTCCGTTGGTGGCCAGCCTATTTATTTGCGAGACATCGCAACCGTCTCTGATGGAGTGGTGGATGCCAATTCGTTCACTCGCGTGTCTCTCTCGGGTGAACCTTCACGCCAGGCATTCACTCTTTCTGTATATAAAGTGCGCGGCCAAGACGTGACCCTCACAACCGCACAGGTGCGAGAAAAACTCACCGTCATGGAAACGACACTGCTTGCGGGGAGTGAGGTGGTGATTGTCCAAGACGCAGGAAAGGAAGTACAGCGAGATTTGACCCAATTGATACGCACCGGCCTTGAAACCGTCGCTCTGGTGATGATTTCACTCTTTCTCACGATTGGCTGGCGTGAATCAATTGTTGCTGGACTTTCCATTCCGCTCTCTTTCCTCATTGCCTTCATTGGCCTTCTGTACTCAGGGAACACCATCAACTTCGTCTCCCTTTTCTCACTCATTCTCGCCATTGGTATTTTGGTGGACTCGGGCATTGTGGTAGTGGAAGCAATTCATACGCGTATCAAAACACACGGCAAAGACGCGGCGGCAGTAGAAGCCATCCGTGAGTATGCGTGGCCTTTGATTGGCGGAACCATGACCACCGTCGCCGTGTTCGTGCCTCTTTTCTTCATATCGGGAATCGTGGGCAAATTTATTGCAACCATTCCTTTCACCATCATCTTCGTCCTTTTGGCATCCATTGTGGTAGCACTCGGCATGGTCCCGACCCTTACCTTGATGCTCACCAGCGCCGCAGAGCCGTCACGCTTTGCTAAATTGCAGGACGAATGGGCCGAGCGTGCGAAAGAGGCATACGCAACTATGCTGCGCCGCTTCCTTACCTCGCGGGGTGATCAGAACCGTTTCTTGGTGACCATTATTGTGGGCTTCTTTGTGGCACTTTCGCTCCCTATCATTGGTGCCATTCCTGTAGATTTTTTCCCACAGGAAGACATTGATTTTGTGTACATCGATATTGAAATGCCGCAAGGGACACCTCTTGCTCAGACCGACCTCATGGCACGCGCCGTCGAAGAATCGCTCTACCCAATCAGTCGCATCGAGTCATTTGTCACGACCGTGGGTGCCACAAGCCAATTCAGCAACAACCCCCAGCGTGATTCACGCTATGCTAACGTCACGATAAATCTTCCTAGCGAGCGTGATTTCACCTCCAGCGAAGTCCTTCAAGAGATCCGCAGTGCCACCACACCACTCACGGCGCGCGCAGAAATCCGTGCCGGCCAACCAACAGGTGGGCCGCCCGTTGGCGCAGAAATTCTCATAAAATTCACCGGCAAAGACCGCGACGCACTTGATAGCGCTGTTTCAATTGGCCGCGATGTATTGGCGCAAACAGAAGGCGCCACGTCGGTAGATACTTCAAGCAAAAATAACGGCATTGAGTACGTACTCGACATCGATCGTGCAAAATTGGCTGCAGCCGGTCTGACTCCTGCCGCAGTGGCTTCCACCTTGCGCACGGCAGTATCCGGCACTACCGCTACAAAACTCACCGGCGGAGACAAAGACGTCGATGTGATCGTCTCTATGAACCTTAACCCTTCTTTTGTGGACCCTCACGACGCAAATGCCGTCTCGATTGATGCGCTGCGCCAGATCACCATCACCTCACCCACCGGAAACACGGTCTTGCTGGGCTCTCTCATGCGCGAAGGTTTGCGCAAGAGTAACGCAACCATTGTGCATGAAGACCGCGAGCGTCTCCTCACCCTCACCAGTTCACTCGCACCCAATTTCACCTCAGCTCAGGTTTTGGCAAGCTTTAACGAACGCATGAAGGAGGTAGAGCTTCCGAAAGGCGTCACTATGCAAATAGGTGGCGAAAACGAAGAGACAAATCAATCCTTCGCTGAAATGGGGTATGCCCTTCTCGCCGGGCTCGCACTGATGTTCGTTATTCTGGTCTTGGCATTTGATTCATATCGCTTCACGACGTACCTCTTACTCACCGTACCACTTTCTCTTATCGGCGTGTTTGCCGGGCTCGCACTCATGGGCCAGGCACTCTCCTTCCCATCACTCTTGGGTGTTATTGCGCTAGCGGGCGTGATCATCAACCATGCAATCATTCTGATGGATAGCATCATCACGCGCCTGCATGCAGGTGAAGGCCGACTCTTTCTCGACATCGTCATCGAGGCAGCGACCACGCGCCTGCGCCCTATCTTCCTCACGACCATCACCACCGTTTTGGGTATGATTCCACTCACGCACGCATCAGGCCTCTGGAGTCCGCTCGCGTACGCGATTCTCTTCGGCCTTACCTTTGCGATGATTCTCACCTTGGTATTCATCCCTCTTCTGGTGTACCGCTGGCCTGGAAAAAAGCTCCCGAAAGGGGTCATCCGCAACTAGTTGCGCCATTACATGGTGCGTGATTAAATCACGCCAGCAGTTTGTGACAGGTGGGCAATATGCCGCGTTGGATATCCGCGACGATGCGCTATAACGTTCTGCCTGCTCACTACGTGGAATAGTGAGCTACCAGCATGAACCGAAATGCGCATCAAGGAGGACGGTGACCTGTTCCATGGCGTCGCGCTCCGCTTCTCCACTGATCCTTGGCCGCAGCACTCCGTGCTGCGGCCACTACTTTTCGTGTACCCGTCCCGTCTATTCTTTTTTGGGAGCGACAGCCTCGAGCGCTGCATCAAAATCATCATGTGGTGAGAGTCGGTTACGTTTGCGATGGCCGCATGCCACACATTTGTGCGTCAGAATCCATACGTCACCACCTCTTTCTAAAAGCTCGGGCTGCATCATGCCACCACAGAGTGCCGCGCGGTCGCCTGGGTTCGTATCTACATGCTTGCTCCACAAACATTTCGGACAGTGATTGGTGTACCCATTACCTTGCACCAACGTGGCACAGCGCTCGCACGAAAACTGTTCTACCACGCGGATGAATATCATGAGCCAATTGTAATACGCACGGTCGCCTTTGCCTTTGTACTATCTGCGCGAGTGTCTTTAGGCGTGCACTCGAGAGAGAAAACGAGCTCGCGCAGAGAAGTTACGGCGGGCACTTGGCGCACGAGCGAATCAGTATTTCCAATAGCAATCTGCGAACGATTCTGCCCTTCTTCAAAAAGTCTGCACGCTCGCGCCTCATCAACGCCGGTTGCCGCCCAAATAATTGAATAGGTGTCTCCTTTCCGTAGTGTTCGCGGGCTCGCCACCAAACGAATCGCTACCTGCGTAATTGGCTGTTCTACGGGCACCACTGCTCCCGGTGTAGGTGGTGTGCCTGTTTGCGGTGTGCCACCTACCGTTGGTGTAGGTTGCCCTCCCGTTGCTCCTGATGAGTCACCGCCCGTTCCCCCACCTGAGGTTCCTGATGACCCACTAGACCCACCTGACCCACCGAGCCCACTCAATCCTCCTAGAAGTTTCGGCAACATGCTCATAAGGCCGCTCAGTGGCGAATTGCCGCCGAGGAGCGAGCCGAGCATCCCACCGATGCCATTTTGCCCAGTACCTCCAAAAATACTCGAAAAGGCTTGGCCCAAACCCCCGAGCGACGTGGGCGTTTGCCCTGAGGCAGCCGTTCGCACCACCTGCTCGAACGTTGTAGCGGCAGTAGTCACTGGACGAGCATAGGGCACACCACCGTCGACATACGGCGCAACGGCCGTCTGGTACCACGGATCATGTTTCAGCGTCTCTTCGGGTCGTTGCAACGATCCAAAGTATCTAAAAAGGTTGCCTTGCTCCGCCACTTTAATATACGCATCAATGACCCTATCCGGGTCATTCACCTCAGCCCATGTTTTAAGGCCATACTGGCCAATAGTAAACTGGCCTGGCCCAAACGAATTCTCACCCGCGAGTGTTGATGCAAAACGAATGAGAGATCCGTCAGTATCAACAGTCGCCACCCGCAAGCCCGATTCCTGATTCGTGAGCATCGTGAAGAAACGCGCCCATTCTTGCGGGGATCCGGTAGTAACACCAAATCGATGAAGCGCGGTCGGCGCCACACCGTTTAAGGGCGACTGTGAAATTTTATAGGCCACCCGATGCGCAAATTCAACAGGGTCTATTTTTCTATCGATACCGGCGCGTACGGGCTCGCTACCTAGTCGCGGCACCCTTCCCAGGCCCGTGACCTGAGCGCAATCTTGCCCGGTTAAATCACACGCAACACCGGCAAGCGCTTTAAATGCTTCACGAGCTTGTGGAGTAAGTTGCCCGCCACTAATTTTTTCAAGTAACGTACTCCACTGTTTTGGGTTGGTGAGCTCCTCAAGAATCCCTGAACTTTTCAGTTTTGCCGCCAATTCTTGGGATGACTTTGCGACCGCTTCGAAATCACCTTGCGCCAAGGCGCGAATGATTTCATCCGCTGGTTTCTGAACTTCGTCTTTTACCATGCCGGCGATCATACCTGTATCGCCAAACGCACGCCCCAGAATACCGCTCACTGAACGTGATAGTTCTTGCTGCAACCCTGGCTTTACAGCAAACAGCTGCTTTACTAATTCCTGCGCCGCACGTTCAGGCTTGTCGCTATTCAAAATATCTTGGAAGCGCAGGTCCTTCTGTAACTCTTCTACTTTCGCAGTGATGGCCTTATCTTTCACCACTTTCACACAAATGCCGGTCATAAGACACATCGTGACCGAACCCTGCTGCCCCAACATGCCGCAGCGAGACGTAACGGTTACCTTTCCATTTCCACCCACGGTAATTGTGTCATGTGTGGAAGGATCAAGCTGCTTGATAATGTCGCCGACATTTTTCCCTTGAATTTCTCGTGGTTTCGGTGCAGTACCTGCAGGAGGCGCAACACCAGTGGGTGCCGCAGGGGCGCAACCATTTTTTACTTCAGTCGGCGCGACCGGTGTTTCTGGTGGTGTGGCGGCGCGTACCACATATGGCGCTCCACAAACGAGCGCCATCAAAAGCACGGCGAAACCCTTATTCATGCACCTACTATAGCAGTATGGTGCAATGATTCTCGGCAACTTCCACAACACCACTCTCAATGTGCATGGTTTTTTCAGTATCTGATGCTGTGTAGGTAACGGCGCCTTGGCGTAGTGTCGTAATTAGTGGCTCGTGCCCCGCCAGAATCTGCAACCGTCCATCGCTCCCCGGAAGTGACACTTCAGAAGCATCCCCATCAAAAAATACTTCTGAAGGTGATGCAATCGTTAAGTGGAACGCGCGAGCCATAGGCGCTTATTTTTGTGCACCCTTCACTACCTCATCAATAGTTCCTTTCATGTAGAATGCCTGCTCGTCGAGGTGATCGTGCTTGCCATCGAGGATTTCGCCGAATCCACGTACCGTATCTTCAAGTTTACAGTATGAACCTGGGTTTCCGGTAAACACTTCTGCAACGTGGAATGGCTGCGAGAGGAATCGCTGAATCTTGCGTGCTCGATATACCAATTGTTTATCCTCTTCTGAAAGTTCTTCGATACCAAGAATAGCGATGATGTCCTGCAAGTCTTTGTATCGCTGCAACACGCGCTTGGTTTCATTTGCCACACGGTAGTGCTCTTCGCCCACAATGTCGGGGTCAAGCGCAGTTGATCCAGATTCGAGTGGATCAATCGCAGGATAGATACCCAGAGACGCGAGCTGGCGAGAAAGTACGACGGTTGAGTCGAGGTGCGAGAAGGTAGTTGCTGGCGCTGGGTCGGTGAGGTCGTCTGCCGGCACGTACACCGCCTGTACAGAGGTGATTGAACCTTCTGTGGTCGAGGTAATACGCTCCTGCAAGAGGCCCATTTCGCCCGCAAGTGTTGGCTGATATCCCACTGCTGAAGGCACACGGCCAAGGAGTGAAGACACTTCAGATCCTGCCTGCACAAAGCGGAATACGTTGTCCATGAAAAAGAGAACGTCTTTACCGCCTTCATCGCGGAATGCTTCGGCCATAGTAAGGCCCGAGAGCGCCACGCGTGCGCGCGCACCAGGCACTTCGTTCATCTGGCCAAATACGAGTGCCGTTTTGTCCAACACGCCCGAGTCTTTCATTTCATGATAGAGGTCGTTACCTTCGCGTACGCGCTCGCCCACTCCGGCAAACACAGAATATCCCCCGTGGTGTGACGCCACGTTGTGAATGAGCTCTTGAATGAGCACTGTCTTCCCTACACCGGCACCACCAAAGAGACCAACCTTCCCACCTTTGATGAACGGAGTCATCAGGTCTACCGCTTTGATGCCGGTTTCAAATACCTGTGCCTTGGTTTGCTGGCGGGTGAATTCTGGCGGATTGCGATGAATCGGCAGGCGCTGTGCGTCCGCAGGCACATTAGGGTGTCCATCGATAGCCTCACCATACACATTGAACATGCGGCCGAGCGCCACCTTGCCTACTGGCACCGAAATAGCAGAACCTGTATCGGTAACTGAAAGCCCACGCGGCAATCCCGCGGTGTCGTTCATGGCAATGCAGCGCACGCGATCAAGGCCTACGTGTTGCGCTACCTCCAACACAATCAGACGCCCCTCATGCTGTACATGGAGTGCATTTTTGATAGGTGGCACAGCAGAGCGCTTCCCTTCTTCACCGGGGAAGTGGACGTCGACAACCGGCCCGATGATTTGTGTGATGGTTCCTTTCATAGCGGTACTCTACTGTGTGCACAACAACGTAACTCGTCGCTGTTACATTTTTTGACGTTTCTCAACGTACAATCGAATAAAATTTTGGCGTGCAGTGGGGTCTGAGATAACTTCGTCACCAGTCGACGGGTCAGCATGCATGGATGCTTCAATTTCTTCTTCCAAAACTTCTGCAAGAATCTGGTCACCATTGTATAGTTCCAAAATCAGTGCTTTTTCTTCGGCAGTTAACTTTGGTTTTGACGCGCTCTCAGAAGAAGCGTTATGTTGCTGTGGTCTTTCCATGTTCATACGAAATTTTGTTAAATTTAGATAATCTACCTCATCGCCTCAATACCGCTCGTGATTTCCGACACCTCACGGGTGATTGCCGCCTGGCGCGCCTTATTGTACTTCAAGGTCAATTCCTTCGCCACCTCCTTCGATTTGTCCGTCGCGTTCTTCATAGCGACCATGCGCGCACTGTGTTCTGATGCCTTCGCCTCCATCAAGGCATGGTAGGTAACGACGTTCAAGAGGCGGGGCAATATAGCGGCGAGCACGGATTCAGGTGACGGTTCAATCGTGTAGGTAGTGCCTTCTATAGAAAGCTCCGGCCGTGAAAAGCCGGCAAACTTTCCTTTAGTGGCAGGAATTCCTTCTACCACCTCTTTCATCAGCGCATTGGTAAGAGGAACAATCTGGCGCGCGACTGCTTTTTGCTCAAAGGTTGAGAGAAAGTTGGTGTAAATCACAAACGCTGCACCGATGTCACCGATGGCGTGCCATGCCAAAAGATTATTGGTCACCGCTTGCAATTCATCCGTGGTGACCCCATCGCTCATGTTTTCTTCTCGCACGCGTACGTCATAACCGCGATTCTGGAAGTAGTCTGCACCGCGACGCCCGATACAAATCAACACGGTGTTGTCTTTGTTCAAGTTTTTTGCCGTTAATGTGCGCTCGGCAATTTTCAAGACCGAACTGTTCAATGCCCCAGCCAGTCCTTTGTCGCTGGTCACAATCACTATGGCAGTTTTGCCCTCGCGTGCTATGCCCAATGGATACTGCTGCAGCTCGTTGGTGCCGGCAACTTTTGCAAGTACAGTGAGCGCCGAAAGTGCATATGGGCGTGCCGAAAGTGCCCGCTGTTGGCTCTTGCGCATCTTTACGGCAGACACCGCTTCCATGGCGCGCGTAACCTTCCCCGTTTTCTTTACGGACTGAATTTTGATTTTTATGTTTTTGAGGCCGGCCATACGCAATTAGGAAACGTGTCTACCACCTTTTATAAACACGACCGCGAACACAAAAGCGACAGCGGGCCACCAGGTAAGCAGGAGGTCAGTCCCCGCAGAAATTGGTGGGTCTACTTCGGTGGTAGTGAAAGCACCATAGATGTATCCTCCGAAAAAGAGGATCATCGCGAGGAGCGCAGCGAGAGCAAACGCGCCCAAAAAGCGTGCTACGACTCGGTGTTGCCTCATTTTTTCAAACAGATCATCCATACTGTTTACTGTGCGAACCATTCTGTGTGGGCAGCCTTGAATGTATCAATCGCTTTCTCAAGCTTTTCTTTTGTAGTGTCGTCAATTTTCGCCGATTCACGAATGAGCGTTAGTACCTCGCTTTGCTGGTCGCGCATGTACTGGCTCAGCGCCACTTCTACGTTGCGCAAATTGCTAATTGCCGCGCCATGCAACAATCCTTTGGTCGCCGCGTAAATCACGACCACCTGCTCTTCAAACGGCATCGGTGCACCTTTACCTTGCTTCAACAGCTCCACCATGCGACGCCCATCGTCGATGCGCTTTGCGGTTGCCTCATCCAGATCAGATGCAAATTGCACGAATGCTTCAAGTTCGCGGAACTGTGCAAGCGAAAGTTTGAGGGTGCCTGAAATTCCTTTCATTGCTTTCGTCTGTGCTGCAGAGCCTACGCGTGATACGGAATCACCCACGTTAATGGCTGGGCGAATGCCTTTGTTGAAAAGACTTGCATCCAGGAAGATTTGTCCATCGGTAATCGAAATCACGTTGGTCGGAATGTAGGCAGAGATGTCGCCTTCCTGTGTTTCGATAATCGGCAACGCAGTCAATGAACCCCCACCCTTTTCTGCAGAGAGCTTCGCTGCACGTTCGAGCAGGCGTGAGTGTAGATAAAACACATCGCCTGGGTACGCTTCACGTCCTGGTGGGCGACGTAAGAGGAGCGACAACTCACGATACGCTACTGCCTGCTTTGAGAGGTCGTCGTAAATCACCAACGCGTCTTTGCCCTGGTCCATGAAATGTTCGCCAATTGAAGCGCCGGCAAATGGCGCGAGGTACTGCAATGCAGCAGGAGCTGACGCAGGAGAGTTCACAATAATGGTGTATTCCATCGCGCCCGCATCCGTGAGCTGTTGCATGATACGCGCCGTCTTACTTTCCTTCTGTCCAATGGCGACATATATACAAATAGGGCGGCTTCCTTTTGGCTCTGCTTTTTGGTTGATGATGGTATCAATCGCAATCGTGGTCTTTCCCGTAAAACGGTCACCAATAATCAGCTCGCGCTGACCACGGCCAATCGGCACCATGGCATCGATTGCTTTCACTCCCGTATGTAGTGGCGTACCAACTGACTGGCGCTGCATCACGCCATACGCTTCACGTTCAATCGGTACAAATTTTCCGTCTTTAATCGGCCCTTTGCCGTCAATTGGTTCTCCCAGCGCATTTACTACGCGGCCTACCATCGCATCTGATACAGGAATGGAGAGAACACGGCCCGTTGATTTTGCGAGCATCCCTTCGCCAATCAAACTTGAATCACCCAACACCACCGCTTTCACACTATCTTCTTCGAGGTTCAAGACGAGGCCGAATATGGCAGCGCCGCCAAGCGAATCTGCAAGCGGTTTTCCTGCGTCGGTCTGAAATTCAATGACCTCACTCATAACCGCTTTTGAAAGACCGTCGATTGAAACAACACCGTCGCCTACTGCAACCACGCGGCCCACGTGCGATTCCTCGCCCTGTGGTGTCACGAGCTCAATCTCTCGGATGATCTTGTCGATGATAGTTTTGTCAGCCATGGTGCTTACGCGGTCGCGCGGTTATATAAATCTTGTAATTGCTTTTTGAAAGATGCATCGGTCATGGTGTCACCCACTCGTGCCTGGTATCCGCCCACAATGGTGGGGTCGATAATCAGCGGCGCATCCTGAAGCCCCGACGCCGCACGAGCACTTTTCTCACCCGATTCAACCGCGACAAAAAGTTCGGCTGCCGGCTGGCGCTCTGCGCGCAAGGATTCGCGCACGAGGAGTGCCTTCATTTTAGGAAGTAGCTTGAGGCGCCCACGTGCACGCAGCGCGTCAGTCAAAAGCGACACCGCCCGTTTTGGCTCGGTCGTGTGTGCAATGTGCATCAGCGCATGAGTGTAGTTGTGGGGCATACTATTTTTTTCCTTGCAAAATCTTTTCAGCAGCGAGGACTGCAGCCTTTGCAATCGCGGCATCACTCTCTTTCATGGCACTCACTTTCAGCGCCTCGGCACGCTCTGCCGCTTCCTTCACCATTGCATCCGCACGCTCTTTGGCAACGCGCTCGATGTCAGCACCACGCGAAACCGCGTGTTCGCGCGCATGCGACACAATACCCTCTGCTTCAAGAGCGGCTTTGCCTACCAGGTTACGCGATTCAACCGACGCACTCTCAAGACGATTTTTTGCGTCGGCTGCGTCTTGCACACCCTTTGCCACCAGCGCTTTGCGTTCGTCGAGCATCTTCATGACCGGGGTGTACAAAAGGTAGCTCAGGGCTCCGAGGAGCACACCGAAATTTACTGCTTGTATTATGAGCAGTTTCCAGTTAACGCCGAAAGTGGTGAAGAATTCTCCCATGGTAGTTGGGGCGCAATGCCCACGTGCGTTATACGAACTTGATGATGAATGAAACGACGATAGCGAGAATACCGAGAGCCTCGGCAAACGCGATAGCAAGGATCATGTTTGAGGCGATTTTTCCTGCAGCTTCTGGGTTGCGACCAATCGCTTCCATCGCACGGCTACCGATCAAACCCACACCAATACCTGGCCCGAGAACGCCCAATCCTGCGGCGAGCGCCATACCGATAAGTTTTGCTGATTCTATATCCATAACGTTCTGTATGTTTAATAAAGTCGGGTTGATTCTAGCATGCAGCCCGCCTGGTGCCTAGACACACGAGAGAGACATGGGCACAGAAAGCGCTTGTCTCGACATACTTGCATAACCCCATATCTGTGATATAATACCAAAGGTTACAACCGTATGGGAATAAAACACATGCTTACGTATGCTGTCGCGTTCGACCATCTTGGCACCCCGCTGAAGCAGCGCACGGAAGCGCGCTGCTGCATCGTCTGCAGCGACCGTCTCTCCAAGTACAACACCGGAGTGGCGTGCGCACGGCATCCTGCCGAGAAGGTCGAGACGGCCATGCTCGCGGCCGGCATGACAATCCGGAAGATTCCGCACGTCGTGAAAAACGTGCGCCCTCCGGCCAACATCGCTCGCCGCTAAGCAACACCCACACGACACCAAAAAGGGCGCAGACTTTCAGTCTGCGCCCTTCGTTTTGGCAAATATTAAAAAGAAGTGGCCCGCGCACAGGGTGCGCGGGCCGAAAAGCGAGGTCAGGGTGTGGCGATAAATCTTTGGGTGCACGGCTCCGTAGAACCGCACCTATGTGGTATTTCCTTTACTGTCTGGGACTCGTCCCAAACAAACTTGCTCCAGAACGGCACAAGAAGGTGATTCCCCACCACCATTGCGTCCCGAGGGGCGCAACTTAACCTGAAGGCGAAGACGCCTCTCATCCCCTCTAGAAGGGACTGACCTGCCGCAACTATATCTTCCCCCACCATCCTCCGCAACTCGACCGTTCCCTCTTGTTTTTCTTACTTTACCTATGCGCTAAACGCTAAACCCTTGTCCCTTCTCCCTACTAATGCGCTTCATGCGGATTCGTCACCGCCAGTTTAATGAAGAAAAGAGTGAGCAGCGTAAAGATCGCCGCTTGCACAAAACCAACAAATAATTCAAATGCCATCAGCCCGCTCGGTAGAATGTATGGTACGAAAAATGTCGCCACTCCTATCAACACTTCGCCAGCAAATATATTGCCGAACAATCGGAACGAGAATGAAACCAGGCGCGCCAACTCTCCCACCAACTCGATGATGCCCACAAAGAAATTCACGGGCGAGCTAAAGTTGATGAACTTGCCAGCGTAGGTAAAGAAACCAAGCGTGATGATGCCCAGGAATTCGATCACCAAGACCACAATAATAGTCAAAGCGAGCGTCACATTTAAATCAGTGTTTACACTGCGAAAGAGTGGATGGAATACCTCACCATGCCCTGCAGGATCTGGCTGGTAAAAGCCGACAGACCCTATGCCCGGTACGAATTCCAATGCGTTACAAAAGAAAATGAAAAGGAAGAGCGTGAGCAAGAGCGGCAGGACCTTGCGCGCCAGTGTATCGTTTTCCAACGTGTCGCGCACAAACCCGTGGATGAATTCAATGACCTCCTCGAACACCAGCTGCAGTTTCCCCGGGACCAAAGACAGTCGGCGTCTCACCATAAATGCAAGGCCAATAAGTATCGCCATGACCACCCATGCCGTAATGAGTGTGTTCGTGATGGGAATGCCCATGAAAGACCCCAGCCGTTCGGCCGCAAGTACCACGTGAATGCCGGTGTGCGCTGCTTCTGGCGCATGTTCTACCAGTGCCGTCGTGGTAGCTACACCTTGCGCCACTACCGCGTGCGATTCTTCTACCGCAAAAGCAGTAGTGGCGAAGAGTGAGGAAAGCATTCCCGTGAGTCCTGCGATGGCGTACATCGGCGGCATTTTACCACAAGAAATCGCGGTATACGAGAGGTGGCCGCGTCACAAAAAGCATGAAAGAGCCGCCTCTTCGAGGCGGCTCTTGTAGTCGTTCTTACCGAAAACCGTACACCCGCTTCAGGCACGGCGCTTCGTCCGGAATCAGATTGATGGATTGCCAGGCGATCCACGGCGGGCACCAGTAGACGGTCGTATGATCGTGCGGATTCAGAATGAGCGGCTTTTGACGTGATGGGTCCACAGCAAGAATTTCTGACATGCGATAGCGAAACATGTGGTACCAGAATTGATATCCACCATGTTCTGGTGCGTGACGTACTGCCACACTCTCCACAAACGAAAGCTCCGCTTCGGGCACACGTAACCCCGTCTCTTCAAAAAGCTCGCGTGCTGCGGCGTGCACGAGTGACTCTCCTGGATCAACTTTTCCTCCAGGCAAACACCACGTGCCACCCTGCGGTTTGTCGATGTGCCGCAAGAGGAACAAGACCGAGAGCGGCCCGCCATCTTTTGGATGGTATTCAAGAAGTGTCGCGGCCACGTCAAAACGCGGCACGAAATCAGCAGGAATCGTATCGAAGATCATCGTCTATCCTCCTCAAAGATGAGCTGCCGAGAGTATACGTTATGAGGTCGCTTTCTTCGAAGCTTTTTTAGTCTTCGGTGCTTTCTCGGGCACCGTGTGCATCACACGCTGCGGATACGGAATGGTAATGCCCGCATCATCAAAGGCCAACTTCACACGCTCGAGCAAATCAAATTTTGCCGCAAAATCCACCGTATGCACCCAGAAACGCACTTCGATGTGCTGTGCACTATCCCCAAGTGCAGTCAAGACCACTTCAGGCAGCGGGTCGTGTAGCACGCGCGCATCAGTCGCCACGGTGGCGAGCGCCACTTGTCGAGCATGATCAACCGCGGCGTCGTACCCAATACCAATCATGAGGTCGATGCGGCGCGTCTCTTTGCCCGTTCTGTTCACAATCACTCCATTCACGAGTGCGCCATTGGGGATCACAATGCGCTGATTATCAATAGTGTTGATGGTCGTACTAAAGATTTCTATTTTCTGCACCTTCCCCTCCACTCCTTGCGCCACGATGTAGTCGTCATACTTGAATGGCTTGAGCATCAAAATCAAAACGCCGCCCGCGAAATTCGAGAGCGAACCCTGAAGCGCCAATCCAATGGCAAGTCCTGCGGCACCCAAAAGTGCCACGAGAGACGTGGTTTCAATTCCTGCGATGCCAGCCACCGTTACCACCAACACCACTTTCAGAAGAGCGTTAGTGATACTTTCCACAAAGCGCTCGAGCGCCTGATCAAACTCGTATTTCAAAAGCACGGTCCGCAGCGCGCGCACCAACACATTGATAGCCAGCCACCCTGTTACCAGCACTATCACGCTGAGTATAAGTTTCGGCGCAAAATCGAGCAGCTGTAACTGCAGCATATCGGCGATGCTTAACACCTGTGTTACTTCATTTCCCATGCACCCACTATACCAGAGCGAGCGATTGAGTCAGATTCGGTGGGATATACTGTCGCATATGCCTACTGAAAAAATAGTAAAGCTGGTTGGTAAACCTCTCCTCTGGAGCGTCGCCGCGCTCATTGTTTTTAAAATGGGTCTCAACATGTATGGATTATGGAACGACGCGCGCACCTTTCCGTACAGTCCATGGCTCTCGGACGGCGTGTGTAATACCGTCGTCGTACCTCTCAGTGGCGATATTCTTTTTGGGAATCCCTATGCTGCGCTCGGCCCTACTGATGAAGGTGGCGCATCACTTCCCTACACCGACGCTGATTTCATAGTGAGCCTGTTGCACAACGCCGAACAAGATCCAAATGTGTCTGCCGTCATGCTCCAGATTGATTCCTATGGCGGCACACCCGTCGCGTCAGAGGTGATTCTGGATGCGATGAACGAACTAACGAAACCTTCCGTGGCATTGATCCGCGAAGCAGGTACCTCGGGCGCATACATGGCAGCAATGGGTGCCGACACCATCATCGCTTCGCCATTTTCAGATGTTGGCTCGATTGGCATCACCAGCTCGTACCTGCAAACAGTCGGGCAAAACACCAAAGAAGGTCTCGAATTTGTTTCCCTTGCATCCGGAAAGTTTAAAGACTCGGGCAATCCAAACAAACCACTCACCGCAGAAGAGCGAGCACTCTTCGAGCGCGATATGGCTGCATGGCACGAACACTTTGTAGACTTGGTAGCAAAATCACGCTCGATGGAACGTGAAAAAGTAGTGCGCCTCGCTGATGGCTCGGCGCTCCCTGGCGCACTCGCCTTGAATGAAGGCCTCGTCGATATGATGGGCAATCGCGCCACCGCAAAAGCAGTGCTCTCTACAGCACTGGGATACGATGCCGTGCTCTGTGATTACTGAGTAGAACCGAGACGCAATGTGCGATTGATGTGATCCACAAGCGACTTAATATCCCGCTCTTTTTTCTCGCCGTGTGCAGTTGGGTCGTTATCAATGTGTCGAATCTGCGCCAGCATGCCACCTATTTTAAGGAGGTTATCGCGCAGTGGCGCAAAAGCCAGACCCTCCACTCGTGCGCCAGGTGGGGCTTTAAAATGGTCATCCGTATTAGCCACAAAATGCATGATCTCTTCGAAGGAGAACGCACTGGCGCCTGATTCACGTGTTTCTTTAAGCATGTCTTTTGGTGCAGCTGGCGAAACCCCACGCTTGCCAAATCCAGGCTTTCTCTTTTTTGGGCCTTCTCCTGCCATATACCGTCCATAATACCATAACCAAAGCAGCCCCCAACAAGGTTGGGGGCTGCGCTCATTCAGTCGCGTGGATGGTTGGCATACAGCGTCCACAGCACGCTTTCCTCACGGGCGACGGCACCAGCAACTGCCTCTGCAGTAGCGGCACGCTGGCGCGCTTCCGCAAGCCACCCCTTCACCACATCGCTGAGACGGATATATATGTCCTTGGCAGAAAGGTCATACTTCTGACACAGTTCTCCCACATCTGCGCATCGAGTAATCGTGACGCGGTGCATATGGCTTTCCTCGACCCAACAATGTGTGCAGCGATACAGCGGCGCACGATAGGCAACCTCTGCATGAATACCTAGCCACATACTTTCCGTAGTAAGCGCCCAAAAGTGCGCGTTATAACGCAAGAGCTTTTGATCCGTGCAGCGATTTTTACAATGCTCTCCGCGTGACGCTTCTGGTATCCACCCGAAAGGAGGCTCAAGACTCGCGCGCAGCGCGCGGCATCGCCCAGAATCAGTGGTTTTCTTTGGCAGCCGCCAAAGAAAACCACTCCGAATCGAATCTTGTCTCCACACTGGTGATCTAATCATATCCTTTGCGCGAACCTTTTTCGAGAGCTAATCGCACGCTCCGCGTGCGTGGTGGCTTTAGACCAATGCGTACGCTCCGATTGCGTGGTGACTCTCACAATCCGACCAACGCCTCGCGGACTCGGCGCTCCGCCCTCGCCCCGTTCCGCCTTTCCATACTTATTTTTTCGCGGGGGGATTTTTTTAAAATTGAATGGGCGGAAACGGGGCTCGGCCGGGCTTCTTCTAAGGAAGAAGCAGTCGGAAGAAAATGCAAATTCAATATTGAGCCTCGTGTCATTTTTTATCGCTAGTGGTTCGTCCAGCCCATGGAGTCCATCCTCGGCATCCGCCTCGGAACATTTCCGCTAGGGCTACTCGCGCCTAGATGTCTAGGTTTGGCGCTTCTCCTCGCACTCCCGCTCTGCGGAGCGGGTGCTCGGGCGCCATGCTGTTTGGGGGTAGGAAGGAATCCTCCCCCCAGCTTCGGTCTCCTCCTCGCAGTGGTTTGCTAGAGTATTCAGTGCTTTATTTTAGTTAGTAGTTTACCTATGTCTTTGCCTTCGTTGTTTGTGCCTTCGGAGTCCTCCCTCGCACAACCCCCTTCTCGTTTTCAAAATAGCGTTCGTGGTGTCGCTTCCGCTTCGAATTTCTGTATTGCAAGATTACGGCGGCGCTCATCCAAGGGCGTGGACGCCCTAGCGGAAATGTCCGAGGCGCGAAGCCGTATGTGCTTGCCCCTCCCACCCAGTGCGCGCACATCCCGCCCGCGAAGGGCGGAAGGGGTCGCGGGCGGGACTCCCTAAAATCAGAACTGCTTCTGCGGTACAATATCTATGTGATAAGAAAAATAATTTTTGGAGTCGTTGCTCTCGTCGCCATTGTAGGATTATACGGAGCATACAAACCGCTCCCAAACGGTTTAACGCTCGAAAGTCAATCGTACACTGTTCCGAATTCGAGTATAGATTTTTTTAGTGACCGAACGTACATCGACAAAGGCGGTGTACGACATTCCGACCAGCAGATATTTGACGAGGCGTTTCGTATGATCAAAAATGCCGAGACATATATCCTGCTCGACATGTTTTTTTTCAGCGACTTTTTAGGAACTGCGACTACGTCGCACCGACAACTCTCTAAGGAACTCACCGACCTACTGATTGAAAAGAAAACACAAAAACCGGACATCGTTATCCAAGTGATTACCGACCCTATCAACTCAATGTACGGAGGATACACCCCCGATCACTTCAAAGATTTGGAGCGCGCGGGTATTTCCGTCATAACAACAAATCTCATTCCGCTTCGTGACAGCAATCCTGTATTTAGTGCTTTGTGGAGAACATTTTTTAGGTGGCTACCGGATCAAGGACTTGGCGACATAGTACCAAACGCGCTTGATGCTCGAAAACCAAACATAAACATCGTCTCGTATCTCAATTCGTTCAACTTCAAAGCAAACCATCGAAAGGTGCTCATGACGGACGATGCAAGAGAAAGAACCAGCGGCTTTTCGGTACTCATAACCTCCGCCAACCCTCACGATGGCTCAAGCGCACATAGTAATACAGCAATACGAGTTGATGACAATTTGTGGCAAGATGTGCTTCGAAGCGAACGCGTAGTAGCTCGTTTTTCTGATGCAAACTTTATAGAACCATCTAAGCATATTCTCGACACGATTAATGACCGGAATGGTGATGTGCGCGTACAACTACTCACAGAGCGAGCAATCGAGAAGAAGATACTTGAACTGTTAGCAGAACTTGGGAGCAACGATGAATTTGATATGGCGATGTTCTATCTTTCAGATCGTGACATCGTGCGAGCACTCAAGCAAGCGGACGAACGTGGTGTGAAAATACGCCTTTTACTTGATCCGAATAAAGACGCTTTCGGCAGAGAGAAAAACGGAATTCCGAACCGACAAGTCGCGCATGAACTTGCAGAGTACACGAACGGCAATACTACGATTCGCTGGTGCGATACGCACGGCGAGCAGTGTCATAGTAAATTACTCATTTTCAAGAAAAACGGTGCGAATTCAATTATTCAAGGCTCGGCAAACCTCACGAGGCGCAATCTCGACAATCTTAATCTGGAAACGAACGTCCTTGTCTCCGGTGATGCTGGAGTTAGGGCAATCAACGATGCGATGGCGTTCTTTAACGCGAGCTGGAACAATACAGAGGGCAAGACCTACTCGACAGATTACGAGACGTACGCCGGCACAAGCATCGGCAAGACACTTTGGTATCGTTTTGGAGAATTTACTGGGATGAGTCGGTATTAGCGAGCGAGCGCTGTTGCGCTTCGCGTATCTTGACGGAAAAGTCGGGGTCGTCTGCGTACTCTTTTATAAAATCGTTTATAAGATGTTTCTGGCGTACTTCCTCAAACGGCAGTGAGTTGTCAATCAATCCAAGTTCGTAGGCAAATTGATCGGAATCAAGTGGAAGCAAAATTCGCCAATCAAACGAGATGCGTCCAGGCGAGATATTGTTGATATGGTCTGCAATGTTCGTTGCGCAGGTGTTTGTAAGAGTGTTGTAAAATTCCGGCTTCTCTTTCAGCTTGTTTGCTCGCTCCAGTATATCAACGAATAGCGGTCTTATCTTATCAGGCGATACTTTGGCAGAATAGAGATAAACAGGGTTGTCCCGATGTATAGCACGGAGTTGTATAGTGTCGCGCTCATCAACGATGACATACATGATCTCGTACTCGTTGACGAGTGCTCGGAACGGGGAAAATTCCTCGCCCTTTTCTTTTCGTATTTCAATGGAGATGGCAACATGATCGCCATTCTTAAAGCCGAAACTCAAAAACGTGTGCGCGGCGGCGATGCTGGCAAGTGGCTCAACAATATAATCCACTGATTCTATCGTTCGTAAATCAAACGTCTTGTCGTAATAGTTTGGCGCATATTCGTTGCGCGACGCATAGGAGAAGTTGCGGATATTTTTTATCGTCACTATGTCGCCGTCAAAAATTGCATACGGCAATATTGACTGATCAAACGCCCAATCCCTATCGTTTGAAGGCTCGCGAAACAACAGAAGTGATAACACAAGAATTGCGAAAAGTACGACTGTACCGATAGCCACTCGCGCAATCAAGCGCACCACCTTATGTTTTTTGAAAGCAGAGAATGTCATTCGTTTGTGAAAGGAAGTATACTGTTAGTATATCTTGATATAGGAGAATATGCCCACTTTCGCAAAAGGAAAAATATTCAAATACACCTCGGTTATTGTCTTGGTGGTCGTTGCACTTCCAGCGTACCTGTTTTTATACGAGCCAAAATACAAAGGCTTAATTTCAACTGACGAACAAATATTGGTGTTTGCACATCGCGGTTTTGGTAATCATGCGCCTGACAACAGCTTGGAGGGAGCGCGAATTGCCGTTGCACAAGGGTTTGACGGTGTAGATGTTGATGCTCAATTCTCGCAGGATGAAGAAGTGGTGATTTTCCATGACGTGTCCCTTGAGCGGTTTACAACGGGCGAAGGCCGCATTGATGCAAAGACGCTTACAGAACTGCAAACGTATGATCTCGGAACAAAGTATGGGAACGGATTTTCTGGCGTATACATCAAGACGTTCGAGGATTTTGTCAAGGAGATAACACCCGATGCATACCTGATGGTTGAGTTGAAAGTGCCCGCCGCGTCGGATACAGGCATCGAGCGGCGCGTGAACGAGGTACTAGCAAAACATAATGCGTATGAGCGGGTGTATATAAGTTCGTTCAATCCGGTTGTCCTGCATCGCCTCAAAAAAATGGATCCGCGCATCAAGACGGTTTTCATATTCATGGATACAGGGTGGGATCCGAAACGGATTGCGGAAACGAAGGAAGAAGACCGAGTTACATTGCCGTGGTACTTACAAACGGAGTGGACGCGGACTCTGATTAGAAAACTTGTAAAGCCCGATGCGGTCAGTATTCAGTATCAAGTTGATGAAGCCGTGATCGATAAACTCCTTGCGAAGGGATACCCGGTGTTTCTCTGGTCGGTCAACGACGAAACGTCGGTTGACTTCGCGCTTCGCAAGAATTCATACGGCCTCGTCACGGACGAACCACCACTTGCGAAGAAGATGCGGGATAAGTATGAACACCGCTAATCAGTCGCCGTACTTTTCGTAAAAGGAGTTAGAGAATAAACCAATCGGGTCATATCTGTGCTTCAGTCCAAAGAAGCGGTCTATTTCGGGATACGCTGCGCGCAACTGTTCTTTTGAGTAATAGAGTTGATACGGGAGATAATATGTTCCTCCGTTTGCAACAGCGAGATCAATCAAGTCCACGGTCGCTTTCTCCAATTTCTTGCTGTCCTTTTCGTTCAATTTTTGATTGAAGTAAAGCACGAATGCGATGCGGTCGTCTTTTGCGTATGGCAGCGCGGTAATCGTATCCTTCGTGACGATGCGCAGGGTCACATTCAAAAGATTTACGTCATCCTCCCTTACTACTTTTTTCAATCCCTCGATAAACGCTACCGAGTTTTCAAGAGGGATAAAGTATTCGTGCAGGATGTTGGTATCTTTCTGTCGGACGTCAAGGTATTCCATTGATTGATTCATTTTGTTGTTTCGACTTGCCACACAAATCTCCTCCTCATGGCCAGTCGCAATCGCTTGGTTGCGGGAGATACAGGTATGCACGCCCGGCTCAAGATATTTTTCGGTAGTCCAGCGCATCCATCGGCCAAGTCCTCCGGTTTTTGAAATATTGAAGATAAGACGCTTTATCCAAACTTTTGATGCACCCCGTAGCGGCTCCGGCTCCATCTCAAAATCAAGTTTTTCATACCGATGAATTGCCGTCTCTGTGAGATAAGAGCCCGGCGCAATCGAGAGTCGCGCATAAAAAAGTCCGACGTCGTCGTTCCCGATAATCTCGTTCCGATAATATTCGGGAAAATCTTTGAAATCCATGTATTCCGTCTTCCACGCATATGACTCGTTGTCAACGATATCAAGATCAACATCGAGAATAATGCCGGAGAGGCCGTAGCCGCCGAGCACAGCGCTAAACAATTCAGGATTTATGGTGGGGCTTGCAGTTTTAATTTCTCCGGAACTCAACATGACTCGAATCTGACGCACCGTCGGGGCGATCTGTCCCGGATCATGCACAATGCCGTGAGCATTGACGCTTAGCGTTCCTCCCACTGTGAAGATGTTGATGGATTGCATCGCCTTTACCGCAAGTCCCAACGGATCAAGCACTGCCTGTACTTCTTTCCATGACGCGCCGCTTTGTACATTGAGTATCTTGTTTGCTTTGTCTACCTTTATCTGGTCAAACTCTCGCATGTCGAGCACGAGACCACCGCGGGAGAAACTCTGTCCGCCCATACTGTGATGCTCACCTGCAGGAGTGACTTTGAGATCATGCTCACGGGCGAATTGGAGCGCGGCCTCGATATCGTCCTCGCTCCTGACCTGCACAATCGCATATACATTCGTTTTATTGAGACAGCTCGCATCATTGATCGTCCCGCCCTTTTGAAGCACTTCGAGTCCTGATTCATCCAAACCGGAATATCGTATTTCAATCGTTGTTTTATCGGTCGTATACGGATAGACAAAATTGCAATCTCTCTCATTTTTCGGCGCGGCGGCGAGATCGTATGTTTTCTTTCCAAGAATCAAGGCGAGAAGCGCAAAAAAGACAAGCAGGATGCTTGAGATTTTCGGTTTCAAGTGTGATCGTAGTTTTGCCACAGGACGTATTTAAGCTGTGCTATTATTATAATACATTTTACTAATAACTAGCGACACCCTCATGGTCTATAAATATTTTACAGTTCAAAATTTGGCGTGGTTATTTACAGCTATGTTTACTTTTTTGGCTGCAATGAATTACATGCCTTTCATTATTGCGGAAAACGGCTTGATATTCGGCTTTTTCAAACTTGAACCCATAGCAAACAATCTGCATATCCTCTCCGGAATCTGGGCTGCACTTGCAGCGTGGTATTCTCGTGGCGCCGCCTTGTTCTATTTTAGAGCATTTGGGACAGCTTATTTCCTTGACGGTGTCGTGGGAGTTTTTGCTGGTAAAGCATACCTCAATCTCAATCTTTTTCATTTTGATACAGAGCCAGTTGCAGATATGTTTACGAGATTGGTTCTTAACACGCCACATCTCGTGATAGGAGGTGCGGCTATGTTTATAGGATTTGTTCTTTATAAGAAGTTACGTTCGTAGCCCTCGCCCCGTTTCCGCCCATTCAATTTTAAAAAAATCCCCCCCCGCGAAAAAATAAGTATGGAAAGGCGGAACGGGGCGAGGGCGGAGCGCCGAGTCCGCGAGGCGCTGGTCGGATTGTGAGAGTCACCACGCAATCGGAGCGTACGCATTGGTCTAAAGCCACCACGCACGCGGAGCGTGCGATTAGCTCTCGAAAAAGGTTCGCGCAAAGGATATGATTAGATCACATTCAGAAACTTGGTCGGAAGTAAGCGCGAAATCTGGGCGCGCCGAAGGCGCGCTGTATGGCGAGGGAATGAAATCCGTCTTGCGGGCGCGGGCGAATTCGGAGGGCGGGCGGAAAGCAAGAAATGAGATCTTAATAGTTTCTTTTTTTGAATCCAAAAACTATTTATGAACAAACCAAAATATTTTCTCTATGCTCGCAAGAGCACCGAAGATGACGATAAGCAAGTGATGAGTATTCCAGCTCAACTTGTGGAACTTCGTGAATTTGCGAGCAGAGAAAATCTTGAAATTCTTGAGGAATTTCAAGAGTCGAAAAGCGCAAAGAGTCCGGGACGAGAAGTGTTCGGCGAAATGATGCTCAAAATTGATAAGTTAGGCAATGTTGGCATCCTCGCATGGCATCCTGACCGACTAGCGAGAAATAGTATTGACGGAGGACGCATCATTTACGCCGTAGACACTTCAAAAATCATCTCTTTGCGTTTTCCGACATTTTGGTTTGAACCCACTCCGCAGGGGCTATTTATGCTTCAAGTGGCGTTCGGACAGAGCAAATATTATTCCGACAATTTGAAGCAAAATGTTGAGCGAGGTATGCGCCAAAAATTGCGACGCGGAGAATGGCTAACCCGCGCTCCATTCGGGTATGTGAACAACCCCACCACACGAAATATCGAACCTAATCCGGTGAAATCTAAAATTATTGTGCGCGCGTTTGGCGAGTATGTAAAAGGAACACATACCCTCATTTCGTTGTCGCAATTTTTGGCTGACCACGGTGTTGCTCAAAAGTCCGGAACGCCCCTTGGCAAAGCTTCCGTGAAAAGGATCTTGACGAATCGTGCATACTTGGGATTTACCAAGCATCGTGAGGAATATTTTCCCGGAAGCTTTGCGCCAATTCTTTCTCCGACACTGTTTGAAGCTGTGCAGAAACAACTTCTCGTGCGAGCGCATCCGAGGCATAGCAAAATATCTCACAATTTTCCTTTCACCGGACTTTTTCGTTGTGGGGAATGTGGCTCGATGATAACTGCTCAATGGTGTACTGGAAAAATGGGCGGTCGGTATCGCTATTATCGTTGTACGAAAAAGAAAGGAAAATGTGGTCAAGGATATTTGCAGGAAGATGCGCTCGCTCTCCAAGTAAAGGAACAGCTTCAAACAGTGTCGCTTCCCGAAGCGTGGGCAAATTATATGCTCAAAAAAGTAGAGGTTTTTGAGCATGACGAAATTCACGCTTCGGGAAATCGGCTCGGGCAGATGAAGGAAGATTTGAAAACGCTTGAAGCGAAGCTCGACGCACTCGTGGATTTGTACTTAAACCACGATATTGAGCGCGACATATATCTAACGAAAAAGGACGCGCTCATGCGTCAAAGGAGCTCGCTTCAAGCAAAATCTTCATCTGCCCGAGCCGAGAGAAAGAATTGGGTCGAACCCCTGCGGAAGTGGATTTTGGATTCAAAACGCGCGGGGTTTCTGGCAACCAGTGAAAATCTCCACGAAATGCGAGATTTTCTGCGTTCCTTCGGAACGAACCCCGCGCTAAAAGACAAAACTATTTCGATCTCATTTTGCCCGCCCTCCGAATTCGCCCGCGCCCGCAAGACGGATTTCATTCCCTCGCCATACAGCGCGCCTTCGGCGCGCCCAGATTTCGCGCTTACTTCCGACCAAGTTTCTGAATGTGACCCTACGGGGAATCGAACCCCGGTTACAGCCTTGAGAAGGCCGTGTCCTAGCCGCTAGACGATAGGGCCATGAAAGCCAAGGGAGTAGGGTTTAGGTTTTAGGGTATAGCGCCGCTGCCCCAAATACAAACCAGACACTAAACCCAGGACAGATGCTGAGGCAAAGCATAGTAGAACACACGCCCTGCCAAAGCCCCGATATCATACGATTTTTTATGCCGCGATGCAAAAGTGTTCCCCTACCACTTGGGTACCTTTGGAGGATGGATATACTGTGATAGAAACATGGCAGCTGAAGCATAGGGAGGCTCTTATGCCCGACGAAATCACCAAGCGGCGATTTGCCGAGCTTGCAGGAAGTATTGCTCGCTTACTCACGGAATTGAAGCTCGCGTCTCACGTTCTGAACAACGACGGTGCCCAATTGCACCACGCACTCGAGCAGTTCCTCACGCAACTCGAACGTGTGAAAGCTGACCCGAGTCAGATTGCTGCACTGCGTGTACAACTCAACACTACATGGGAAGTATTCCAAGACGAAGCAATGGCCCGGGTAGAAGCTGCAGTCGACGCACTTGATTCACTGAGTGTTGAGTTGGGACAAGTCACGGAAAATCTGCCTACACCGCCCCCACCCAAAAGTGAGCGCAAGGGCAGCAACAAAGGCAAAAGAACCAAGAAGCGAAAGAAGTAGCAACGAAGGAGAGACATATGATCTACGAAGGCACGCACAAGCTCGGATACTGGGGTATTGCACTCGGTATCGCGCTTGCGCTCGCACTTTCGGCCATCATCGCACTCCCGTGGATTATCCATGGCTAGTGTGAGCACCAGAGAGGCATCGAGGCCGGCGCTATGCGCCGGCCTCTTCTTTTTTTGTCTTCCTGCTTATCCTTTCTATACGCTAATCCCTAAACCCTTGTCCCTATTCCCTATCTACAACGGTAAATCGCGGCCCACCACCCTTCTCTGGCTCTACATTCCCCCAGAACATGGCTACAGGTCGAAACCAAAACCCATGCTTGTTGGGCCACAGATGCTCGTAGAGCACGCCTTCTTCCAGCGTCTCACTGTGACGCACGTGTTCGTCGATAATGCGGTAGATGCCGCCTTTATAATGCCGAACGATTTTCCCAGGTGCCAGAAGTGCCTCTGCTTCGCTCGCGAAAAGTGACGGGCCCGTGTTGTGTAGGTTGCTCATATGGTGTTCCTTATATTTGTACGCGCACGACTGTTACGATATAAAAAATATTCTACCCCCATAAGACAAGGCGTAGTGAGTCAAGACGTATGACCTACGGTAGCGCGAGCCACTCATCGCTCTGGCGCACCAGCAATTCTTTTGCCCGATGCGGTTCGGCCATCAATGCCTTTACCGCACGCTCCATGCGAATACCTTGCGAGCCTTTCACTAAAATGACATCGCCTTCGCGAATTTGCTTGGCACATGCCTCGCCAGCAGCGAGTGATTCACCTCGTTTGTATTCCACAATACGATCAGGGTTGAGTCCTGCATTACGCGCACTTTCTGCGATACGTGCTGCCTCAGTGCCTACCGTCACCAATTCAGAAACAATGCCGCTCGCCTGTGCGCCAACCGCATCGTGTGCGGCGTTACTGTATTTGCCCAATTCAAGCATGTCGCCCAAAAGCGCAATCTTTCGCCCTCCTGTTTCCAGCTCGTGTAGGGTCTGTAGGGCCGCAGCAACGGCCGCAGGCGAGGCGTTGTAGGTATCGTCGATAATAGTGCTGCCCCCTAGGCCTTCGATCACGCGCATACGGCCTGGCCCTGGCTCATGCGACAAAAGTGCGCCGCCTGCAGCGACCAGATCGATACCCATTGCATCAGCAACGGCACACGCTGCCAAAGACGGCAGGATATGTGTGCGCCCTAGGGCACCCATGATGGTAATAGGGACCGACGAGCCACTGTGATCCACACGAAAACGCATCCCTCGTGGTGCATCTTGCTGATACACCACGCTTTCGTGTGATGCAGTAAATTCGTTTCCGGCGGTGAGGCCATAGCGCACCGCGGTTGCGCGAAACTCACTATGCATGGCTCGAGTACGTTCATCATCGCCATTCAAAATAACCGAGCCGCCCGAACGCACATGCAGCGCTAATTCTTTTTTCTCCTTCACCACCGCATCAGGTGAATCAAAAAATTCTACGTGTGCAGGAATTTCGGGGATCCCCGTGATCACCGCAATGTGCGGCTTGAGCCATACCGCGGCACGGCGTACATCGCCAGGATGATCTGCCCCTACTTCCAAAACCAGCACCTCTGGATAGCGCGTGGGGAGAATAATCAACAGCAGCCCTTTCCACATGATGGTGAGCCACGAAATAGGGTTCCACCAGCCACTTTCCGCACCAATGATGGTAAGCGGGATACCGAGCTCACTATTTAAACTTTTATCGCTTTTGCGCGTGTCACGGTCCTTGGAGAGGACCGTGTAAATCGCATCTTTGGTCGTTGTCTTTCCCACACTACCCGTCACCGCCACAATAAAAGGCGTATATTTTTTTAGTATCAGTCGAGCTTCCCAGGTCAGAATCATCGTTACGATCGAGCGTATGAATGTCATATTTTCTTTATTCTACCTTTTTACCATCCTTCTGTCGCAGACATCCTTTTAGTCGATTCTAGCGGTCGGGAGGGATATCGTAGTAGCTAATGAGGAATTTAGCGAGGTCCATAAACGGCTCGGTCAAGGTCTGCGATGCATATTCCACGTTTTTCGGCTCTACGGTAAAGAGAAAGACCACGAATTTGGGGTCATGTGCAGGGAAATAGCCGAAGAACGAGTGCAGGTATTTATCTGCTGAATAGCCGCCGCCTTGCTGTGCGATTTGTGCGGTGCCCGTCTTCGCGGCAATGGAATACCCTGCTTGCTTTACCTTTCCTTTCAAAAGCGCCGTGTCTACCACTTCCACCAGCATGCGTGTTGTTTCTTCTGCTGCTGCCGCGGAAATCACCCGCGTCTCACCCATGTGCCAGGTTTTCTTTGAAAGTCCTGAAGGGTACACAATGCGATCCACCACGTGCGGTTCAGGTAAAATGCCGCCGTTTGCAAGCGAGGCAAGGGCGCGAGTCATGGCAATCGGGGTCAAAGCAATTCCCTGCCCAAATGATGCTGATGCCAAGTCGACTGCCGAGCCGCTGTCCAAACCGGCGAGCTTTCCGCGCACTTCATTGGGCACATCAATGCCTGTTTCTTCACCCAGGCCGTAAGCTCGCACATACTGGGCAAATCGATCAAAACCAAGCTTCTCGGCAACATACGTGGCACCCGTATTCAATGATTGACTCAAAACTTCCTGCATCGCCACGCGCCCGCGTGCTATGTGATCGAAATTGCACACGCGGAATTCGCTACGCGTAATACAACCCGTATCGTTGTAAGTGGTTCCTGCGTTGATCACCCCCGCATCGATGCCGGCAGCAACGGTGAGCGGCTTCATGATGGAGCCCAATTCAAAAACACTTTCAACCATAGGATTACTAAACACGGCAGGCGAGGTTACTTCGTTGTACTTGTTTGGGTCAAAGCTCGGTGTCGCACTCATAGCGATGATGGCACCCGTTTTTGGATCCATCACAATACCGCCTGAAAGTTTTGGGGAGTACGTTTCGTCAATTTTGTGTAACACATCTTCCAATCGCTGCGCAACGGTAGGTTCGATAGTGGTAATCACATCCCCGCCTTCGGCACTCGTCGTTGCTGCTAGGCCTTCAATGTTGGCAAAAATATCTGCAAAGAAGTTTCCATAGAGTTCGTGAGGATTGCGCTTCAGTGTGTCTTGCCAGTAGCGCTCCAAGCCATAGCGCCCTACGCGCTCGTGTCCTTGGAACCCAACAAATCCCAGCGTCTGCGCTGCGCGCTCCTGTGCAGGGTAAAAGCGCCAGCGATCGTGAGACACCACCACGCCCAAGAGCTCCATGTCGCGTACTATTCTTCCCGCCTCTTCATCCACGCGGGTGGCTACCTCTTCATACGGGTCAGTCGTTTTGGCAACTGCAGCAAAAAATCGCTCTTTTGAAATAGGTGTTACTTCGTTTAAAAGTCCGTACACTTTTTCCGGATTCTCGAGCACACTTGGTTGGATGGCGATTTTGTAGCCCGAGCGCATTACTGCAGCAGCGTACGCGCGCCCGTCTTTTTCCGTGAAATAGATATCCCCTCGAGCTTCTGCTGCAGCACCCGTGGAAGTGTATTGTCCTTCAGCCGCTGCACGGTATTCGGCGCCGTTTACGACCTGCACGAAGTAGAGTCGCGCAATGAGAAGGAGTGCGACTGCAATCAGACAGCCCAATATTGTGCGCACTCGCCATTGAAACCGAGCGAGCCCTTTTGATTTACCGGACATGCGCGGAGAAGCCGAGGGTTGGCGTTCGCGTCACAAAATGTTTGTCGGAAATCGCAAACAAACCATGTTCTCCCAATGACTCTTCTTTTATCGACTGAGTAAGTGAAAAGTAGGTCGATTCATGTGCCGAAATGGCAGCAGCAAAAGACGCCGTTTTCGCATCAGCCTCTTTGCGGGCAATCACATTCAAAATAGAGGCCGCTACACAATACACGTATGCCACAAACGCAACCGCAGTACAGAGGACCAAGAGCCGCCGCAGGTGAGATTCCCAAAAATACTCCTCTGCAAGGAGCGCTTTGGTTTTCTGTATGTATGGAATTATGGGTTGCATGTTAGTTTTTTTGAAAGACACGAAGTTTTGCACTGCGAGCGCGTGGGTTGGCACTCAATTCAGTAGTTGATGGTCGAATGGGCTTCTTGGTCGTCGCCATACCCAGTTCACGGTTTTGCCATTCACGGAAAAGACGCTTTACTGCCCTGTCCTCGATGCTGTGGAACGTAATCACCGCAATCTTTCCTTTAGGTGCGAGCGATATCAGCGCTTGCGAAAGACCGTCATTCAAGGCGCCTAGCTCGTCATTTACCGCAATGCGGATTGCCTGGAATGTTTTCGTGGCCGGATGCAATTTTGCACGCGCATAGAAGCGTGGGACCGCGTGGCTAATCAATTCACCGAGCTCTCTGGCGGTTGCAATGGGCTTTAGTTCACGCCTCGCCACAATGGCTTTGGCAATGCGCCGGGCAAATCGCTCTTCACCCCAACCATAGAGAATGTCGGCAATGCTTTCCTCTTCCCAGTTGTTCACCACGTCGTACGCAGTAAACACGTGGGCATCCTTGGCTCCATAGGTCATCAAGAGTGGTTCATCAGCCATGAATGAAAATCCTCGTTCGGCAACCAGCTGGTATCCGCTCCACCCAAGGTCGAAGACAAACCCATCGACTGCCGCTATCTTGAGTGTTTCCAGAGTCCTTCTGAGGTGGCGAAAGTTGCTCACCGACAACAAGACTCGTGGCTGCGCATTTTTTAGTGCACGCCGCGCACGATCTACTGCAGCAGGGTCGGCATCAAGGCCTATCAGTTTGCCGTCGCCTTTCAGCTTTGCAGCAATTGCCTTGGTATGCCCCGCACCACCCAGGGTGCAGTCGACGATTGTCTCACTGCCGGTGAGTTCAAGCGCATCAACAACTTCATGTAAAAGAACACTAGGGTGCAGGTCAGTCTCTCGTGGCACCGAGTTGCTAGAGGATGTGGTTCGTCGCGTGCGCATGACGTATGCAAATCCTCTAGCAGCTCTCTGCAACCAAAAACCTACAGCACTCCAATCTCACCGAGCTTTTCGGCCATCGCATCAGCTTGCTTCTCAATGCGCGCTTTATAGCTCTTCCACAGCCCTGCATCCCACACTTCGACCCGATCCGAGACCCCTGCAAAGACCACCGTCCTTTTGAGACCAGCGAATTGCTTGTGGTTTTCCGGAATCAGCACACGACCAGCAGCATCAACCTCTACCTCTGCCGCACCTGAAAGCAGAAAGCGACTGAACCCACGCGTATCAGCCTGCGCAAAAGAAAGTGTCTGAAGTTTTTCCGCAACTTTCTTCCACGCGTCTTGTGGGTAGACAAACAAACAATTGTCAAAACCCCGCGTCATCACCATTTTCTTACCTAACCCATTCTTGAATGCCTTCGGGAGCATCACCCGTTTTTTGTCGTCTAACGCGTGTTCGTACTCGCCGATGAACATATATTTTCGTGAGATGTAGGTGGTTCCCAGCATGTTGTGCTGGGGCATCATGTTCCCCGCATCTTTTTCAAGACACGGGGACTCTGCTGAATCCAATGGATTCACCAGACTCAGGACGCACGTCCTTAATCGTGCACCTGGGCATGTTCCCACTTTCTCCCACTAGTTTCCAAGTATATGCCACTTTCTACCACGCAACCACATTTATCCACACAAACAGAAGCCGGCCCCGACAGAGTCGGGGCCGGCAAGGAATAACAGAGCCGTCACTTCAACACGGGCTCACGCAGGGATTGCCGCGGTTCTTGCAGTCGCGTATGCAGGAGCCGCGGCCGCCGCGACACTGGAAGCAGAACGACTCGCAGGAAATCTTCGGCGCGCTGCAGATGGGCACGACGCCCGAGGGAAGGCTCATGGTTTCCGGCAGTTTCGTGGCGAGAACCGCCATTTTTTGCAGGGCCGGAGCCGTTGCTTCCACCTGTATCGCAGGCTTCTGCAGGTCGTCGGCGCGGATGGCAGAAGTAGTCATCCCACCAACCAAACCGACGATGAGGGCGATCAAAAACGCGCGAAATGCAGTCATGATGTCTCTCCTTGTTGAGTTGGCAGCACGGCGCTGCTCTTTCTGCACTATGCCATGTTTTGCACTCGTACGATAGAGCGCTCTTTTTACATCAGCTTAATCCCGAAAAGGGCTCGGCAGCGTGAGTAGCGGCAGAATGTTTGAGTAGGTATCAGTCCATGCAGTCGGTAAATACTTCGGCAGCTCCACCGATGCCTCAAGGAACAGTTTCTGGCTAAACACGTGCGGATCTTTCGAAAGAAGCACGTATTGCGAAGTGAGTGACGCAGTGTCCATGCTCACATCCCCTTCCATCACTACCGCGAAATAGCCACGCTCTTTGGCGAGTGCGATAACCAAAGGCGCAAGGGCAATGTAACGATTCGATGCTTGAAAAACGATGATACTGTCTTTCTCGCGCAATAGTTTGCCGTAGACATCCAGCGCTTCTACCGTTACCAAGTGTGCAGGAATGTTGTCGTCGTTGAATGCATCAACCATCAGCACATCGTAGACGCCCGTCTGCCCCGCCGCCACTTCTTGCTCCATCAAGCGTCGTCCATCACCGATGCGCACTTCTATCCCGGGGCAGTGCGATAGGTAGGTGAAATCGTTGCGCGCAATGCGCTCCATGCGTGCGTCGATTTCGTAATATACAAACGTGTCTCCTGGTCGACAGTACGCCGCCATGGTGCCTGCGCCCAATCCAATCACGCCCACCGAAAGCGGCCGATCGGGGTGTGCCACCACACGCTGATAGCCAAACGTTCTTCCAATGGCGCTGTGGAGCGTAAAGTACGCGGTAGGTACGCGCTCATCAAACTTAAGCTGTGTGCCATGCACCGTTTGCTCGTGCAACAGGGTCACTTTGTCAGGGCCATCTACCACCGTGGTGATGCCGTAGAAATTTCTTTCCACTCCTTCAAAACCAAAATATTCCTGCGTAAATGCATAGAAAAACTGCCCCGCTCCAAAGGCCACTGCCACCATGAGTACACGCGGCACCCATGACGACAGGTGTGCAGATGCACTGTACAAGAGGAGCGCACAGCCTCCCAAAAATGCGGCAAACACTGCAAGCGGAAACTCCCAGAGCTCGTTGAAAATGATCGGCGCACCAAAAGAAACCAAAAGCGTGCCCAATGCCCCGCCAAGGGACAGATACAGATAAAAAGACGACAGCGCCCCACCATGAGGGCGTAGTCGATACAAAAGAGCATGAATCGAGAGTGATGCAAAGAAAAGAAGCGGCAAGTACACAAACAAGCGCAACATGTACACATGCACGCTCGCGTCCAGTAGGTACAACGACCCTCCTGCAGAGAGAACGAAGAGCGTCATGACGACTTTCCCCCCACCTCTCCCTGAAAACGCGAGCACGTATGAAAGCAAATACAAACCAAGCGGCACCATCCAGAGAAGCGGGATAGGGGCAACGACGTGTGTGATTTGCGCGGTAGTGGCGACCATCAGAAGCGCGGGGAATGCGGCGAGTCCAAGCCACGTGAGGCGCCGTGAGACTGAAACGGGTGTGTGATGTTCATCTTTTGCCACTTCTATGGCCGCGGTATGCAGGATGAAGTGCCGCATGGCATATACAAAGTACACAAATGCGATGACCCACAATACCGCTTGCACCCGCACGGAAAAAAGCGGCTCCACCAGAAACGGATAGCTGAGGAGCCCCACAAATGATCCTGCATTCGAAAGTGCGTACAGGCGATACGTGCCTTCGTTTTCATAGCTCCAGTGCTGTACTAAGGTATTGGTGGCAGCTAGGGCGATTGCAGGGATGCCAACGGTGCAGAGGAGTAGCAGAATAATTTCCAGAGCTGGTGGTAAGTTGCCGACGCCGAAGTATGCAGGCACGCTCGCTCCACTCATGATCGCTATACCTACGAGCGCCGCAGGCACGAGTGCAACCAGAAGAAGCGTCCGGTGCATTTTTTGTTGTACCGCAACTGTTCGCTTGGTGAGCCAATGCGCATACACATACCCCAACAAAAGGGCGACGGTAAAAAAAGACAGCACCGTGATCCACACTGCCCACGAGCCACCGAAAATCGGCAGCAGATACTTCCCAACAATAAATTCCAAGAGGAAGTACAGTGCGGCGCTCGAGAAGATCAGTGTCTCCGCAGGACTAAAGCGTTTAAAGAATTGTATTATCTGTTTCATAGTAGACATGTAGCTGATGCTCCATTATTCTGCCGTATCAAGGGTCGAGGATGCATACAGCGGCCATGGAGTAGGAAAAAATATTCTCTCGCCAATTATGTCTGCAAAAGAGGTGGGTACGGAAATGATAGGGAGAATATTTGAGTAGGTGTCGGTCCACGGGCGCGGCAGATACGTCGGTAGTTCGTCTGAATTTTCTAGAAAGAGCTCACGCTTGAATACATCGGTGTTTTTCGAGAGCAGTACCCACTGAGATGAAGTGCCGCCCACATCTGCCTCACCGCCACCATCTATGACGACTGCCGCAAAACCTTTTTCTTTGGCAAGAGACACTACGAGCGGCGCCAGCTCTAGATAACGATTCGATGTATGGAACGCGATGATACTGTCGTCGTGCCGCATCAGCTGTGCGTAGGTCTCGAGCGCCTCAACGGTCACCAAATGTGCGGGAATGTTGTCGTCGTTGAACGCATCGATGATCAGGATGTCATACATTTGTTTTTTTCCTGCATCTACCTCCAATTCCATCACACGACGTGCGTCGCCAATGCGCACTTCGACCCCCGGACAGTGCGACAAATACGTGAAATCGTTGCGCGCAATACGCTCCATGCGTCGATCTATTTCGTAGTACACAAATGAGTCTCCTGGACGGCAATATGCAGCGACCGTACCTGTTCCTAGTCCTATAATCGCCACATTAAGCGGACCCTCAGGATGCGCCACCACACGCTCGTAGCCAAACGAGCGCCCGACTGCCCCATGCAACGAATAGTACGTCGTTGGCTTTCTCGAATTTTCAGCATCCGTAAATTGCGAACCGTGCAACGTTTCCTCGTGATAGAGCGAGACCTTGTCGTCGGTTTTGTATACCATCGTGATGCCGTAGAAGTTGCGCTCGGTCCCCTCAAAGCCAAATTCAGCCTGGGTGAATACGTAGAATTGATTCACTGCAATAAAGACGAAGCCGACGGCAAGGATGCGTACTGGCCAAATAAATTTCGGCCCTACCAAAGAGTAAAGGAAGAATACGGTGGAAAGTATCACCCCTATGAGCACCGCGATGGGAAACTCCCACAGATCATTGAAGGCCAGCGGTGCACCAAAAGAAATCAGCAGTGTGCCCAGGGCGCCACCGAGTGATACATAGAAGTAAAAGAGTGAAAGCTGCGCACCTTTTGGCCGTGCAGCAAATAGATGAGCATGGAGAACCAAGGACGCGAAGAACAGAAGCGAAAGGTACACCCCGAGCCGCTCCATAAACGATGTGACCCCTGCATCAAGAAGGTAGAGAGACCCCCATGCCGCCGCAAGAAACATCCCGGTGGCCACCCTCCCCCCACCTCTCCCTGAAAACGCGAGCACGTATGAAAGCAAATACAAACCAAGCGGCACCATCCAGAGAAGCGGGATAGGGGCAACGACGTGTGTGATTTGCGCGGTAGTGGCGACCATCAGAAGCGCGGGGAATGCGGCCAGAGTGAGCCACAGCAATTTGGTACCAATAGACACTTTTTCACTGTGTACGTGCGTTGCTACTGCGTGCGCATCTTTTTGTATAAAGCGACGCAACTGGTAGGCAAAGAAGATAAAACCTAGTGCCCACAAGGCGGCTTGTGTAGGGACCGCAAGGAGCGGCTCCACCAGAAACGGATAGCTGAGTAGCCCCACAAATGATCCTGCATTCGAAAGTGCGTACAGGCGATACGTGCCTTCGTTTTCATAGCTCCAGTGCTGTACCAAGGTATTGGTGGCAGCTAGGGCGATTGCAGGGATGCCAACGGTGCAGAGGAGTAGCAGAATAATTTCCAGAGCTGGTGGTAAGTTGCCGACGCCGAAGTATGCGGGAATGTTGGCGCCCAAAGCAACAGCCGCGCCGACACTACCGACACAAAGCGCAGCCAACAAAAGCAATGCGCGATGCCACTGCCGCTGCGTCTGTGCATTTTTTTGAATGAGCCAATGCGCATACAGATACCCCAGCAGTAAGGCAGTGGTGAAAAAAGACAGCACCGTGATCCACACTGCCCACGAGCCACCGAAAATCGGCAGCAGATACTTCCCAACAATAAATTCCAAGAGGAAGTACAGTGCGGCGCTCGAGAAGATCAAGACCTGCGGGGCGGTCGACTTCATCAGGAAGTCACGGAGTTGATGAACGTAGCTAGACACGCCCCCCAGCGTACCATGCGAGGAAACGTGCCAAAAAAGCTTTGTGCACACGCCTTTTTTGGTCCATTGTGTTATTTCTAATATGTGGTATAATATCCATATGACGTAAGGTTTGCCGCTGTCTGCGGCCTCCACATCTGTGGAGGTGGCCACCTCCCAGGGTGGTATTGAAGCGGCGATGGAGGTCGGCATGGCCGACAAAGTAGAGTACAAGCCTAAAAGCGCTGTACTCATCGACGGAGCCAACACTTATTCCTGCGCGAGAGCGTTCGGCATGGATGTTGACTACCGGAAGCTGACGCTGTGGGCCCGAGCAAGAAGCCACCTTCTTCGGTCGTACTATTTCACGACCGTTGAGGAGGGTGAGGACGGTGTGCAGAGCATTCGTCCATTGCTCGACTGGCTGGATTACAATGGTTATACCATGGTGACCCGGCTAGCGAAGGAACGCGGCGACACTTCTGGGAACCGTCGCTTGAGGGGAACGATCGATGTCCTGCTGGCAGTGCAGGCGATTACGATTGCTCCTACCGTTGACGAGATTGTTCTCTTCAGCGGCAACGCCGACTTCACTCCTCTCGTCGAAGCAATTCAGGACATGGGAAGACGGGTCATCGTGGTCTCGAGCATAGACCCAGCCGCACCGTTCGCGGCTGACGAACTCCGGCGACAAGCCGACGAGTTCATTGACCTAGCCAATCTTCTGAAGGTGTTCGGCAAGGAGCGGGGTCGCAAAGAATAAACAGTACTCCATCCAACTCGGTGCCCCGCGACGTTCGCGGGGCACCACTTTTTTATACAAAATTAAATGCGCGCTCGTGGTGCTCGCAAACATATCCTGCGGCGCTTCGATTCTCGACGTAACCTGCGCAGGCAGGTTACTGTACCCGCCCTCGCTGCACTCGGTCGGGGTACCTTCATCGTCCCAGAATCGCGGGCTTTTGCTTCGGCCCATGGCCTCACAAAAGACCTCGCGTTCTCGGACGGCGCCTCGGATGTTTGCTCGTGGTGCTCGCAAACATATCCTGCGGCGCTTCGATTCTCGACGTAACCTGCGCAGGCAGGTTACTGTACCCGCCCTCGCTGCACTCGGTCGGGGTACCGAGAATCGAACTCGGGCTACAAGACCCCCAGCCTTGCGTACTACCACTATACGATACCCCGACCCAATGCAGCAGATAGGTGCGCCACGTACGACGCGCACACAGGGTAGCATTCCACAATTAAAACAGGTAGAGGCGGCCACTGCGTGGCCGCCTCTGTTTTCTTACTTATTCATTTCACTTTCCAACATGTACCCGCGCGCCCACGGAATGATGGGGTGGCTATGGAAGTAAGGGAGCAGCAACCCAACGTTACTCGTGCCACCGTTACCAAACACACGCACCACTTCAGTGTGAATTTCGCCGAGGCGGCGTACGAGCTCCTTTTCAGTGCGCTGAAACTTTTCAGCATCTAGAGCGTTGAGCATCGTCTGCCGATCCAGCAGCATAAACGGCTGCTTTTCCAGCCGAGCACGGCGCAAGTCAGCCAAGGTCGCACTGACGTATTCTGCTTCCCTACGCAAACCGGTGAGCCGCGCGCAATCCAAGGCGACCGTGCTTTCATATGCAGCGATGATTCGATCAGTGAGCGGTATATTCATGTGAAAGAGCAGACTGGCACGCAACACCACGTCGATGCTGAGGCAGCCCAAAGAAAAGGCGCGCTTCTCAACGTACGCCAGTACTTCTGCATTCCCTGCGATCACCTGAACGTTTGGCACGCATGACCCTTCATGCATGCGGTAGTACGGCATCTCGTTAGGGTCTGCAACAAACGTTCCCCAGTTGAACGAGTATGAGCCTTCACTAATCGCTCCTTGCTGCACGGTGAGTGAGTACTCTCCTAGGCTGGCGAACATGCTCGTAGGGATCGATAGTGTGTGCTTGGTGAGGTCCGTACTTCTCTGCAACGCATCTCGTGCAAGTACGCCCAGTATACCTTTACGCATCACCGTGTATTCGTTCCCGTGGCCGGTAAACGTATGCTTCGTGCGCACGCTTTCATCAAACGCCACCAACACTAACTGCCCTACTTTCCCTTTGAGTGCCGCATCGATTGCTTCGTACTGCGCCAGCATCGTGGAATCAAGACGGCTCACGCGCATACACAGCACATCCTTGATAGGACTGCCGGTGGTCTCTCCACCTGTGATTGCTGCACGGACAGCCGCACACGCAGCAGCCAGTTTTTGCTGGCTCGTGGCTGCATCGGTCTGCACCTCAGTCCTCAGCGCCTCAGCATCTGCCAAAAGTTTATCGAGCATCTCTCTTTCCTCCTCAACGTCCAACGGCCAATACCGTCTCTGTCTGCACCCTATCGTATTCCGTGCGCTACTTCAACGCTTTACCAAATCGGCGCTTAGCCTCTTCTGCTTCTTCGCGATGATCAAGCATGGGCGCAGGGTACAGGGCGGCCTCGAAGAGGCCGCCTGCCTTTTTGTCCCATGTGTGAATATCACTAATGGGCACACTCTCAAGCTCAGGTACCCACCGCTTTATATAGAGAGCATCAGGATCAAATTTTTTCTGCTGCAACCAGGGGTTGAAAATGCGGAAGTATGGCGCCGCATCTGCACCTGTTCCGGCTACCCATTGCCACGAACCGTTGTTCACTGCCGGGTCGTAGTCGATGAGTTTGGTGGCAAAATAGCGCTCGCCTTCACGCCAATCTATGTGTAGATCTTTTACAAGGAAACTGGCAGTAATCATGCGCGCGCGATTGTGCATCCACCCACTTTCATTCAACTGGCGCATGCCTGCATCCACAATTGGAAAACCCGTCTCGCCCTTCTTCCAGCGTTCAAAATTTTCTCCTGGCTCGTCCCATCGCACGCGGTCGTACTGTGGCTTGAATGCTTTCCCCAGCACTTCAGGATGGAAAAACACGAGGTGTGTGAAAAAATCACGCCAGTACAATTGCCGCGTGAGCGGCTCATACGTGTGCGGCAGCTGCTCTCTCATTGCCCAATACGCTTCACGCACTGAAACGCACCCGTGCTTTAAGTATGGCGAGAGTAGCGTGGTACCCGCGTGCGCCACCATGTCACGCTCATAGCTGTAGTGTGTATGTCGTCCAACATCATCGAGTACGGCGCGTACTGCTGCGCGCCCTCCGCGAGCAGCTAGTATTTTGTTGCGCAAGAATGGTGCAAGGAGCGCCTCGCCACCATCGGCACCGCTTGGCAGCGCAGCGTACTTACCCTCTGCCGTTTCAGGGTGCGGCACCATCCCCGTTCTTGCTGCGCGATAAAAAGGGGTGAAGACGCTGTATGGCTCTATTTTCTGCGTAAGTACTTTTCCAGGGGCAACCAAAAGAGCATCATCATACGTATGCATTACTACTCCGACTGCAGTACATGCCTGCATAATCGCTTCGTCGCGCATCTGCGCAAACGGCGTGTAGTCACGATTAACATACACCGCCTGGCATGAGGCCTCGCGCGCGAGACGTGGAATAATTGCTTCTGCAATGCCGTTCCACACGTGCAGGCGCCCTTTTTTTAATTGCAGCTCAGCGTCGACTTCCATCAAACTCTCTGCCATAAATTGCAGCAGGTGCTCGCCCGCGTATGGATTTTGCTTACTCACTTGCCGCTCGTCCAAGATAAAAGCACACACCACCTCTTCCGCATCCTTAAAAGCCGCATTCAGTGCTGTGTTGTCTTCCAATCTAAAATCACGCCGAAATAAGAACAGCGCGCGCTGGTATCGCGCCATATGCTCTATTTCTCAAAAGTGCTAGCGACCGCCTTTGAAACATTTTGAAAGAAAGACCCCAAGGCCGCGATGGCCAAGATATATACGAGGAATGTGCCCACTGGATTCGCCAGATACGCGACGAAAACGAAAAGCCCTGCCCACAAGCCGGTGCACCACATACATTCTATTAATTCTGATACCAGTCGCTTGAAGCCACCATCACGCTTTACATATACACCCTCCACTTCGTGCAAAAAGAACTCACGCACAAAGGAAAATATCTTGTCGTAGGTGATCAGACGAATGATTCGGAACGTCGCCAACCCCATAATGAGGACGTCGAAGAAATCGATGTAGTACAAAATCTTGGTGAACCTGCCGCCATGAGTGAGGAGTCCAAAACCCAAAATCACGAGCGTGACGAACGCAAATGTCGCGACTGCATTCCACAGTGCCTGATCTTTGGATACGTGTCCCTTTTCTGTCATAGATTCAGCATAACACAAAGTGCCCGCCGGAGGCGGGCACTTTGTGTTGAAAAAGCACTACTACATCGCTCCTGATTTGCTGCCCAACACTTTGCTGCCTACTCCATGAATCACCACCATCAAGAGACCGCCAATGATGGCAAGGTTCTTGAGTGCCTGGGTCATCTGATTCTGATCTGACCAGTTCATGTGCGCCAAGAGAATCGTAGCGAGCGTGAAGGCAATAAGCGCCCACGCAGCTTCACGAGCCTTCCAACCTACGAGAAGAGCGAGACCACCACCAAGCTTGAAGAGTATTGCTAGTGCCGCCATAACCACTCCCGGCACTGGTGTAAGTGACCCCAGGAACCCTGCAGTACCTCCAAAGTTCATGGCCATACCTGCACCTCCAACGATAAAGAGGGCCGAAAGAAAAACGCGAGCGATAAGCGCACCCCACTCATTAAGAAAGCTGTTCATGTCGTATTTTTTGATTGCACGCCCACGCACGGTAAACCAATACCGTGCGTGGATGTACGACGATTAAGTAGATAATGCATAAACGATACCCCCCGCTGTAGCGGGGGGCAAGGAAGGTTGTACACAGCCTCACTGCACGGTCTAAGAGGTCGTTTCTTTCCATTTGCTTCGCTGACGTCTAGCGCTTTATGGCGAGAAAGTAGCTGGTCCCATCGAGTTCTGCGACCCATGAGTTTGCGACAAAAAAGCCGGTAGCATCCAATGCCTCCTCGAACTCACTCGTATCCCACCATGAGTGGTACAGCTGGGATCCATCGTCGCGCTCTATTATCTCCTCGTACGACACCCCAATGTATGGAAGCATCGCCACGAAGACTCCGCGAGAGCGTAAGACAGTGCGCACGCTTTCCAATACCGTGCCTACATACATTTTTGGTGTGTACTGCAGTGAGCAGCAAGTGAACACACCGTCAAAACTCTCGTCAGGGAATGGTATTGCACTCATGCTGGCGCAGACGAAAGGCACACCGGAGTTGGATGCACGCGCCTCGTCCAAGTACCCGCGCGCAAAATCGAGCCCGGTGTAGTCTTTTCCATGGTCGATGAGATAGGCAGCCACTCGACCAACACCACATCCCAAATCGAGCACTTCAAAACGGTCATGGCCGAGTGCAGTTAGTAACAAGACCATCCCGTCAATAGGAAGCGGGAGCGCATGCGCCCGTGCCACGTTGCAAACCTTTCCTTGCTCGATACCATCACGATTTCTCGACTCGATTTCTGCCAAGGTGTCCT
This sequence comes from Parcubacteria group bacterium, assembly GCA_943358385.1. GTDB lineage: Bacteria > Patescibacteriota > Minisyncoccia > Phycocordibacterales > UBA2100 > JAGOVW01. Next base: position 17,196 of record CALRGX010000003.1, on the reverse strand, counting down.
CGACGGTGCAATACAGTGCCCTGTGCATGCCTGTTCTCCTCTGTTCCTGCCGTGTACCGTTTTATCACAGCCCGACACAAAGCGAAACGCCGAATGGATTATTGACCACGCATTATGTAGCCCGGATCACTCGGATCGCGCGTTACCTCTCCCGCAGGAGATTCTTTCGGGATCATATTCAATATGGGCAACGGGTTTCCTCGTTTTTGAGCGTGTTCCATCAGAAGCTCGCGTATCTTCATTTCCGTTTCCAGGTACGCATCTTCGCCCACGTGCTCGTACACCACGTATCCATCAGTATCGATCAGATACAGGTGCGGCCACGCGTCGTTTTCATACGCGTCCCATGTTTTGAAATCAGAGTCCACCACGACAGGGTAGGTAATACGCTCATTCCGCACCGCATCTGACACCACCCCATATACTCTTCCTTCTGGTGTTATGGGGGTGTGCACACCAATCGTCAGCAGCCCCTTCTCTTTATAGTTGTCATGCCACGCATTCATGTAGGGCTGGACTCGTTTGCAATTCGTGCAGTTGGCACTCCAGAACTGAAGCAGGATCACTCGTCGCCCTACCCAGTCAGCGATTCTGAAGGGCGTATCTCCACCATCAGCACTCGGGCTATTGATGTAGCCAGCGATACCTTCCAATTCTTTTGCCGTGGGGTACTGCGCTCCTTTCTGTGTGTTGGGCACAATAGGCACCGGCACTTCTATCGTCGGTGCATCTTTGCGGGGCGTATCCTGCGGTGAGTCCTTGCCGAGATAAAACACAACAACGCCAAGTAGTGCAACACCCAGTACTGCAGCCAGTACCTGCATCGGTGTGTTCAATGTTCTAAACGTATTCATATAGGCAATATATACAGCATCTTGGTGAGAAAATCGAAGTTGCCGAATGCTGCCAGCTGCTGGGTGAAAATGAGCAAGCCAACTCCTATCAAGAGCAATCCAAATGCGATCGTCGCATAACGCGCGACTGTTCCCCAGCGTGAAAGCCATGCCCCTGATTCCCCCGCAAACAGTCCGATGAGCAAAAACGGCACACCGAGACCTAGTGCATATGCCATCAAAAGAGCGAAAGCGGCAGCGGGCTCACTTGCGGCAAGCCCCAGAATCGCGCCGAGCGCAGCCCCCACACACGGCGTCCACCCTGCCGCAAATGCTGCACCAAAGGCAAATGCAGTAAGCTCGCGCGAACCAAACAGTGTGCGCACCTTTATCGTATGCGGCCGGTCCAGAAAGCGTACGCGAATAATACCTGTCAGATACAGACCGAAAAAAATAATGACCATGCCGCCGATGCGCGATAGCCATATCTGCGCATCGTAGGCAATCTGGGAAAGTATCGTATTCAAGAGGACTCCAATCACTGCAAATACGATTGAAAACCCAGACACAAAAAAGAGACTGGCGACGAATGTCTTGCTGCGGCTCGGCACACCGTGCGTAGTGCTACCTGCCAGATATGCGAGAAACCCCGGCACAATCGGCAAAACACAAGGTGAAAGAAAGGAGACCAGACCCGCCAAAAGTGCCACCGAGAGTGATGCTCCAGAAATCATATGCGCGCACAGTTATTATCCATGACTGCAGTATATCGCGCATGGAAGTACCCTCTGTGCACATCCCGGCGTCTATGTACAAACGATGAAGGCCCCACAGCGAATGCTGTGGGGCCAAGAATTACGAGCGACCGATTGGCACTACGCGGTGGTCGTGCCGCCGACGCGGGTGTACTTGCGCACAACCGTGCGCATGCCCCACATGCCGCCAACGACGATGCCCAAGAGAGCGCAGCCGATAATGAGCGGCCCTGCCCACGGCTTCGAATCTGTGACAAACATGACGACCGCCACGCCGAGAGCGATGGTCGCAACAGTGGCGATCAATGTCTTTCCGACCACGTGGCCGACCATCTCACCCTCTTCGCGAGGGCTATGGGCGGCGCGACGCACTTCTTTGTACTGGTGATAGATGGACATAAGATAACCTCTTTCAAGCGTCACACGGGAGCTTTTTGCTCACCGAGATGGATAATACCACGCTTTTACTATATGTCTATACCCTGTGCGGCAAGGGCATCATGTATAAAAAACAACGCGCACCATGCTATTCTCTCGGCAGTAAAAGGACACAGGAGACACCCATGTTCAGCGACGCAATGCGCGGACAACGCTTTTGCGAATTAATTTTTAGCAGTGCAGCGTATGTGGAACAGGCCATCCCGCACTTGGCTAAAGTTGGTCTGCATCCTACTAAGGCTGCAAAACGACTAAACGCAGAAGTGGGTCGTGTGGTCTGCGAGGTGCGAGACGGCATCCTCAAAGAGTACTCAGATGTCGGCGGAGAGAAAAAGGTTATGGTCCACCTCAAAGGTATTGGCCTGACACCTTTCTACCTCACGGTCATCAAAGTGGTATACACAGACGAGCACGAAGGATTCTCCTACAGAGTTCGCTCCACCATCTTGCGCTCTTCATGACGCAAAAAAATTAACAGCCGACACAGAGTGTCGGCTGTTCTCTTTTGTCGACACGCCGGCTACTCTGCACAGCACTCACACAAAGTCCTACACCGCCTCGCTCAAGCGTTTGACGAGAAATGCTCGGTCTAACGTAGAGAGGAACCAGCCTGCCTGTGGCCCTGAATCCCGCCCGAGGAAAATGATGTACAGCGCGGCAAAGAAATCTTTTGGGGGGATGTTGAGTCTCGTCTTGATGTCGTGTAGTGCCGCGTGAAAAGTCGGACCGTCGACACTTTCGCGCCCTTCGACAAACGCAAACACTTCCTTGAGCGCCAACTTTTGAATGTCACTTAGAGTTGCGGCCATGTCGGGGAGCGTGCTTTGCAAAATGTACTTGTATTTATCTGGCGCGTAGGTCGAGAGCCAGCGCTTAGCAAAAATAATGCGCTCGGTTAATTCACGCTCCTCGTCGGGTGTAAGTGTTGCTTCCTTAAGTGCCGCAAATTCCACAATGGGATCAAGGTGGGTCATCTGGCACACAAAAGTCACCACTGAAAACCGCGGCAGATACATACGCTCTGGCGGTTTGCCATGATACAAAAGCTCGAACAGTCGCGCATCGTCATCAGCAACACCACTCCAATACTTTTCTGCAATTTTGTCGTGCCAATCGTAGAGAAGTGCCAAAAGCTCTCCTTCAGGATCAATTGAGGTTTGCTGCACAGGGTCCTTCCCCATCAAGGCCAGGCGCAGAATGATGGGTGGAAAATTATCGGCAATTTCTCGCGATGAAACACCGCGACCTTTTGATGACGACATTTTCTTGCCATCCTTGTCGAGGAAAAATTCATAGGGCATGTCGTAGGGCGATGTCATGCCGAATACTTCTTGTGCGATTTTGTTTGCGACATCACGCGCGCCACCTTTGGTGCTGTGATCTTTACCTGCGCCTTCTATATCAACGCCCACCACTTTCCACTTTGCAGGCCATTCCACTTTCCACGGTAATTTTGCCTTACCATCCCATGGCTCGTTCTCGCCTTCAAAGCCACAACCCTCTGCCCCACCGGGACCCTTGGTGCAACGGTAGTGCACCTTGGTGCCATCCCATGCATCTGCCTGAGTAGTGCCCACTTTGCCGCACTGCGTACACACCATCGAAATAGGTAGCCACGCACCTTCCTTGGTAGAGCCCGATATGTCTTTGTAGATACGGCGGATATCTTCTGCACGCTCGATCGCCATTTTGATGACGTCGTTCATGCGCCCGGAAAGATAGAGCTCGCTCGCGCGATAGTACTCTGGTGTAAATCCTGCCTCAGCAATGACCGTTTTAAATTCAGCAGCATAAAACTCGGCAAAGTTTTCGGCGATACCATCTGGTGATGGCACTTTATTAAGTGGCAAACCCAAATATTTTCCCCATTCTTCAGCAGGCAGTTCTGCAGGTATACCGTCCATTGGATCGAAGTCGTTGATTTCATAACGAAAAACCACATCGAGCCCCTGCGTTTTCAACACATCGGAAACGAGACCATGGATAGCAACACCACGCATGGACCCAATATGCACCCGCCCACTCGCCGTCTTTTCGTCACGAATGACGAGTTGCCGCTTAGCGGCAATGTCTTTTGCAAAACGCTCGGAAATAGCGGTGAGGTGTTTGTCGGGCCAGAACATATGGGCAGTATATAGGGAGGAGGGAGAAGGTGCGAGGTCGCAGGTTTCAGGTGCGAGGAAAACTAGAAGCAAGGGAAAAGCGTACAGCGTCGGGGGAACGAAGCAGAGGTAAGAGGTGGAAGGTTACAGGTGGGAGGAAGAACAGAAAACAAGGGAGTAGGGGTTAGCGTATAAGGAAAACTAGACGCAGGGAAAAAGCGTATAGCGTCTAGGGGAGAAGAAAAACAAGAGAGGAAGCAGAAGGTGCGAGGTGGTAGGTGGTAGGAATGACAGAAAAAAGGACAGAACCATCGCACTAATACAGAACGCGGGCACCAGAGGTGCCCGCGCAGAGATAGGTGGCCTGAGACAAGTTATTCAACCGGTCTCAGGCAGTCCTCGAAGAGGAGGCATGATACGGTGAGGCACAGGTAGGCGAAGCAGGGCAGATCCGCCCATGCCTGACCCAAAGCTGCAAAACCATGCGGCAGAACCACCAACGAGGCAACCATGGCCCCGGCGGCAAGTACTTGCCCCGCCTTGCTCACTGCATCACGTAGTATCCACAGACCTTCGATGGTCATCGTGAACTCCCAAGTTGAGGAAACCAGCAGTATTATACTATATATTCACATAAAAGCAAACCCTCGCATGGCGAGGGCTTGCTTTTATGTACGAGGTTACACCTATTTCAGAGCAATGATTTTATACTTTTGCTTCCCTTTCGGCGTGTCGAACTCAAAAGAATCTCCCTTCTTCTTCCCCATCAAAGCTGCGCCCATCGGTGAGAGGTGTGAAATCTTTCTTTCCAGCATGTTTGCTTCGGCCGATCCCACAATTTCATATGTGTGCTCTTCCTTTTCGCCCTGCTTTTGGATGGTGGCGACACTGCCCAAGGTGATTTTGCTGCTCTTAGCGTGCTCGATAATCTGCACGTGTGCAAGGGCTGCCTCGAGCTGACGTACGCGGTCTTCGGTTGCGCCCTGCAAGTTGCGCGCTTCCTGGTATTCAGCATTTTCTGAGAGATCCCCGAGAGACCGTGCGTATTCGAGCTGCTCTGCAATTTCTTTGCGGCGCACCGTTTTCAAATGGTTAAGTTCCGCCGTCAATTCATCGAACTTTTCCTGAGTCAGGTAGTTGTTGTTTTCATTCATAGAGCTATGGGGGTCATTGTACCCTGTCCCCAGGAAAAGCAAAGTGGACAATTTTTGCGCCCATCATGAAGAGGTGCGCGAGCGGGAGGTGCAGACTTGGCTTCCCTCTCGTACGAGTCTTGCGAAAAACACGTTACTGCACGTACTCTGGTTTTGTGGCGACGAGCCACTCAAAAAAACCACGCATGCCGGGCGAAGCTCCTGAGAGCGTGCCTGCAGGCGCGTGTTCCAACACCACAGCAAAGGAGTAGCGAGGATTTTCCATCGGCCAAAATCCCACCACCCACGAGTTCATGTACTGCTTCCGATTTCCCAATTCAGCGGTACCTGTTTTACCGGCGATGTGTATACCAGATATATTCAGCGCACGTGCAGTCCCGGCGTCACCGGCAACCGCCTGGCGCATGCCTTCACGAATTATTTTCAGTTGCGCAGCATCGATGCCAATATCAGTTCCTTGCGCAGTGGAGCTGGCATGCAGCTGCGGCGTGAGTAACGTCCCACCATTGGCAATAGAGGCGATTGCACGCGCCATTTGAATGGGCGTCACCTGAAATCCATACTGCCCAATCGATGTGTTGTACGTATCTCCTAGGCGCCATTCTTCATCAGCACCAAAAATTTCCTTCTTCCATGCAGGCGTAGGGATAGTGCCCACCACCTCCCCTTCAAGCGGAACGCCTGTTTCTTTTCCCAGTCCAAAACGGAGCGCGTATTCATCAAGCTTGGTGATGCCGAGCCCTTTTTGATCTTCGTACCCACCGCCAATCGAGTAAAAATACACGTCAGACGATACCTCGATTGCTTTGCGCATCGTGGTCCATCCGTGCGCCCGCCAGTCTTTCATAATCGTTGGTAACTCTGGATGGTATGGGTTCGGGATAGTGATATAGCCTGGGCTAAAAATTGATTTGTCTGGTGAAATGATGCCTTCAGCCAGCGCGGCGGCAGCAAAGAGTGGCTTCACAATCGAGCCTGGTGTATATACGCCGGAAATGGCACGGTCAAGAAAAGGCTTCGCCGGGTCATTCGCAAAGGCAGCGACTTTCTCGGAATCACCATCAACGAGCGGCTGCGGGGTAAACTCAGGAAAACTAGTGAGCGCTAAAAGTTCGCCGGTGCGCACATCCATGATGACTGCTGCCCCTCCTTGAAAGCGATTGTTGGCCGCGTGCGCAGCCATGGTCGTATGTAACTTGCTTTGTACCTCTGCGTCGATACTCAAGCGAAGTGATTGACCGTCTTGGGGTTGTTCCACCACGTGCCCCCGTGCAACCGCACCATGTGCGTCCACCTCCACCATTTCTTTTCCATTGATACCCGAGAGCTCACGGTCGAAGGCCTTTTCCGCACCCGCGATGCCCGCATATTCGGTGCGCCACCACAAACCAGAACCATCAGCCTTTGGATACTGCACATACCCCAATACATGCGCCAACCCGGGGAGCAGGCTGTACGCGCGACGCGCAAAATATTCACCAGGCTCGTTCCATGCCAATTCCTTCCCCGTGCGGTCGTACAAAATGCCACGCTCCGCAAACACCAGTGAGTATGCGAGTGTATTTTCCTGCGCCGCGAGCGCGTATTGTGCACCCTGTACAATTTGCAAATCAAACATCTTGTACAAAAAGAGCGCCGCCGCAATCAAAAACACCACACCGATCGCGTAGAGCGCCGAAGGAGCGACTGGCTTTTCAACACGCCCTTCAAAATGGGCCGTGTCGAACTCTGCCATGTTTTGTGAATCCAGAAAAATATTTTCTGGATCAATCATCGCTTGTCGAAAGCGTGCCATGAAGAGAGTATACCCGTCGACCGTTCGCTATGGAAATATGAAGGCATAATGGCGAATCAGCGGCTGACAGCCAACTGTGTGCGCCATGGGTAGAGCGCGATGACCACCACCAGCATCAAAAGCGTTGCAGGCATCGGAATGCCCCAGAAAAAACCACCAGGTGCGTAGAGCAGGTCTACCAGAAAACCAACCAACACTGCTTCCCATGCCGCAAACCGCAGCGCCAACATTCCCACCGTCAAAAGTGGCACCCATGCGGGAGCAAAAAAGACGCTCGCCATGGCAACTCCGGAAATAAACGCGCGTATCATACAGACGCTACTCTTGCACTGCCGCCACCTGCGGGTGTACCACCTCGACAAAGCGGAGGGCCGGAAGATTTGCCGGGGGCGCAATCAATACTTCGTGATAGGCGTCTTCTGGTTTGGCAGAGACGTGACCCACCACACCGAGTGAGAGCCCGCTATTCGCGAGATAGATGAGGTCCCCCACTTGCACCTCTAAGTCACGTGGAGCCTGCACCACACCGCCGCCACTCCCTTGACCGGTGTAGGTCAACAGTGCTTCACGCAACAGTACTTCTTTCGCATACCCTGGTGCTGAAAAAAGTGACACCAATGCAGTTTGTGCCCCTACCTCTTTGATTTCTCCAATCACCAATCCCGGTGCAACCAATACCCAATCGCCCACCGTCACTCCATCGCCCTCACCCATGCCAATCACAAACGTATCGTACGGAGAAATACCAGGGCGCGACAAAACTGCTGCCACGATGCCGTCAGGATGTGCTTCATGTGCATTCAGAAATGCGCGCAGAGACGCATTTTCAGAGCGGAGTACATCGTTTTGAAACTGCATCGTTAAAAGTGCGTCGCGCTCCTTTCGGAGTGCTTGATTCTCTTTTGCCAACACCACTTTAGATTTGAAAAAACCACTTGCTCCCGTGGTGTCGTAGGTGCTGCGCGACGTGCCCCACACGACCGCCGCCACATCACGGGCACCTGCGCGAATCGCGCCACCCGAAAAATACTCGGTAGCAAAAAAGAGCACCGCCACGAGCACCAGCGCAAACATGCCCAAGCGTACTTTGCTGCTATTACTGTTTCGGCGCGAGTTCATCATCGGAGGTAAGGAGTGTTTCGCGATATGCATCAATGTCGTCTAAGACCATGCCCGTACCACGCACCACTGCAGTTAAAGGATCGGGGGCAACCTTGACCGGCATCCCAATCGATTCAGCAAGTAATTCTGGCAACCCGCGAATAAGCGCGCCACCGCCCGCAAGAAACACACCGCGCTGCATGACATCTGCGAGGACCTCTGGCGGCGTCGTCTCCAGGACCTCTTTCACCGCATCAATCAGCTCTTCGATAGAGTGACCGATAGCGTTCCTCACATCCGAGTCCGTCACCATCACTTCACGCGGCAAGCCAGTGATGAGGTCACGCCCGCGGATAATTGCTTCGAGCGGAGCATCCTTGAGCGACACCGATGAAACAGCAATCTTCAGTTCCTCGGCGCTTTTTTCGCCTACCAATATTTTAAATTCATTGCGTATGTATGAAATGATGTCGGTGTTGAGCTTTTCCCCTGCGATGCGCACATTGCGTGCACTCACCAGGCCGCCGAGTGATACCACTCCAATATCGGTGGTGCCACCGCCAATATCGATAATCATACTTCCTGTTGCGGCATGTACTGGGAGCCCAATCCCGATTGCTGCGGCAAGTGGCTCCTCTATAATGTGCACCTCGCGCGCACCTGCATTGCGAGCTGCGTCACGCACGGCTCTCACCTCTACCGAGGTGATGCCCGAAGGCACCCCCACCACCACGCGCGGCCCGAGAAATTTCGTGTGCGGCCCCTGTGCCTTGCTGATCAAGTACGAGAGCATCTCTTCGGTCACTTCGAAATCAGAAATCACTCCGTCGACGAGTGGCTTTACCGCAACAATGTGTGAAGGAGTACGGCCCAGCATGTCGCGCGCCTGCTGCCCCACGGCAACCACTTGCCCCGTCTTCTGGTTCATGGCGACAATCGATGGTTCATTGACCACCACGCCGCGCCCCTTCACATACACCAGTGTATTAGCCGTCCCTAAATCGATGCCGATGTCGTTTGAAAAACGCGAGAGAAAGCGGTCTTTAAATTGTGTGAATGAGTTCTCCGTACTCATACGTTTGATTTCAGTGTCTGCAGGAGCATACTCTCGGGCACCAATTTACTCTGCCCTGTTTTCCGCTCAGTAAGTTCATACCCACCCTCGGCAATAGAGCGTTCCGACACGACCAGACGCAAAGGGATACCAATCAGATCAGCATCAGCGAATTTTTCTCCTGCGCGTGCATCGCGATCATCCCACAGGACTTCCACACCGTGTTCAATCAGATCATCGTATACGCGCGTTGCTTCTTTGATGGCTTCGTCTGATTTACCGGCAATCGAAATGAGGTGCACTTTAAACGGCGCGATTTCGCGAGGCCACACAATTCCTTTTGTATCGGAGAGCACTTCTACTGCAGTACCCATCAAGCGCCCCAGGCCAATCCCATAGCAACCCATAATGACCGGCTGTTCTTTTCCTTCCGCGTCTTTAAAGGTGAGGTTAAAGGCTGCCGAGTATTTGGTACCGAGCTTGAAAATGTTCCCCGTCTCGGCTGCTTTTTGAGGGGTAAGTGCACCGCCACATTTCGGACAAGCAGGTTGCTCGGCAATAATTTCTTCGTTTACCGCCACTTTGCAGGTATCACAGAGATGAATGATATCTTCCCCCGCATCAGTAAGCGTTTGAAATTCGTGACTGTATTTTGAAAAGGTACCGCCACTGGCATAGGTAAGGTATGTCTGTGCACCGAGCCCACAGCGCTCAAATACGCGCAAGTATGCCGCAACCGCCCGCTCGTAGTACTGATCGAGATCTTCCTGCGACACGTGGAACGAGTACAAATCTTTCATGATAAATTCGCGTCCACGCATGATGCCTGATTTCGAACGGACTTCAGCACGGAACTTATTTTGAAATTGATACGCCGCGAAAGGTAGGTCGCGATATGATGAAATGTACTCTTGCGCGAGCGGCGTAATGATTTCCTCGTGCGTTGCACCGAGCGCGTACTCACGATCAAGCGTGTCCTTCAGTTTAAACAGTACGTCCAGGCTGTCCCAGCGTCCGGTTGCCTCCCAGCGTTCTTTCGGATGAAGCGAAGAAAGAAACAATTCCTGCCCGTTAATCTTATTCATTTCTTCACGGATGACCTGCTCGATTTTCTTGAGCACGCGCAAACCCAATGGCAGGTATGAATAGACACCGGCCATCTCTTTGTGAATGTATCCTGCGCGAATCAAGAGCTGCGCGTTCTTGGCCACTTCGTCGGCTGGCGCGTCTTTTCTTGTTTTGGTGAAGAGCTGTGTTTGCTTCATATTTTTACTCATTGTACGCCCCTTTTCGAAAAGACCAAAATTGACTATGTATGTTGCGCGTGGGATTGTGCACATGGCTCATTTGGGAGATATCCATGACGCAAATCGTGGTCGCCTGCATCCACAGTACAGATGAACTACTGGTCGTCCGCAAGTGTGTCGAACACGCATCATGGCGCGTGCCGCGGCTCGTATTCGATGCCAGCACGGTTCTTGATGAATCGGTAGTGGCGTCCGCCGCACGAACTCACTTCGGTTTGGAAGCGGGGCGAGAACATTGGCAGTTTGCAAAACCAGTGTCCTTGCCTGCACGGGAACATGGACGCACACGTGCGCTTCTGTTCACGGCTCAGGTTCCTACCGACATACTCGAAGACGTGTTCTGCACCTGCGGCAACTACGAAATTCAGCTGCTCGAGTATCGGGGCATTGGACACGTACTCTCTACAAAGGAAGCATTTCTTGTTCAGCCACTGCTTCCCTTTTGAAACCCGAAGCGGGCGCCTACGGCGCCCGCTTTCTGTATCTACTTCTGTCTTGGATTTTGTTTTTTGCCTCTGCTTTTCCTGCCACCTTCCACCTCGCACTTTTCCCCTGCTTTCTTTCCGCCTTTCCTAGACCCTACTTACTTCTCCCTTGTACCTTCTCCTACCCAACCAACTTCGCCACATCCTGGACCGTAATCGCCACCATCAAAAGTACGATGGCCAAGAAACCAACGGTGTTGAGAATTTGCGAAACAATCGTCGGAATGCGACGACGAATGATCGTTTCGATGCCCACAAATACAAGCCTTCCACCATCAAGAGCTGGAATCGGCAACAGGTTGATGACTGCAAGGTTAAGCGAAATGAACGCAGCCAGGGCGAGAATTTGTCCAATACCTTGCCCCGCCGCATCGCCCACAATTGAAGTCAGCCCAACCGGACCCACCAGCGTATTCAATTTTGCTTCCGCATTAAATGCATCTCGAATCAGGGTGCCCAAACCAACGACAATACTTTTGAGCGAGCTCCACGTATTTTCTGCTGCCTCAACAAGCGCCTCACCAAACGGCAGTTTGGTGTATGCAACCATCGCCAATTCCACGCCTACTGCTGGTTTTGATGCATCCCCTGGGATGACCGCATGGGCTGGCTGTACTGCATACTCTTCCACCACATCAGCTCGTTCAATTTGAAATGAGATTTCTTTACCGCCGCGCGCACCAATAAATGTCGACACTCCTTCGGGATCAAGAGTCGCACGAGCGCCTCCTTGGGAGACTTGCAAAAGCACATCGCCACCACGCAGTCCGCCTACATCTGCAGGAGAGCCTGGCATCACGCCACTAATGATCAGCTGCGCGCCTTCTGTTTCAGGTGCCACTGCCGCCGGCAAACCCACCGTCAATGCTCCCGCAAACAAGAGCCAGCCTGCCAGCACATTACAAAAAACTCCTGCCGCAAGAATCACCGCCTGCTTCCAGCGCGGTGCGGCCGCAAAACTGCCGGCGCGCTTTGCTGCACGTGGATCAAGCTCCATGCCGTCCTCTTCAAGCAAGCGTACAAATCCTCCAAAAGGCAGCCAGTTGAGCGTGTACTCGGTGCCACGAATAGTCGCCAGGGTAAGCGCACGCGGTGGATACCCCACACCAAATTCTTCCACGCGAACACCCGAGAGTTTTGCCGCAATGAAGTGCCCGAATTCGTGCGCCACGATGAGGACCACGAGGATTGCTATAAGTATGAGTGCAGACATGAGCAGATAAATTAGAAATTAGAATTAAAAAAAACAGAATGGTGGATGAGGATTCATTTTTGAGATCTCATAGGTGAAATCTGAGATATTTTTACAGCATCATCTCGTCTTCCTTGCGCTTGAACAGCTGCTCAAGCCCTTGATTCGCCACATCAATCTTTTTTTGCATGTCCTCTTTTAGCTTGAATTTCTCGTCTTCACTTATCTCACCCGCCTTCTCTTTCGCCTCGATGTCGTCGCTGACTTCATTTCTGATACCACGCACAGCGACACGCGAGTCTTCGAGTTTTGCCTTGGCTACCTTCACCAGTTCCGTGCGGCGCTCGGTCGTCAGTTCAGGAAACGACACGCGGATGATCTGCCCATTCACTGAGGTTCCCACCCCCAGGTTCGCCGCTGTAATCGCACGCTCAACGTCCTTCAAAAGCCCCGGATCAAAGGGGCTCACCGCCAAGGTGCGCGGATCTTCTACGCCCACGTTGGCCACCTGCTTCAACGGTGTTCGTGAGCCGTACGCTTCTACATGTACCCCATCAAGAAGCGAAGGTGCTGCACGCCCGGTACGCAAACTTTGATACTCGCTCGCGAGCCATTCCTTGGTCCCCACCAACTTGCTATCTAATTGTTTAAAATCGTATGCCATATAGCTGCATCATACTACGCCCCCAGGCGAGGTAAAAGTATGGCCAACTGCTCCAACATTGGCTTGAGTGCTGCCCCCGGTGTGGTGAGCGCTCGCTTCGCAGCATAGAGGGAACGCAATCCATGACGCATCGACGGTTCTGTGAGCTGGGATGCAATTACCTGCTCCACTCCATTCAGCAGCGTGGTGATATTCATGAGTGTGCGCACGTCGTCATCTTCTTTAGTTGCCAGCATTTCTTTGATGGTCTCCAGGCGCATTTCTACACTGGCCCCAGCAAACTGCTTTGCGTCGTTTGAAATCGGTACTGCTGCCGCTCCAGCGACTTCTGATAATCGCGAACGAAGTGTGGAAAGGAGCGCATGTGGCGACGGGGTAATGATGAAAAAAACACTCGGCGCAGGTGGCTCTTCCAAAATTTTCAAAAGTGCATTTTGCGCTTCAGTGGTCGCGTCGGCAAAACTGAGGATGACGACGCGCCGCGGCAGATCAACGGGGCGCGTTATCGAACGCTCAACAATCTGCACGACATCATCGATACCCAAACGATCGTAGGCGCGATATAAGACATCAGCGGATCCTGAAACGGTAATCTGATGTGCAGAGAGAAAATTCAACGCCTGCACATATGCGTCATCGCTCCCCGTGAGGAGATAGGCGTGGTGCAAAGAATCCCAGGGCATACATCAAGTATATCGTATGAAAAAAGTAGGAGGGGCCACATGGTGGCCCCTCCGTATTAGGTTGCGCAGTAGTACGCATGATCTTCAACGGTGCCCACCTTGCGGAGCGCACGATCGAACCAGTCAGCGTTCTTCTGCGATACTCCCTTGTTGTCGTCGCGCTTATAGAAACGAGCGCAGCGAAACTTGGGGTTAGTTGGTTGCCAGCCGGCAAGTACTTCGCGCGCCACTTCCCGTGCGATCAGCCATTTCGCCCGATTGAGTGGGGCGCGTTTGGCCGAGACCTGCATCGTCCAGCTGAATTGCGCCGTCTTCCCTCTCTTTTGAAGGACGACGCCGCAGATAGTGTTGGGCCACGACGGTTCGCCTTTGCGCTTCACCGTCACGTACCCGATCATACGCTGACCATTGAGGCCTTGCGTGTGCCCCTCCCAGTAGATGTTCTTCGCGAGGCAGTCGAATTCCTTTGCCATGTCTGTTGGCGCAGGAGGTGTCTGCTTCGCGGGCTCCACCTTTTTCTGGGTCGGGACCTTCACGGCGGATTTTTTAGGACGTACCTGGGTGGTCTCTTGCTTCGGATGAATGTATGCGCCTTGAAGCGCTACCGCACCAAATGACAAAAGCGCCACCGCCAGTATTGCCCACGCCGCGCCGCGCGACGTAATGCGTATGTTCATCAGCGTCCCCTTTATAGAACTTCTTTTTTAATTATAACACAGTAAATTGAATAAAGCAATATATGAAGAGGCCCGCGCTTTGCGCGGGCCTCTCTTTTTCTGGTCGCTTAGCGACGCTCTGCAACCACCTCTCCTGCCGCCAATTCCTTGGCGAACATGAGTGCGGTCGTCTGCAACAGTGCGACGACCGCTGGCCCGCCTTCCAGATGCCGACGACGCAGCCAGCCGAGCACGTATGTATGCGACTCGGTCAGAGGAATACCATAGTACGCTTTGAACTCTTCGGGGAAGGTCTGCACCGTGCAGGGCGCGCGCGCATCTCCCCTGCGTGGTGCATCAGCGGGCTCGGCCAGCGTGCACGCTTCCGAGTTCCACTGCATCGCGCGAGCGGCGAGCTTCACATCCAGCGGCTTTTCGAGCAGTGGCTTCACATTCGTGAGGCACCGCAGTGCGAACTGCACGGTGGATTTCTGCTCAACGAGTCGACGCCATGCAGTCTTGTCCGTGAAAAAGACCTGCCACGCCTCGACCTTGATAAAGTGCTTCATCAGGGCATCGATGCCTACGCCCGCGTTCTCGACATGGCTTTCGCCACCACCGAGCTGCACACGCAGTTGCGTGCGCACCGATTTCAGCACGCTCCCCACTTCGTCGCAGGTATCGTGAGCGTGGTCGAACACGGGCAACTGCGACAGGATGTTCATCGGACCTCGAAACGCTGTCCACGCCATCTCGGTGGCAGCTTTCGATGCTTCCACGGCAGCACGCATTTCCTTGATGCATCGAGCGAGCTCGCGTGCCTTGAAGTACTCGACCTTCTCGTTCGTGCGCGAGAGGTCGGCGACCTCTTGCACCGTCGGGCATGACGACTGTGCCACAGCTGGCGACAGCATCAGGTAGAGCGCCGCGATACCTGCGGCAAAACGAAGAATCATGTGGGTACTCCACGAGTTAAGGAATCCTGGAAGGGCCCAGTTCCATGTTGGTTATATCATAAATATTCAAAAAAACAAGTCTTCCGCTGCTGTTCATAGAGTACGCCCGCACAGTTTCCTGTGCGGGCGTGAGTCACGAATCACGTGACGTTCAGTTCAGTAGTAGAGGAACCAGACTGCCAGAGCAGAGAGTGGCACAATGACGCTGATGAGGCGCATCACGTGTCGCCATGTGCCTTGGTAAGTCCCCCACGGATCGATGCCAGCGAGCCAATACACTAACCCCCAAAAAAACTCGGGGATACGGTTCCTCGGTGCCTTCATCGGCGGATGCGGAAGTGGTCCCATATCAGCCTCCCACCGTCAGCGTGACGCCGATAATGAAAAGACCGACAAGCCCCGCTCCCGTGAGCGGAAACCAGAACCCGGGTCCCCACGACGGTTGCCACGCCTTGATCGGCTTGCGCTTCAATCGATGAAAGCTCATGTCAGCCTCCGATGAAGTAGCTGCGCAGGATGCTGATGACGATGACCGCGACGCTCACGGACATGAGGCCAAGGATCACGAACTTTGCGACTCGCGACTCAGGGTGAGTACGGAACGTTTTCCGATTCCACGAGCGGTTGCTCATATTGCAAATCCTTCTGCTGAATATCCAACGGGTCCACCGCTGGTAACTAGATAAAAGTATACCACATATGCATAAAAAAGCAATGCCCTCAAAAGGGCTAGAATCCAAGGTTTTAGGGGAAAGTGCGTGAAAATATAAAGGACCGACCTTTATATAACAGCGGTGACTCGAGGGCGTAAAAATATAAAGGACCGACCTTTATAAAAAGGTTATAGCTCGCAGGCACGCATGTTCGCAACAGTGCCAAGTGGCGATTGAGGTGATAATTCAGGCACCTTCTTCCTCGCCTACTATCGCTTGGAGATGATTGCTTTTTTGTACACGTCGAGGTGCTTGATGGCCTCTCCTGTTCCTTTCACAACACAGTACTGTGCATCCTTGGCCACGCGAGCCTTTACGCCTGTGCGGCGGTACACCAATTCAGCGAGATTGCGCAAAAGCGACGAGCCTCCCGTCATGATGATGCCGTGATCGATAATATCGGCTGAAAGTTCTGGCGGCGTTTCTTGCAGCACGTCTTTGATCGCGCCAATCATTTGGCGCAGCTCGCGAGAAATCGCACGCACTACTTCGTTCGTAGTGAGTTCAATCGAGCGTGGAAGCCCCGTGAGATAATCGCGGCCTTTCACCGTCATCGTCAATTCTTCTTCGAGCGGCACTGCAGAGCCAACTTGGATTTTTATATCTTCCGCGGTCTTGTCGCCAATTGCCAAGTTGTGCGTTTTTTTGATGTAGTCGGTGATGGCGTGATCGATGCGGTTACCTGCACATTTTACGGAAGTTGATGCCACAATGCCGCCCAAGGAAATCACCGCCACGTCTGTGGTGCCACCGCCAATATCAACAATCATGTGTCCACGCGCTTCGTAAATCGGGATGCCTGCGCCGATTGCTGCAAGAATCGGTTCTTTCACGACGTACGCTTCGCGCGCACCAGCTTTGGTCGCAGCTTCCACCACCGCACGACGCTCTGTCGAGGTAACTCCTGCGGGGACACTGATCATCACTTCTGGTTTGAAGATATTGAAACGCCCCAGGGCTTTGTTCATATAGTAGCGCAGCATCGCCTCGGTCACGCGATAATCCGCGATGACACCGTCTTTCATCGGGCGATACGCAATGATGTTGTCCGGCGTGCGGCCGATCATGTCTTTTGCATCGTTCCCGACCGCAAGGATTTTGTTGTCTTGTTCGGACACCGCAACCACTGACGGCTCGTTGAGTACAATGCCGCGCCCTGGAGCAAACACCAAGACGGTGGTCGTACCTAAATCAATGCCGAGTTTTGGATAGAAGCTGAACACACAGTGCATTGTATGTATTCACAGGAAAAAGGAAAGGCGCCCCCACGAAGTGGGGGCGCCAGAATGAACGTACCGAATGAAGGAA
>CALRGX010000002.1 GCA_943358385.1 Parcubacteria group bacterium | reverse complement strand
CGGCGAGCAAGGATGTCGCGTACCGCCGCCGCAATCTGGTCTGGCGCATCTTTGTCTACCGCCCAGCCGGTAGTTGGTTTTTCTGGATTGCGCTTTTCATCAAAAAGAAAATCTGCGATGCCCCCTTCCTGTGTAGCAACCACCGGAATACCTGCCGCCATGGCTTCGACGAAAGAAATACCAAACCCTTCTGAACGCGAAGCTCTGATAAATATATCTGCCGCGTGCACGTATGCAGGTATCTGCGACTGTTCGATATTTCCCAGAAAGCGCACCCTCTCTGCGACACCCATCCCTTCAGCAAGTGCGCGGAGCATCAGTTCATCGGGGCCAGTTCCTGCAACAACGAAAATAACACGTGGGTCCATAAGGGGCAGCGCACGAATCACATCATCGACAGCATTTTTATGCACGAGCCGCGACGTAGTGAGGAGTGCCACTCCCGCCTCAGGGAGCCTGTACCTCTTTCGCGCCTCCGCCACACCTTCTGGTGGAGCTGAGCGGAAACGGTCGGTATTTACGGCGTTTGGTATGATTTCGATTCGTCCTTGATAGCCCATGCGTTGTGCCCACTGCGCCAAAAAAGTCGATAGCGGCTGCACCACATCGGCCGAGGCAAATGCTCGTGTAAAGAGCGGCCAGAGTGGGCGCATTTTTTTCGCGATGTATTCTGGCGGATCCCCTTCTTGCAAGTTGAGGATGTATTTCACGTGCGGGAAAAATATTTTGAAAATTGCCGCAGGCACTCCGGTCGAATGTGCCATCATTGCCCACGTAGCGTCGAAATGATGTGTGCGATGCAGCCGCCACGCGTGCCATACGGCCCAAAATTGAAAGAGTGGTTTGTTGAGAATGAGCGGGAACCGTTTCAAATCCGCCATAGTCGGATTCTCGGTGGCGATACCAATTCTATGTACCGAAACATTCCCGAACTTTTCCATTTTTGGCAGGGTGCTGTCGAACCTGTTGGTGAGCACATGAAATTCAATATCACTGATACGGTCGGTTATTTCTTTTATCGCCACCTCTGCCCCGCCCACATGCTTGGGAAAGTAGGCCAGACTGAAGATGAGCACCTTTTTCATGTTTGTTATTTTGCTTTCCTGTTTTGCAGAAACTGACCGTACACAAATCGTAACTGATTCGCAAAGGCATCACCATCCCCCATGGTGGTGCGCAATTTAGTCATGTTCGACAGTGCCTGAGCCGTTTTTCCCTGCAGCGGTGTTGATGCATACACCTGGTCGGCTCGGCGCAAGATGAAACGCAGGATGCCGCGTGTTGCGGATGATGTGGCAATTTCTTGATCTGCCAACGTCACCAATAGAGGTAGGCCAGTGAGCTTCTTCAGCAAGAGAGCTGCGAGCGCGGCATAACTTGCCATCAGCGACCACGCAAAAGAGTATTGGTGCTCGTGGTGCAATTGTGCCGCTTTGCGCGCCCCCAAAACAGGCAGCAGAAACTTATCGAAGCGATTACCGAAACCCACATGATGCACGGTTGCATTAGGAACGGGACACATTGCCTCGGTCGCCTCCGCAGTGAGCTTGGCAGTGACGATATCAAAATGCACCTCGGGCATAGCGCGCATTACGTCGCACAGGGCTTCTTCTGCAGGCCCTGTCACGGGGTGAAATGCAGTAGTGAAAACCAAGACACGCGAACCAAGAGGGGCTGTTCCTGCTTCTTGTTGCAAGAACGTATGCACATCGTCTTCGAGCGAGCGTTTCGCTTCCCAACCGAGCGCGCGCGATTTTGAGATGTCGATGCCTGAGGACATACGATTTCCACGGCGTTCAGGCAACATCACTATCTGCCGGTTAAAGAGCCGCGCTACTTCGAGAATGGTGTACGCTTTTTCGTTACCCAGCGCATACCCATCACCTTCCCCTTTCTCGCCGACGAGGATCAGCCCGTCCACAATGTCGTCGACATGCGTGAAGTTGCGCTGCTGTGTACCCGGCGAGGTAACGGTAAGAAGGCCGCCGTTTTTGTAGATTCCCTTAAAGATACCGATGAGTGTGCCGTATCTGCCCGCACGCTCGTTCTTACCAAACACATTGTAGAAATAGGTAATGGCGTAATTGAGTCCGTACCATTCACCAAAATTGCGCACGAGCTCGGTGTTGGTTGCTTTCGTCCAACCATACGGCGTGGCATCCCGCGCTTTCCCATCATCACCAAATTTCGTACTCGATCCTGCATACACGAGTTTTGCATTCTTGCGTCTGCAAAAATCAGCGACTGCAAAGGTACCCACTTTATTTGCTTCCCAAATGAGTTTCGGATCTTCTTCGAGACTCTGCTCGACACGCGCATATTCGCCCAAGTGGTATACCAGATCAGGAGATTCCGGAACGAGTGTGTCGATATCTTTCGTATGCCCCACGCGAAATTCCACGCCATGAGGTACTTCAGACACAGACCCCGCAAAGAGGCTATCGAGGGCAATCACCTGATGCCCCGCCTCAGCAAGGCGAGCACAGAGATTCGAGCCGACAAATCCGGCACCACCCGTTACGACGATGAGTTTTTTACCATCCATAGAGAGAGGTTACCGTGCTTCTTCATCCGCATCAATGATGGTCCAGCCCGCGAGTATGTCGTCCTCGCTTTCATTGGTGAGCACGGAAGCATGTTCCTCTTGAAGTACGTCGTCGTTTAGATCGGCGTGCAGAGAGGTCCCCGCAACAATACCCACACTGGCAATCCCCAGGACTCCAAAAAGGGCCGCTATCCATTCCCATTCTGAGAACAGTGTTGGTGACTGAGGACTCGCCTCTTCCGAACTCGAAGCATGGTCAGGGCCTGCTGTTACCTCTGCATCATCAACCATCTGGTCGGCTTCGTCCGCAGATATTATTGCCTCTTTAGCTGCAGCTACCTGTCGATTTGCGGCTGGTGGCGAAATCTTTTGTACTCGTTTTTTAGTAGACGCCGCGATCGTCGGAACTGTTTCTTGTGGGACCGCGGATGCAATAGTGGGAGCCGCCGTTTTTGCCGCAGCGGGCACCATCGTTAAACTTCCTGTACCAAGCGACGGAGACAGAGAACTGAAAGTGCCCACCTTCGTCGACGTGCGAGAGAGCGACGTTCCATCACCTGCAGCACCGAGGGAAGGTTGATAGCCTACCACGTCGGTATCAATGCCTTCTGGGTTACGCACAATAAGTGTCTCTCCTTTGTTGGACAAACTAAACGAGCTTTCGAAAAGCTGCCCCGTGTATGTGGGATGGTCTACTAAAAATTTTGTTGGATTGTCTGCAACGATTGCGTACCTGCCAGATGGAAGCGATGCGCCACCACGAGAGGCGGCAATTTTGTGGTTGACGCCTGACTCAAAAAGTCGCCAACGTGTGACGTCCACCGCATCAGTACCACTATTAAACAATTCCACCCACTCACGCCCTGCGTCTTGTCCTTCTTCCAGGTCGTACATGATTTCACTCACCAACAGCTGCGCGTGCGCTAGAGAAGGAATGGTGACGAAAAAAAGTAATGTGACGAAAAAAGTTCGGAGACTACTCTCCATACAGCAAACGCCGGATGACTTCTGGATCAACATCATCATCAGAAGCGGCAAGTGGCTTTCGCACATCGTTGATTGGGTCCGCGTCTTTTCGGACAGGAGTTGGTGTAGATTGCGAATGAGGAGGAGGTGGGGGCGGAGATACTACTTCGCGAGATGATACTGGAACGCTCGATGCGGACCGTACTTCTTGAGGGCGTGGTGGCTGTACCGGCCGCGGTGCCGGCGGCGGCGTGACTGCGCCTATCTGCGGTGGGCGCTGCTGTGGAGATGGTGCAGGTATCGGTGTAGAAACAGAAGGCGCAGCTGATTCTTGCGCCTGCGCTCGAGCCTTGGCGGCCTCGATCGCCGCTTTCAATGCGTTTCGTTCCTGTCTTTCTTGAGGACGCTCAGGCGCCGCTGGAGTAGCGTTTCGTTGCGGCGGTACGGACGTGCGCGGTGCATTGCTGGAGCGCTGAGTTGTAGAGCGTAGTAAATCAGCAGGTGAGCGCACAGGGGCGGGGCGCTCGGTTCGCACAGGGGCCGCTGGCACTGAATTAACTGGTGGGCGCTCTCCAGCTGATTCTCGCGGCGGTGTATCTGATTGTGGTGACCATGATACCTCTTCCCTCTGCACACGTGGTGCATCTTGCACCAGTTCGCGAGACGGCTCAGGCATTGGTCTTTCAGGTGCTACGCGCTCGCGATCAAATGGTCTGTCCGTGCGCGGCGGACGGTCATCAGTACGCCGTGGTCGATCATTACTTCCATACGAAGGTTTTCCCCCACCGAAACGCGGCACACCGCCTGGTCCTTTTTGGCCTGGACCTTTCGAGCTATCCTCTTTGTGTTTCGACTTCGCTGCTTCTTGCCACTTGTCGTTCGAATCTCGGATACCTTTTTCTACATCTGCACGCAAGCGCCCATAAGTAGCGCGCGTATATTTGATGATATCTTCTTTAAACGACACACCTGGCTCTTCGATTGGCGGAATAGTGTGCGCAGAAAAAGGAGCTGAACCAACACCGTCAATCATAAGCGTGAGATACACTTCGCCGCGCCCAAGCCCCACCATGTCTTCAGGGAGGAATGTCGGCCCAAACACGGGTTCCAAAAACTGCGCATCCATGGGGCCAACGCGGAATATAGCTGTTGAGCCGACATTGCCGAAAACGGCGTTACGCACTTCTTCAGGCATCTGTTCGATGTATTGATTGGCGATAGTAAGACACAACTTGTACTTGCGCGATTCGGAAAGAATGTTTTCAAAAGCTTCGTTCACTACGTTTTGGAATTCGTCCACATAGAAATAGCACTGAGGCAGTGTACGCATAACAGTTGCAGGCTCTTCAGCACGCGAGAGTGCTGCGAGATACACCTTGATGACGAGCATGCTCCCGAGGAGCGCTGCGTTTGCCTCGCCCATGCGCCCTTTTGAAAGGTTGACGATGACAATCTTTCGTTCGTCCATCATCTTGCGCAGATCGAACGTCGATTTCGACTGACCCAAAATATTGCGAATCAATGGATTAGAGACGAACTGTCCTATTTTGTTTTGAATCGCCGGGGTTGCTTCCTGGGTGTAGCGATCACCGTAATTGGCAAATTCTTCTTTCCAAAAAGAAGCGACAATTGGGTCGGTAATGAATTCCACCACTTCAGCACGAAACGCCTTGTTTACCAACATGCGGTTCACATCGATAATAGTCGCGCCTGGGTACTCCAAAAGTGCGAAGAGCGTGTTCTGCAAAATGTATTGCATGCGTGCGCTCCACGAGTCGGCCCAGATGCGCTCAAACACACCCATGAGACCCGCCACCACCTTGTGGCGGTTGTCGTACCCCACATCTTCGAGGATATTGAAGCCGAGCGGAAACTCCGTATCAAACGGTGCCAAATAGAGAGTATCTTTAATGCGATCTTCCGGAATAAAATCGAGAAGCTTCTCAGCGGTGGAACCGTGCGGGTCTATAAAAACGACGCCTTCCCCGCCTTGAATATCCTGTATCGCCATATTTTCAAGCATGGTCGATTTGCCCATACCTGATTTTCCAATCACGTAGAAATGTTTGTCGCGGTCTTTGGCACGTATACCAAATGCGCGGTGTTGGCCACGTGTGTGTGTTGTCGCAAAATAGTTTATGCGCTCTGGGTCATTTATCCAGGCTGACATATGGATAGTATACCCGCATCTTTCTCTTTTCAGAGAACGATGCGGGGTATAGCAAACGACGAAGCGGCGCATTTCTGCGCCGCTTACGAACTTGCGTCTCGGTATGCGTCACTTCGTGAGTGACGCGACCGCAGGACGTGGCCGTATGGGAGTGGGATTTTTCTGCTCAGCGATGTACTGCGCTCTACCTTCGGCAAAAACTGCCTCCAGTTTGCGCTGTGCCAGAATGCCGCTGCCCCAGTACAGGCCTACCGCAAGCAGTAGGTACACTCCACCAAATAAGAAACGGTCGCCTATGCTCATGGTACTTACCCTTCTGAAAGCGCCCAGCTGCCGGAAGTATGCACAGACGCTGGCTACTGTGCAAGTGAGTGGCAGTGCACAAAGAAAACCACCTTGATAAACCTTTTATTCTGGGAGTAACCCTGCCTTGGTGTAGTGATTACTTGGTGCCCAGAGCATCCATGAATTGAGCCCTGCATCATACGTTGCCTGAATCTGGTCACGCACCTCTTTAGGCCCGTAGTCACCGCCGTAGTCAAAATCTTGCAACCACGGTCGCATCATAGTCGCCGGATACGATGGTTTTTTATACACGGCAGGTGTCGAGGTACCGATACGCTCGTACGCAAAGGAAGCAATCGGCGTAGTGGTAGCAATCGTGCGCCGCACCGCATGCTCCATAGAAAAATTCACCACACCGTACACATGATCGTTTGGATTTGCCCACCCATTAAAGCGCGGCGGGTAGTGAGACGGATATACCATTGGCGCAATGTAGTCGAAATACGGCATGGCACGCTCGAGCACTTGGCCGATGGAGAGGTCGTCCAGGTTGGTGGCGGTCATACCGAAAAGATCTGCCGACATGATCGGCATATGCTGATCCTGCTCTACTTTCACCTTTTCATGAAGGTATTTAAAAAACTTTTCTACCTGTTCGGGCTTGGGCGCCGTAGTCCTGCTATACACCGCTTCTGACATCGGCCCGTCGGAGGGGAAACGGATGTAATCAAAATTGATTTCATCCACGCCGAGCGCGTGCGCTTCGCGTGAAAGCTTTACGACGTGGTCCCAATACTCGGTGGCTCCCACATCGACAAACGCCAGGCCTTTGTTGTCGCGCCATATGCCGCCACCTTTTCTTTGCACTGCCTGATCAGGATGCACTTTGGTGTACAGCGGGTCTTGGAATACCGTCATGCGACCAATCACATAAATATTTTCGGCGTGCATCGCTTTTACTAAGTCGCGGAAATCATCGACCGTACATCCTTTTCCGTCTGGAATGGCTGTCTCCGACGGAAAGGCAACCGTCCCTGAATAATCTTTCAGATCCACAATGATGCTGTTTATTTCGGTGGTCCTTGCAAGCGCAAAAAGTTCATCACGGAAAGACTGCGAGCTGGCGGCACATTGAGACATGTACACCGCTTTTACCTGCTCAGGCATCGGCTGATGCTCGACGCGAGGAGGCAACGGCTTTGCCGGAACCACCGGTGCTTCGGCTGAAAGTGCGGCTCGCACACGCATGAATGTGGCCGACGCGGGGAGCGGCATACGTTGAATCACACTTTCAGGGGCAAACAGCGCCCCACTCAAAAGCAGTGCGCCAGAAAGCGCGACCAGCTTACTGTACATACGGCTGCTGCATGCGGCTGCGATCTTCCGCACGCAAACGGCTGGAGCGATGAACGGCAATACCAACAAACACCACACTCATACCCAGGATCACAAAAATTATAGTGTCCCACGAGTTTGGAAAACCCAAAAAAGGTAAAAAAGCGGTGAAACCTCCCAGAAGTATTAAAAGTACATCTTTCGTCATGGGGTGAAGTATACCTGCACCCATCGCGTTCAAGCAATGTATAACAAGGGAACGCATACTATTTCTTGTGCACGGGGGAAAACAGGACTACAAACTCTCCTTT
Organism: Parcubacteria group bacterium; assembly: GCA_943358385.1. GTDB lineage: Bacteria > Patescibacteriota > Minisyncoccia > Phycocordibacterales > UBA2100 > JAGOVW01. The sequence continues at coordinate 95,969 of CALRGX010000002.1, read as the reverse complement.
TTGCTTCTCTGGCACTGCCTGCAGCTGAGCTAACAGCTCGCTTGGGCTTCCCGAAAGAACTTCTTCGTACATTTTGGTGAGCTCACGCGCGAGCACTATCTGCCTTTCATCACCTACCAGTTTCGACAATTCACCCAACAACTTCATGATGCGATGAGTCGACTCGAAAAAAACTGCCGTGCCCGCATGCGCGACGACTCCTTTCAGAAAAGTCTGTCGACCTTTCTTGTGCGGTACAAATCCAAGGAACAGAAGATTTTCTGCTGGAAGCCCTGAAATCGAGAGCGCAGCTGTAAGCGACGAAGGCCCGGGAATTGCATCAACACGTATTCCTGCTTCACGTGCCTGGGACACTAGACGAACGCCTGGGTCAGAGACCGTAGGTGTCCCTGCATCAGAAACGAGCGCAATGTGTTTCCCCTCTTCCAAATCGCTCATGATGCGCTCTACACTCTCTCGTTCTTTGTGTGCATCTAGGCGCACTACTTTGGTGTGCAAATCGTAGTGAGACAACAGCCGCATCGTAACGCGCGTGTCCTCGGCAAGTATGTAGTCGGCCTCTTTGAATACCCTCAGCGCCCGCAGCGTGATGTCTTCGAGGTTTCCTATAGGTGTGGCGACGATAGAGAGTCTACCTTGCATAGATATATATTATATGGTCTAGTTTTAGTTAGCGCAAGAACCTTTTCTTAGGAGGACACGATGAACTTTGAATACACAACAGACTCAGTTAAGGCTAAGAAGTATGGGGTCGTGTGCCCCGAAGCAATACAGCTTGCAGTCTGCAGCTGGACCACGGCCGGTTGGGACATCGTAAACACGATACCTCTCCTCTTTGAGGGATACACTCAAGAAGTTGTATTCATTCTAAAAAGACCAGCTCCCTATGCGCCGTCTCAAAGAGCGCGCGCAATGTAATGTGGCGGGCCAATAGCCCGCCACACTTTCATATACGAAAAGTTCACATTAAGGCTCGACCGCTTCCACATCTGCACCCAATGTCTTCAGGCGCTCATGAAGATTCTCATATCCTCTATTGATGGGATATACGTTTTTAAGTAATGATTCCCCTTCTGCGGCAAGCATACCAATCAAGAGCAGCGTGGCCGGGCGTAAGGCAGGTGGGGCATCCACGTCGGCATGATGCAAGTTGGTCGGTCCATTCACGAATACACGATGCGGGTCAGCCAAGACCACATCCGCACCCAATTTGTTCATTTCGGTGTAGTAGATGGCGCGATTTTCATACACCCAGTCGTGAATGAGCGTGCGCCCCACTGCTTGTGTCGCCACTGGCACGAAAAACGGCAGGTTATCTATGTTGATGCCTGGATAAGGTAATGGTGCGATTTTTTCTGGCGCCGCATAGAGCGTCGATGGGAAAAGGGTAACGTCCGACAGGCGCACCCGCCCGTTATTGCCTATGTATACGGGACTACGCTCAATCTGCAAACCCATCTTTTTTAAATGCTGCAGCTCGAGCTCGAGAAAATCAATCGGGCAGCGCTTGATGGTGAGCTGAGATTTTGTAGTCGCCGCAAGCGCAAAAAAGAACATGCTTTCAATCGGGTCTTCACTGGGCTCCCCTTTTGCTTCCATATCAATCTTGGCCACACCGTGGACCACGAGCGTCGACGTACCAATACCTTCTATCTTCACGCCCAGTGTTTCCAAAAACACGCAGAGGTCTTGGACCATGTAGTTACTTGGTGCAAAACGAATGGTCGTGGTGCCTGGAATAGTCGCCGCCGCGAGCAATATGTTTTCGACTCCAGTATCAGATGCTTCGTACATCACTACTTCACCTGGTTGTCGCGCATGGCTGCGCACCATCCATCCTTCTTCAGTGCCTTCCATTTCTATACCTAAAATGCGCAGGCCATCGATATGCGCAGTAAGACTGCGGTTTCCTAAATGACACCCTCCGGCAACAGGAATCAGAAAATCTTTCTCGCGATGTGCAAGCGCTCCTGCAAACAGTGCAATAGAGCGCGTACGACCTGCGGCTGTCGCATCCACATCGCGCATGCGCAGTTTTTCTGGCGGCGTAATACGCATGACGCTTCCTTCCCATACCACCTCAATACCAATACTCCGCATCACTTCAATAAGGCGATTGACCTCTTCGATGTGCGGCATGCGCATGAGCGTGGTCGTTCCTCGATTCAAGAGCGATGCCGCAAGGAGTGCTACGGCAGCATTCTTCGACGTATTCGTCTCAATAGTGCCAGAAAGTGGCTTTCCTCCTCGTACGCGGTAATTCACCACGGAAGCATACCGCAACTTCTGAGGCTATGAAAATACACGACGTACGGAGTCGTGTATTTTAGTCGGCTTTTTCAGTACGAGCGCGCACCGCATCGGTAAGCCAAGACGATGATTGCACCTTCCCGCCGTGACCCACACCAAACACCATACGAATGGCGAGCTCTTTGCATACTTCGGTTTCAGGAGTATTCCCTTTCCCCCGGTCGCCTCCGTTGGCAAAGACATGCGGCTTTACTGCACGAAGTGCCTTACACACCGTCCTGTCTGGGTCAGATTCGCCGTGCCTCGTGATGTATACACGATCCGCCCCGAGAGCTTTGATAATTTCCGCCCGTTCTTTTTCCGGCATAAAAGCAAATCCTTTTTTGCTTCGCAACCACGCATCGTTATTTAGTATGACCACGAGGTGAGTACCGTACTTTTTTGCACGCCGAAACATGCGCACGTGCCCTATATGAATGGGGTCAAAACCACCAGACACAGCGACCCACACCTCTGACTTTGCCGGAATTTTTTTCTTACTCTTAGTTTTCATGCATCTTATAGTACCTCAGGCACAACTAATCTACCCGCTACTTTGTATATATCCCCAGCACCCATGGTAAGAAGCAAGGTGGTAGGCGTGAGGTTGCAGGTATGAGTAAGATACAGATACACTTCGTCGAAAGACGCTATTGCGCGAGCAGGAGTTCCAAGAGCAACAATTTTTTCAGCAAGCTTTTCACTCGTCACACCCTCAATCGGTTGCTCGCGCGCAGCATAGATAGGTGCCAGGATAACTTCATCTGCAGTAGCGAGCGCCTGTGCGAATTCAGACATAAAATCACGCGTGCGGGAGTAGAGATGTGGATGGAAGGCGACCACGATACGCATGCCAGGAAAGCGCTCGCGCGTAGCGGCGATTGTTTTAGCTACAGCCGTCGGGTGGTGCGCATAGTCATCGTATATCAAAGCACCCGTTTTAGTTTTCCCTTTATATTCGAAACGCCGCCATGAGCCTTTAAAAGACGTCAGTGCCGTATTAGCAACCGCGTCATCAAGCTGTGGAAATGCCGCACGTGCGGCTGCTTTTGCCGCACGTGCATTCTCTTTATTAAATTCACCAATGAGCGGCAGTTCGGGTACGAATTCCTTTGTGTAATCAATGATTGGTGCTTGCGCAACGGTGAGCACTGCCGCAACCGCAGCGTCGTGAGGGTTGGCAATAATTGCCCCTGACACAGGCACTCTTGCCACGGCTTTTTTAAAAGTCTCCTGGAGTGCTGCAAGGTTTGGGAAATGGTCTGTATGGTCGAGCTCGAGATTGGTGATAACGAGTATTTCTGGTGAAAGCTCGAGCAAGTGATCTTTATACTCGCATGCTTCAACGACTAAGAGATCGTCGCGCCCTGGAAGATAATTAGAACCCACAACTCCACCGTGTGGAGTTTGGCCGACCGCACTGGTGCGGTATAGGTCGAAGTCGCGAACAATCGAGCCAACAATCGCGCTCGGATTCTCTCCGGCCTCTTTTAGAACATGTGCCAGCATCCCGGTGGTTGTTGTTTTCCCATGCGTACCCGCAACTGCAATCGTGCGCACCCCCTTAGTTACCTCGCCAAGCATCGCAAAGTAGGATTTTTCTGGAATACCTTTTTCCCGTGCCTTTGTGCGCTCGGGACCATCCTTTGGAATAGCATCGCTGTACACCAATAATTCAACGTCGTTGCGCATCGCCTCTGCGCTATGCCCAATGTGCACCGTGATACCCTGCGTCTCAAGCAGCTCGGTGGTCGGCGACATATCTCTATCAGTCCCGCTCACCTGCACACCCTTTCGTACCAATAACTGCGCGAGTGCCGACATCCCAATGCCACCGATACCTACCATGTGTATTTTTTTAGGAAGCGTCATAGTGTTTTACGATGCTCAGGAACTGATCATTTCGCTCATACTCATTTTTAAACATTCCGAAAGACGCAAATGCCGGACTAAAAAGAATGGTGTCGCCAGGTGCAGCAATGCGTAACGCTTCCTCAACGGCCGCATGCAGCGAATCGTATATGGAATAGTCTTGCATCAAGGGTGCTACACGCGACGAGCCGGTGCCGCCCAGAAGAATAACTCGCTTGCATGTGCCAGCAATTTCGTAGAGTAGATTGTTCATGTCCAACCCTTTGTCTGAGCCGCCCATAATCAAGATGATATTTCTATTGCCGCTATCAAGCGCTTTTAGCCCAGCAATGGTTGCATCCGGCGTCGTCGCATTGTTGTCGTTATAAATTTTTATCCCGTTCACTTCACGTAGAAATTCTAGCCGTCCTTCTACGCCTTGAAATGACGTGAGGCCCCGCGCTATGACTTCTTCGGCAATACCTAGTGAACGTAGCGCGACCTGCGCAAGCGCAGCGTTTTCACGATTGTGTGCACCAGGAATACTGAGTGTGATACTTTCGGCGAGCGGCTCTGGGAAAAGGGGCGCAATGGGCGGTTGCAAGCCGAGCACTTTCGCCTCCAGAATTCTCCCACAAACAAAAGTGTCTCCTGCTCGCTGGTGCAAAAAGATCTGCGCCTTGTCCAAAAAATATGCATTCATATCGCCATAGTAATTCTGATGATCGGGCATAAGGTTGGTGAACACTGCAATGTGTGGACTGATAGCCAGGTCGCCAAATCCCTGTAGCTGCCACGAGTCGAGCTCAAGGACTGCAATGTCGCCTGCGTGAACTTCCGGAAGCATGGCGAGCGTAGAAATGCCGCGCACATTCCCGCCCAGCACAACGTTGCACGACAATTGCGCTGTAGTGAGTACGTGGTGAATGAGGTGTGTCGTCGTTGATTTACCTCGCGTGCCCGTCACTCCGACCACGGTGACGCCACTTTCCATCGCGAATTTGGCGAACAGCGCCGTCGTCATATACACCGGAATGCCTGCCGCGTGCGCTGCAGCTATATAGGGCGAATCGAGTGGTACCCCTGCCGCCTTTATTACTATGTCGCAGTTGGTGAAGTCCTCAATACGATGCTCGCCCAAATGAAAGGTAATGCTCGGAAAAGTATCGAGTTGCTGCACCGAAGACGCGAGCTCTTCCTTGGTTTTCTTATCAGTAATCAATACCTGTGCGCCGCACTGCGCTAAAAATTTTGCATCGCCTACGCCACGCCCCAAAAGCCCCAGGCCGAGCATCGTGATGCGTTTATGTTGGAAAAAAGATTCGTGATTCATACTACGTCTGCACCGCTTCTACCGTCACACCTTTCCTCTGAAACACATAGTGCCGGTAACGCCCGGATCGCAGTTGCATCGAAACCGCTTGGTGGACACCATCGTGTTTCTCCACATGTGCTGATACATCCACCTTCTCCACCACAGGGTCTGTGCCCTTCCCGAATTCGTCGACGAGCAACATTGCTGAATCAACGAGGTATACCTCATCAGCGTTACGAACTATGTTGAACACATGGCCTTCAAAGGATTCGTTTTCCAACACATAGACACCCATCGCACCAGGACCAAGATTTGCGCCTGGCGGAATGTGGAACGGGGATTCGCGATCGGATTCGAGTACATATCCCACCGCAGCCTTAGCGTCGATACCAACTCTTTGCAAAACAGTCCCCAGTGCAATCGCTCGATGAAAACAGCTTGCTGCTCCGGCCTTTTTTACGTCAGCAAGTGTCGTATCCGCATCAACGCCGGTATTTACAAACTCTGTATGCCACTTTTCAACATTCCCAGGAAATTGATCTGCAACAAAACGTGCGATGTGGTCTAAAAACTGAGATGTATGCTCCTCCTGCGCTAAGAGATGCTCCGCTTCCACAATCTCTCTCTGCAGGTCTGCATTATTCACTAGAACCGTTTGTTCCGCTGCAATACTAAGAGCATCTTCGGTCGCACGAAACGAGGCCGTAGGATATGGTGGAAATGATGCCCAGTATTGCCTCAGTAAATCTTCCTGCGATGAGCTCGGCGTAGTAGTTATTTTACTGCGCCTCGAACCTGGTAGATGCTCTGACATATACATAGTATATATTGTGGCTAAACAATTTTCCTTAAGCAGCGAGAGTTGTAAAAATGAAGTCCTTTGTGGGCACGGGGAGACTTGAACTCCCAAGCCTTGCGGCATACGCTTCTGAAGCGTACGTGTATACCAATTTCACCACGTGCCCCCACATCTTGGCACAAAGTGTGGGGGCGTGCCCTACATCTTGCACCAGTTGTTGGCATTGTCTTATAAAACTACCAAAAAAGGAAGCCGCCGCGCAGAATGCGCGGCGACCGTTCGTTCAGAGCTTTTGTAGCCCATCAGGCCGCAGCTCGGCAGCCATGTGACCCTTCACGCCATTGCCCCATCGTACTTGCACAATCTGCCCTGGCCGCAGCTCGGTAAAGCCGAACCGCCGCAAGGTTTCCCTGTGCACGAAGATGTCGGGCGTGTGTTCACCGCGTGTGAGGAAACCGAAGCCTCGCACACGGTTGAACCACTTGACCATGGCCCGTTCCCAGTCGCTTTCCGCCTCGACGACCACGTGGGTCCTCTGCGGCAACTGCGAGGGGTGAATCGCGGTCGTCTCGTCCATGTGCAGGATTTTGAACGCCTGGTAGCCTTGCGGCCGCTTCAGCACCTGAACGTGGACCGTCGCTCCTTCGTAGGCAGTTTGGTAGCCGCCGGCTCTCAGGCACGTCACGTGCAAGAGGACGTCGGTGAACCCGTTGTTGGGAACGATGAATCCGTACCCCTTTGACGCATCGAACCACTTGATGGTTCCGTGCATCTCCAGGATCTCGAGACCGTGTGCGTCGTGGCCATTGCGGGCAGACGGTACAGGCTGTTGAGTGTGAGCGGACGTCATACGAACCTCCTTGTACTCGAATTCAGCACAGCGCCGAATCCACTGCAAAGTAGGGTATGCCTGCACCGTACAGCTGTCAACTCAATAATAATGGACGCGCCTCAAAGAGGCGCGTCCAAGACGTTACATAGTGGTCGGAAGAAAGTCGTATCCACTCGGCACACGAAGTGACCGAGGATCTACGCCATCCCAACGAATCTGGCGCTCTAGCACAAGATTCGTCACGTACGGTTGGAAACGATGTTCCATCACATTCACTGCTTTCCCGAGTGTCTCGGGCGTATCCCACGGCATGATGGGAACGGGCCACTCAAAAATGATCGGCCCTTTGTCGTAGTCTTTCGTTACAAAGTGCATGGTCACTGCAGATGCTTTGATGCGCCCCGCGCGATAATCTTCCATGACGCGTTCGTGAACGAAATGGCCGTACATCCCTTCGCCACCGTAGCGTGGATGGCCATCGTCTCCTTTGATGGAAAGCGGGCCGGGATGAATGTTCACCACGTAGCGCGGATCAAGACCGGGTTCTGGATCATCTGGTGTCTTCTTCATCGGTACCAGCCAGAGACAACCTGAGAGCGTCACAAAGTGGTGCTCGCCTCCTAAGCGATCCACCAAAGCCTCGTGCCCTTCTGCGGTTCGTAGTGCTTTCGGAAAGTGCTCGAAATGCACCCCGTGTTTTCGTGCCTTGGTTTCAACACCGCCACCTGCATAGTTGCCCACGACTGAAACGCGACTGACAGGGATGTCACCCGCATCAATGTGGTTCAAAAGTGTGTTCATCCCAGAACCACCTTCATCTGGCAATTTACCGCCGGTCGCAAAGATGATGAGGTTGGTTTCGTTGAGTGGAGCTTTCATAGCATGTCCTTGTATTTGCTGAACTCGGCTGAGTGTACGCGAATTGCATGGTAATGAAAAGAGCCGCCGCAGCTGTGCTGCGGCGGCATTCGTGAGAGACCCCTCACTCGTAGAAACGCCATTCCTTGGCCCTGAGACCTTTCGGACGCACTTCCACGGTGAGAATGATTCTCTGGCCCAACCGTGGATAGCGTACTGGCTTCGGTCCTTGCATCACATTCACGAGCGCACTGTCCCCTCCATCCAAGTCTGCAAAACCAAACCCTTTGTTTTCGTCGAAGGCGCGAACAGTAGCTGCGATCTCGCCAGGACGCAGGGTGATGGCAGGACTCGCTGTTCCCGTGGCCACTTCCGGAACGACATCGTGCCCATTGTGGTATGGGTCGGGTACTGGCTGCACTGGCGCGCGAGTCGGCTTTTCATACGTCGGCAGCTCGCGACCATCGGCCAATCGCACATTTTTTGCTTCAGCATCTTTGCCATTTTTCGCCGGTGTCCCCGCATCAAACACCACTCGTTGGTTGACGACCAGATCTTCCCGTACGTTGGGTGCCCGGAAGAAAAATTGCTTGCCATGCTCGGTTTTTATAGTGCCGTATCCGTGCTTGCGAAAGCGTAGGACCACGCCTTCTATCATGGAGATTCTCCTCTTGCTGAAACTTGAGCGAGTGTAGCAAAGATGGTCTGGTTTTCAATAGGAGAGTATTTCTTTTTTAAATAAATGTGATATAATACACACATGAAACGCAAGCGCAAAGGGGTGCAATTTTGGAACAGCGAGTACGCTAAAAGCGGTACTTTTGCCCTTTCACACGAACCAAGTGAGGACCTCGAAAAATTCTGCCGCTTTCTTGAGCGTGATTATGGACGCAAATATCTGAATCCCCTGTGCCAAGCAGTGGATTTGGGATGCGGAAACGGACGAAACCTCATCTATCTCTCAGAGCACTTTGGTTTCAAGGGGTATGGTGTCGACAGCGCAAAGGAAGCCATCGCCCAGGCGCGTACGCACACACAGGAAAAGGAGCTGCCACTCACTTTTGCGGTCGGCTCTATCAAAGATCCCCTTCCATTGAAAGACAAGACACAAGCAATCGTGATGGACGCAATGGTGTCGCACATTTTGAAAAGTGTGGAGCGCGAAGCAATGCTGGCAGAAATTCTGCGCGTCTTGCGCCCCGACGGTTGGTATTTCTTTAAAACCTTCCTACTGAATGGCGACGACCATGCAGCACGCCTTTTGGCTGAACATCCGGGTTCGGAGCCGCATTCGTACATTCACCCTGAAATTGGCGTCGAAGAGCACGTCTTCAGCGAACAAGAATTGCACGACCTACTCGAGCCGAATTTCATCGTGCACAAAGTGCACAAATCACACGGGCACATGAAAAATGGTCGTGCTTTTCGCCGCCGCTCGGTGACCGTGTACGCACAGAAGCGATAAAGTGACGGCAAGCGCTGCTGCGTTTATATACGCGTCCACGCGCAGTTACCTCGCTTGCGTGTCGTCTATAGATAGGATTATGTGTACTGAGGCAACGAAAGGAACAGCGTCATGCACGATCGCGACTTCCAAGCCCAACTTAAGGGGTTTAGCCTGACCACGGCAGAAATTCTGTACCGTTTGCCGGATTTTCCCAATATTCTGCAAACCTACATCTGGCAAGACTACGATCTGCATCCTCGTTTTCCAAAACTGAACCAATTCCTCGTTTTTTGGGAGCGTGAAATCGAAGGTAAACTTTTCAAGATTCGCGTCGCTCACGCTCGGCTTCTTTCAGCGAGAGAAATCAAAGTGCGAAAAGCCGAGTTCAAAATCAACTGACCGTGTAACCACGCAAATGCGGCCCGACAAAGTCGGGCCGCATGTCGTTACATATCTTTTTTCTTCTCAAGAAGGGCGAGCGTTGCATTCGCTCGCGTTTTCACTACGGGCGAATGGTCTTCGCACAGAAGTGAAAGTGCGGACTTCCCTGCTCGCTCAGTCGATGCCACTGCAAAGCGCACCAGCTCATCCTTGTCGGATGCAAGATGTAGGAGCATATCCGCCGGCGTTATCACATTGGCTGCAATTGCGGCACGAACACTCAATGCAAAATCTGCAGAAAGTATTCTGAAAATCGCCTTGTGATACTGTGGCATAGCAACCGCAAGGTCTGCACGCACATGCACGCGCTCATCGGCTGCGAGCAGTAGACACACGAGGAACGCCGCCTTTTGGTCGGTCGCCCACAAAAAATGCACCGCTTCCTTAAAAGAACCGGTCGGGAGCACAATACCATTCTCACTACTGATGACGGCAAGGCGCTCCAAGCTTGTGGCACCAAGCGCATAGCCGCTTACCATCATTGATGGCACGTCGCCCGATGATGCGTCGTCTTTGTACGCTGGTCGCTCTGGTTCAGACATCTCTAATCTCCTGTGGCTAGAGAGGTTGTAGCACAGAATGATTTGTGGGTGCAATGAAAGTCGAGCTGCGGCCACTAGGGGGCGAACTAATGTCAGTGAGGCGCCATTTTGAATACTTCGCTACAGCAACTAGGCTTCCCTATCTATGCTAATTGACGTAATCTAATTCTGACTGCATCTGGCTTTTTATCTCCAGAGCCCTTTCCATAAGTCTGTCACCCACCACGCCCCAGTCAAAGTACTTTTTATATTCTTTTGGATCAATGAGCTTTATCTCAGTAATTTCACCATCAGGGTCTACAGTGAAGTCGCCATGCGGCTCAACAATACAGACTGCTCTAGCTTGAGAGAGAATACCTTTCTGCTCAGAAATATCCTGATAACCAATAAACCTCTGCTTAAGGACGTTCATATTGGTCTCTTCTTTTATTTCTCTACGAATTGCCTCTTGCGCGGTTTCGCCTTCTTCGACACCGCCACCGGGCGGAGTCCAGTATCCTTTTGATTCTGCGTATACAATAACGAGCTTATCTTTGTGAAAACAATAAGCGTGCACGCCGACAATCTTTTTATCCTTAAAATCAAGTTCGCTGTCTATGTCTCGGTAGGTAATATCCAACACTTGGCCAGAGCGATTTGTGATTGTTGTTTTGATTTCCATATTGAGTTACCAACAACCCCAGGCTCGAGACTGTGTGCACGCACTAGGGATGTCTCCCACAAGTTTTCTTGTCGCCGACGCGCCAAGAAACTTGCGTGCCGCTCCTCGCTCCCCACGCTGCTGCGTGTGGGCCCGCTGCGGACCTTCGACCCCTAGCCGCAACAGTCTCCCAGACTGTTGCTTGCAGGCCTAAAACTTCGTTTTTGTGCACGCACTAGGGGTCGAACCTAGGACCTTTCGAGTATCAGTCGAATGCTCTACCAACTGAGCTATGCGTGCAAAGCCCTTTCAGGCGTGCGGGCACTATAGCAAAAAAGACTCTTTTTGTGAACCCATAAAACGAAAGGCGCCGCGCAATGCGCAGCGCCCTAGAATCATGCACCAAAGCCGAACAGACGCAGCAGAACGCCAACAATCAGCAGGACACCAAACACTTTCGATCCGATGAACCCGAGATCGGTCACCAGAGAGCCTGCCTGCTTGTTGATTTCTGCCTGTTTTTTCTGGACAGCTTCGTTTGCAACACGTGCACCAGCGGCGAAATCCGTCTTGTCGTCATCGGCGGCGCGCATGGCTTCGCGCAACGCCTCGCGCGCAGCTGGAGATGCTGTCAGGTTCGTGAGAAAAATCCCGAAACAGCAGATGGTGATGATGAGCCACACCCACCAGTAGTGGGCGATGAAGTTCACAACAAACATGGGTTTCTCCTTGTGCCAAGATACTGCGGGCGAGTATTCCATAAGCCTGGCGCAAAAGCCAGAGCACAAAAAAAGACGAAACGGGGCCGGAGGCCCCGTTTCTTTTTACTTGTTTTGTACGTGAACTTATGCCCGTCGCAGCCAGAAAACAGTTCCAGCAATGGCGGCGCCAAGCGTGAGCGGCCAGAAGTGAAGTGCGACTGCAGCGCCACCGTACAACACGGCGAAGGCTACATTGGTAACGCCACCTGCCAGTCGTTCGAGCGAACCGCCAGCCGATTCAAAGAGTGCGAGTGCAACGAGTGTCCCCATCAGCACCTGCACCCAACGATGCTCTCTGGTGTATCGCCACGCGCGCTACAGCGGATAGCGTGCGCCTTGTCTCCAGCCCTTAAAGAGCTCGATGATAAACGAAGCAATAGCACCACCCATTGCATGGGCTACCCATTTGCCAATGAACCATTTCATGCACACCTCCATGGTTGCAACCATTAATACTATGGCACAAAAAATAACACAAAGATAGCGGCTGGTCCTTTGGACCAGCCGCTGTGTTTTCTCGCAAAAGTGCAGTTACTTCTTCGCCTCCTGCAAGGCGCGCTTGGATGATTCCAAGAGATCGGCGACCTTTTCGGCGCCAACTTCCTTCATGTCGTCCCACATGTCCTTCCAGCTCACGAGGCCGGGCCGCAGATCAGTTGCGGGCACTTCCTTCATGCGCGCAATCGTCGCATTCACGCGCTGCAGCACCCGCCGATTCCCTTCGGCGACCGTCTTCGGGTCACCCGTGATAAGTGCGACCGAGGTGCAGGCAGTGGTATGAAACACCGGCTTCCCTGCGAAGAAACCGCCCGTCGCGACTTTCAGCTGTAGGTAGGTGTAAGTGCTGCCGAGTGCATCATCGACGACCGGCACCAAGTTCAGGCCCTTCGACTTGATCTTAGTGAACGTCTCCGACGCCGGGTCAGGCCGCATCACAAAGAACCCTACCGCGGCTGTTCTCTCGGCAACCGCATCGACGATTTTGTCGGCGCTGCCGATGTGCTCGACCGGAATTTCGGCGAGGTCATTGAACACCGACTGCAGTATCTTCCAGGTCCCGAAGGAGCCGGATTTCTGTCCGCCGGTCAGCACCGTGAGATCGAAACCGTTGCCGCGCACGTGGCCGAAGGTGGTGTAGCTTTTCTCCTTCGTCACGATGTACAAGCACTCGGGGCCGATATTCTGGTGCAGAATGGTGAACGCGTATTTCTTGTCGCCTTGCCCAGGCATCACCTGCCCATTGAGCTGCCTGAGAATATCCAGCTGCCCCACGGCGAGATGTGTTGGGTTCAAGGTGACGAGCTCCGCATTCTGAAGTGTGCCATCGGTGTTTCCACCGCGCACGTAGCCGGTGAGGCGGTTGGCCTCCATCACCGTGATGACGTGCGGCACATAATCTTTCGAGTAGACCGATCCCTTCGGATCACCGCCACCCCAGAATTTCTTCAGATCCGCGTCGGGGTTTGTCACCCCGGGCGCAGCCTTCAGGTCCTGGGCTTGAGCACTCATCGCACTCAGAAGCAGTGCGCCAAGCGCGCCGATCATTTTCATTTTGTTTCGCATCGTTCTCTATCCTCTATAGGACTCTAGATTGGATGGCCCTTTCGGGATCCGAAAGAATACTACACATTTTTACTCACTAGTCAACACGCGCCTCAATTGCGGAAGGTCGCATGTAATAAACCGTGATTGCGACATAGCTGCATGCTACTTGTCCAGCACTGCGGTAGAATGGAGACATGGCATGGTATCAGCGTATCCCCTCGTGGGCATATATCAGTGGCGTGGTGGTACTTTTTGCAGCACTCGTGGCAATCCTCCTGTGGATGGGTCGTATTCCGATATGCGATTGCGGCTATGTGAAGCTATGGCACGGCGTTACCTTCAGTAGCGAAAACTCTCAACACATCTCCGACTGGTACACTTTTTCTCACATCATCCACGGCTTTGTCTTCTACTGGATACTGTGGCTCCTTTTCCCGCGCACCCCCGTCCTCCTACGTCTGTGTATGGCAATCGCCATCGAGAGCGCGTGGGAAATATTTGAAAACACCGACATGATTATCAATCGCTACCGCTCGGTTACCATCTCTCTCGATTATTTTGGCGATAGTGTTATTAACTCTGTATCCGATACAGCCGCCATGCTTATTGGATTCCTGTGGGCGTACCGCATGCCTGTCATAGCAACGATTCTTCTCACTCTCGCATTTGAAATCTTCATTGGCTACGCCATTCGCGACAACCTCACCCTGAACGTCATCCAGCTCATTCACCCATTTCAATTTATTTTAGATTGGCAGAATGCAGGCAACTAAGACCCATTTACACCGCTTCTAAACTCGTGCTGAATGCACACAGACACAGTTCCGTGTCTGCAACACAAGGAACGGACACATGCGCATGCTCTGCATCGCACTCGCACTCTTTGCGCTAGGTAACTCTGCCCTCGCGGCCGAGCCACCCAAACCACGTGGCAGCATCTTCACCATCGACGGCATCGCGTTCGCCTACCAAGACGTCATCGAAGAGGGTAAAAACGGTGCGCTCGACAAGATGGGGCCTGTCGTTGCCCTCGATGTCGTTGCGGCACTCGACGACGACAATCCCACCGTCGTCGCCGATTGCGCGAAGTTCAAGACGACGCACAAAGGCGCGCTGTGGTGCTTTGCTACGGCGGTCAATCTCGCCACCTTCGTTGCTTCGCGCGACAAAGAAGGTGATAGCAAGTACGAGCCGGCATTCGGCGGCTACTGTGCTCTGGGCCTTTCTCGTATGAACGCAAAAGTGCCGGGTGCCGATCCGCGTACCATGATGAGGATTCCACCATTCTGCCGCAACCGCGCCAAGTACTGGTCGGAAACGGTGGGTTTGGTGCTCGTTCCACGTTCTTTGGCACCTCATCGGGCATGGAGCGCGCAGAGGCGTGGTACCTGACTTCCAGACGCTCTGGTATTTTCGTCCCCAATGATAAGGTCGGCAGCGTCGCCAAGACCAACTAGCCGCACTACTCCGCATTCAAAATCAAACAAGCCGCAGCACAACGTGCTGCGGCTTTCTGTATGTACAGAAAAAACCCGACTGTTCCGGGTTGTATATTTTTTAGACAATTGCACTTCACTTTTTTGAAACAAAAGGATACACGCTCTTTTGTTCCGTCCGTGGATTGGTAGAGGATGTACGCGGGGCGTACGATCCTGCCTTTCCGATGTTGACCCGCCTTTCCGAGTTGTCAGATAGCCTTTTAAGGCATTGCTATCATAGCCTTTGGATGGTCAATTGAGCCATCCAAATCGACAAACATGTCAGTCTCGTCATAAAGACGGATGACACACTCCATTTGGAATAATTCCACGAGCAGGTTCCCCTACCCGTGCCTTGTTACGACTTACTCCCTGTTACCGAGCTTACCCTGAACCTCGACGAGCGAGGTCTTCCGGTCTTCCCGGCTCCCTTGAGTTGACGGGCGGTGAGTACAAGGCTCGAGAACGTATTCACCGCGGCGTGGCTGATCCGCGATTACTAGTGATTCCGGCTTCATGAGGTCGGGTTGCAGACCTCAATCCGAACTGGCGCCGCCTTTCAAGATTTGCTCCACCTTACGGTATTGCGTCTCTTTGTAACGGCGATTGTAGCGCGTGTGCAGCCCAAGATATCAGAGGGACATGCTGACTTGGCGTCATCTCCACCTTCCTCCCCCGTGAGGGGGCAGTCTCGCCTGACACGTATAACAGGCAACGAAGGTTGCGTTCGTTACCCCACTGAAGGGAACAATTCAAACCACGAACTGACGACAGCCATGCATCACCTGTCCAACACCCTCGAAGGATTCCTACGTTTCCGCAGGCTTGCAGTTGGATTTCTAACCTTGGTAAGGTTCTTCGCTTAGCGACGAATTAAGCCACACGCTCCACCACTTGTGCGAGCCCCCGTCTATTCCTTTGAGTTTTAGTCTTGCGACCGTACTACCCAGGCGGATAACTTAACGCGTTAGCTTCGCCTCTCAGAGGGTCGATACTCCGAAAAGCCAGTTATCATCGTTTAGGGCGTGGACTACCGGGGTATCTAATCCCGTTCGCTACCCACGCTTTCGTGTTTGAGTGTCAGGAACGCGCCAGTATGCTGCCTTCGCTTTTGGTGTTCCCCATGATATCAACGGATTTCACCCCTACACCATGAGTTCCACATACCTCTCGCGCCCTCTAGTCGTACCGTTTCGATCGCGGGTTCCCGGTTAAGCCGGGAGATTTCACGATCGACTAATACGACCACCTACACACCCTTTACGCCCAGTAATTCCGGGTAACGCTTGGGGCCTCTGTATTACCGCTCCTGCTGGCACAGAGTTAGGAGCCCCTTATTCATAGGGTAATGTCAATTACTTCTTCCCCTATAAAAGATGTTTACGTACCGAAGCACTTCATCCATCACGCGACGTCGCTCCGTCAGACTTTCGTCCATTGCGGAAGATTCTCGACTGCGGCCTCCCGTAGGAGTAAGGACCGTTTCTCAGTTCCATCGGTGGGGGTCAGCCTCTCAGCTCCCCTAAACGTCATAGCCTTGGTGAGCCATTACCTCACCAACTAGCTGATATTGTGCAGGCCGCTTCCAAAGCGATAAATCTTTCCCCTTGCGGGATATCAAGTATTATTCAGCCTTTCGACTGATTATTCCTGACTTTGGAGTACGTTCCTACATGTTACTACCTCGTCTGCCGTGGGTCTAAACCCACTCGACTTGCATGCCTTATCCACGTCGCCAGCGTTCACCCTGAGCTAGGATCAAACTCTAAGTTAAATATGTCCGTAGACACATTTTTCAAACATTGGACGGAACAAAAGAATTTACATTCTTTTGTTTTAATTTTTCGAACCACTACCGTAGCAGTGATTCAAGTGATTTTGTGTGCTACCTACTCTTTCACGCATTCACATGCGATCAGAGTACGTATGTCTATATTCAATTGTTAACGTCCTGCTTTTGCCCTGCTGTTTATCGAGCTAAAAAGCCAAATAAATAGCCGCAAAAAGCGGTAGTGGCAAGTATACGCACCTTGGGGCTGGTGTCAAGCATTGCCCTCAAACCCCTGCTATTAGGCCGATATTCAGCGAATGCGCTGACGGTCATAGTCGAAATCGTGATGCAAAAGATAGATAGTAGTCGGTTCCAGGCGATACCACTTGTACCCCCTCTCTACGTAGCCTAGACCTTGAGAGGCAGCTTTCCCCAGCTTGGTCCGTAGCTCCTTCTCTAAAGCCACCTGATCCCCTTCCAGAGCCATAGCGACACCCTCCAGCTGCAGCGCTCGCTCTCTGTCTGGGGCCCATTCTGCCAGGATGGCAGCAGCAACTGAAGTTGGCCCATTTCCAATCGCCAGTGAGTGCCTCGTGTCCGGCTTGGAAACCCAATGCAGGTTCAAGCTTTCGTCATGCACAAACCCCACCTGAGCACACCAAGGACCGCGCCCATCTGCAACTGATAGCGACATGATGCATACTTCGGCGAGGATATTCTGCCCAAGAGTCATTATGAGTGCGGTATTCATGGCCACAGTGTATCAATGGTGCGAGACAGACCAGCGGTGCCACAACGGCTTCACCACGTACTCAAACGAGAGGTACAAGAGCGTGCAGAAGAAAACCATCCACCACGCTGATTCGAGATACGGCAGGTAAGGCAGGAGAAATTCCTGAACCGCAGTCAGCTGCACGGGGCTGTTCCCTTCCTGAAGAGGGCTGGTACTGATCAAAGCAACACCTTCGTTAGTCATAATAATTCTCTAGTGGGTAGCCGATAATCTGCGGATTGTCTGTGTATGATTTTATCCATGCATTATGCGTAAAGGGCTGGTACTCAAGTGCGCAGGCGTCGGGCACATCCACAATGCGCAAGAACGGACCCCCATTTACCGAATGATCAAATGTCCACGACATACTGGTGATAGTGGAGTTATTTTTGCAGCGCATCTTGAGCGCAAACCATGCGGTGTATGGGTCGCACCGATTTCGTGCCGAGTAGTTGGCCCAGATCATTTCTTCTTCCTTGCCGCTACTGCTGATAATGCGTGCAGTTGAGACACATTGATGGTTCGCCTCGAACATATACAGGCCATACTTATTTCCTTCCAGAGTGAGCTTCTCATCGCCTGGAATCAAGGGCGCCACAAATTGCATACATAAGAGGAGCCCTAGCAGTATCCACCCAGGTATTGATGGTCTATCGAGTGGCACAGGGGTGTGCCGATACAATGGACCAAACAGAATGAGGAGTGTGGGGAGCACTGTTGCTGGATAGCGATACTCAACCAGAATGCCCGAGTACACATGGAAGAACGCAAAGAAAGCGACTGCCACACGTTGCCGCCACGGCACCGTACTGAGCAGAAACCATGCCCCTACCATCTCCATGGCAATGACGACGTTGGTATACAGAGGTATCGCCCAATCAGGCGAGAGCGGCAATCCGGTTTTTAGGGAGGAAAAGTATGTGCCCAAAATCCACCCTGCATCAATTTTAATGACCGTTGAAAGAAAGTAGAACCAGACCAGTGCGAGTTTGAGAAAAAATTCTTTATGAGGGAAAAACAAAAGGACCCCCGCAAAAAGTATGAGGTAGTAATCGTAGTTTCCCGATATGCTGCCGCTCAAAAAAAGATGTGCGACCACGTGCCACACAAACGGAATAATCAAGAGCGCATGGGCATAGACCCACTCCTTCTTAAATATCAGATAGACGATGCCAATCAACACTGCCATGAACAGCATGTGGAGGGTTGTCTGCGAGTAGCCATAGGGCAGCCCGTGGAGAAACAACACTTCGTAACACGTTTGAAAATGCGGCCAGCACGCCGGTGCACTTTGTGCGAAACCTTCTATAGTAAGTGGCACTGCTCCAGAGAGACGACTGAGCGCGATGAAATATGAAAATAGGGTCGCGCCAAAGACCCACTGCAGTACCAGGCTCTGTTCTATTTCCTGCACCGAAAACAGGTGTCGATACCATGCTTTCATAACGCCCGCAGTATACGCGCCCGCATGGTTTGTGGGAATACATTCCATGTAGGGTCCCCTATACCAAGACAAATGCGGGGTGTACTATGCGGCCATGAAGGGTGTCCCTCAATCAATCATTGGAATTATGGGCTCAATCCACGCTACAGAAACGGAGCTTGAGCGAGCGCGTGCTATGGGCGCTGCAGTGGCTAAAGAAGGATGGGTCACTCTCACCGGGGGCGAGCACCGCGGCGTCATGCACGCTGCGGCAGAGGGGGCGGCAAACGCCGGAGGCCTTACTATCGGAATTCTGCCTGGAAACCGCAGTCACGGCGTGTCGCCACACATTCACCTACCAATATTCACCGGTATTGGATCCGCCAGAAACATAACCAATGTTCTTACCTCGCAGGTGGTCGTCGTCGTATCAACACTGACCCCGGGCACCTTGCTCGAAGCAACGGCAGCAGCGCTCGCAGGAGTGCCACTCGTTTTTTTTGGCCCCACAGAATCTGAGGTGACATTCATGCAGGCGCACCGTGCACAGTGTGTTGTAGCCAACACACCAGAGGAAGCAATCGACGCATGCAAGGCATTCCTCGCCGTATAACAGTATGCCTACTAACTCACCAGAAACACTCGACCTCGCACGGGCACGCATTAAAGAAGCTATCGTTAAAGAAGTATACGTGCGTGGTGAAAACGAGCCCATTGGCGATAATACCTCGGGTACGCCGCGACGGTCGGGCTGGCTTTTCGATTTCCGCCGTGCGCTTATGCGTCCTGCATTTATGCACGATGTCAGCGTCCTTTTTTGGGAAGACCACAAAAATCAGTACCCATTTCAGGTTGGCGGTCTTGAAATTGCTGCCGTGCCACTTGTGACCGGCATTGCCCAGCATATCTATCGCAGCGGATCAGAAGATATCACCTCGTTTTTTATACGAAAATCAAGAAAGAAGAGTGGGCTGATGCGCATGGTGGAAGGACCACTCATGCCCGGGCGCCCTGTTATTTTGGTAGACGACATATTAAATAGTGGCTCCAGCTTTATACGCCAAGTTGAGGTGTTGGATGGACTTGGTTATAAGGTGAGAGAAGTGTGGACTATTTTGCGCTTTCGAGATGCATCGTTTTACACCTATTTCCACCAGCGTGGCATTGCGGTTAAAACACTCTTTGAGCTGAACGACTTCACTGACACCCTTCAGGTAAAAAACATGGCCCATCAGCACACGGCTCCCCTCTCTCATCCTTATCGTGGCATATGGAAATTTGCGAGCGAAAACCCAAACTACTTGTACGTGGTCGCAAAATCAGACCCTGTCATTGACGATACCCGGCTCTATGTGGGGAGCGATGGTGGCAACTTTTACGCGCTACATCTCGCTGATGGTTCAATAGCGTGGTCGTACAAAGTAGGCTTTGCGTCGAAAGGGAAATCCATCTTTTCCTCGCCGGCTCTTACCAACGATGTAGTGATATTCGGCGCCTACGACGGCAACGTATACGCACTCGACAAGAAAACAGGGAAAAAGCGCTGGGTGTTCTTTGACGCAGATCACATTGGATCCTCACCAGCGCCAGCGCCAGACATTGGTCTGGTATTTATCGGTCTTGAGTATGGTCTCTTTAAAAAAAGAGGTGGCATTGCAGCTATTGATATACACACCGGCAAGCATGTGTGGTCTGATCGGCATCCTGCTTTCACCCATGCCACCCCGTTCTATATTGGGAAACACCGCGAAGTGGTTATCGGGAGCAACGATGGTGTCGTGCGCTTGTACGAAGGAAAAACCGGAAAGCAACAATGGGCATGTGCCTTGGGCCACGCGAGTGACGAAGAACTAGGGTCGGGTTTCAGCAGATTTGATATTAAAGACTCATTTGTGTACGACGAAAAACGCGACCTTTTGATCTGCGGAACCATGGACGGCAGCCTGTGTGCAATCGAGAGAAAGACCGGGAAGGAACGTTTCCGATACAAAGCGCAATTTGGTATTTATTCATCCCCCGTCCTCTACCGTAATACCGTGATATTCAATTCACTCGACAAGCACACGTACTGTATCAGCCTCGATACTTTTACTGAAAAATGGCGCACTCCTGCGCACGCACGTATCTTCTCTGCCCCACTCATCGTTGGCGATAGTGTCTACATTGGTGCCAATACCGGGCGACTGTCAGAGCTCTCAGCTGAAACGGGGGTGCTCCGCTCCTTCATAACGCTTTCAGAACGGATTACCAACAAACCTGCATACGATCCACGCACTGAGCGCTTTTACATTCCTACGTTTGCCAACGAAGTGTACTGCTTTGAACGCACGCACAACTAAACCTGGTGCAACGAGCTAAGAGGCGACGCTCCACTATTTCGTATATTACGACTTCTTGAGGAGGTACTTTTCTGCAGTCACCAAGAGCGGTGTTGCAATTGCAATCGAAGAGTAGGTACCGGCGATAATCCCAACCAGGAGAGTGAGTGCGAAGTCCTGCGTTGACTCTGGTCCGAGGAAAAAGAGCGCAAGGAGCGTCAAGAGGACTGTGACGGATGTATTTACAGAGCGGACGAGTGTCTGCCCAAGACTGCGCCCTACCAACAACTCGAAACTCTCGTGACGGTTGTGTTCGTGATTGAGTTTCAGGTTTTCGCGCACACGGTCAAATACCACAATCGTGTCGTGTACTGAAAATCCGAGCACGGTCAGGATCGCTGTCACAAACAGTGTGTCTACCTGTGCACCAAAGTAGTGGCCCAAGACGGCGTAGAAACCAAGAGGGATGAGCACATCGTGCGCAAGAGCAATGAGGGCAATGCCGCCGTACACCCACGAAGAAACAGGTCGCGAAACTTTGCGAAAAACAAATGCTACGAAAAACATGATGGCAAACAAGACCAGCGTGATAGCCAAAAACGCTTTCGTGCGTAACTCCTTGCCGATCGTTGGCCCTACCTCACTCACGCGCTCAATGGTACCTGGGTAGGATTGATTCATTTGTACTACGTCGGGAAGCGCGGCACGGATGTCGTCGCTTAAGACGTCGGCACGGATGTCATAGCCCTTTTCGCCGGCCGTGCGCACACTCACATCGTGGAGTCCCACGGTGGTCAATGCCTGCACCAACTCTTCGCGCTGAGGACGCTCGTTTTCATACTGTACCTGTACAAAAGTACCTCCAGTGAATTCAGTACTCATGTTGAGTCCGAAAGTCAGGAGCGCTCCGACCGAAAGAGCCGCGAGTATACCGGTAATGAAGTAGAAAACTTTTCTGTAGGTGACGATAATCATAGTTATAGTGAGAAACCCGAGCCAAAGAGTGCTTTGGTGAACTTGTCGCGACGGTCAACCCCGAGTGCCAAGAGAAGCGAGCGACTGACCGTGATTGATGAGAGCATAGACACGATAACCCCTAGACCAAACACCAACGCAAAGCCTTGGACCAAGGAAGTGCCGAACCAGAACAGAATCGAGGCCGTAATGATAGAAGAAATGTTTGAGTCACGAATGGAAAGCCATGCTCTATCAAATCCATCGTGAATCGCTTCTTTAGTGCTCTTCCCTTTTTCCAACTCCTCACGCGTGCGCTCGAAAATGAGCACGTTGGCATCCACCGCCATACCGATAGAAATAATGAAGGCCGCGATACCAGCTGCAGTGAGTGTGACAGGAATGAATTTGAAAAGCGCGAGCGACACAATGATGTACACCAGAAGAGCGATTACTGAAATGAGCCCAGGAACGCGATACCACACAATCATAAAGAGCATGACGGCCACAAAGCCCCAGAAAGCTGCCTCGACGCCGCGCTGTACCGCATCTGCGCCCAAGGTGCTTCCCACTGTTTCCGTAGAAAGAAGTGAGATAGGCACCGGCAGCGCACCGAAGTTTAGATTGCGCACCAGTTCGCGTGCTTCATCGGGTGTAAACCCACCCGACACAATCGCTTTCCCGCCGGGAATCGCTTCGTTGATGACTGGTATTGAAATAGGCTGTCCATCGAGGAATATTCCCAATGCACGCCCTACGTTTTCACGAGTGATTTCTTCAAACAACGCTGACCCTTCGGCATCAAAAACCAAGGATACGATTGGTTCGTTCGCGAGTCCTCCCTGCTGCGCGCCAAATTCAAGCTGTGCTCGCGAAAGGTAGCGCCCCGTAAGTGCAGTTGGTTGGAACTGCGCCGTGGTGGTTGCACCTTCTGGCTGGATGCGGAATTCCAAGACAGGCGTCTGCCCAATCATGGCAACAGCCTTTTGTGTATCGGTGATACCCGGGAGCTCTACCACCAAACGCTCTCCTCCATCACCAGCAAGTGAGCTACCACGCTCGGTGTACACAATTGGTTCTGCTACGCCAAAAAGATTCACGCGGCGCTCGATGGTGTCACGTAGAGATTCCATCGAGTCTTTGAGGTCGGTTGGGCTGACACGAGAGGTGTCGGCACTGTAGACGAGGTGGGTACCTCCGGAAAGATCGAGGCCGAGCTTGAATACCTTTGTGGCATTGATTTCGGTGCTGTATATCCACCAACCCAAAAGCCCCCCAACAAGGAGCGCGCCGACAGCCAGTAGCCGTTCTTTTTGCATCCCGGGCATTATAGTCTTTTTAAGGAGAAAGGCGAGAGTTGACTTAGACCAATTTGCATAGCATAGTTAACTTAGCTCAGCTACCTGAAAGGAACCAAATGCCTGACCTAGCCATCGTGCTTAAAACGCACAAAGACGAATGCTCGCCACTCATCCCGTGCGCACACTGCGCCGTGGTGAACTATCTGCGCCAAAGCCTCAAGGGTGAGCACCTAAGGCAGTTGAGAATTATCCTTGCGGAGACACCGGATATCTTGTTTAACCAACACTACGGTGAATGCTCACCCTGGGAACGCTGCCGCTCATGCAGTGCTGCAACTCTGATTCTCCAACATCTGCATCCACAGTCGCTTGTTGAGCTCGAGTCTCGTTTGAACCAACTCGACAATCCGGCTCCTCTCCAGGCCGAGACGGCACAAGCAGAGACCGATACTGAACACCTTGCGCGAAAACTGGCGACGTCGTGGAAAGATGCACTTCCAGATTTAAGCAAGCGCACGTACAGCTGCCTTGAGAACGAACAATACGTTACTCTCGGCGATATTGTGCGGCAAACTGAGGCAGAAATGCTGCGCGCTCCCAACTTTGGCCGCAAGTCGCTCAACGAGCTCAAAGAGCTCTTGATGCAGCAAGGCCTTCATTTTGGCTGGGCAGTGTGACGACCCGCCGCAACATAAGCGCTGCAGACCAAAGGTCTGCGGCGCTCTTTTATAAAGGACCGACCTTTATATAAAGGTCGGTCCTTTATATTTTCATGCTCTACGCAATACCCCACTCTTTCTTGAGTGCCGCAATTCCCACAGCAAGTGAGACGGTCGGCTCCCAACCAAGCAATTCTTTTGCACGCAGATTGTCCGCACGAGAATCATGTGCCTCGATTCGAGGCGCGGCGTACACAATTTCTCCACCCACCATCTCGGCTAGTGCCTTGATGGTGTTGTTGCTTCCCGTTCCAATGTTTATGACCTCGCCCTTCCCTACCCGGTGAGAAGTCGCCGCAAGAAGATTTGCTTGCACCACATCAGACACATGAGTGTAATCGCGCGTGATGGTACCATCGCCAAAAATGGTAAGTGGCCGCCCTTCTTTTCGGGCCAAGATAAATGCCCCAACCGCCAGCGCATACGGTCCATGAGGATCGAGCCCTGGGCCATACACATTAAAGTAACGCAACGACACGGTTTCGATATTGAAACTACTGGCCCATAACGCAGCGAAGCGCTCCCCCGCATATTTTTGCAACGCGTATGGATTCACAGGGTTGGGGACCATCGATTCCGTGAGTGGTAAGGTGACCTAATCGCCGTACACGGATCCTGAACTTGATGAGACTACCCGCCTCACTTTTGCGCGCGAAGCAGCGGTGAGCACAGACACCGTGCCAGTGATATTTGCGTGTGTACTCTCCACAGGATGTGCCACTGAGTATGGGACACGTGGAATGGCGGCAAGATGGAACACGGTGTCAGCACCCTCCATGAGAGCACTGAGCGCATCCGTGTTGGTAATGTCGATTTCGTAATACTGGGCGCGCGCATCCAATCGCTCGGGTAACTTCCCAGCAACAAAAGTATCAACGACGTGCACTTCGTCTCCCTTCTCAAGCAGCGCGCGCACTAGGTGCGAGCCAATAAATCCCCCACCTCCCGTCACGATCATTTTTGCCATAGCTCTTTTTTAGGCTACTAAAGCACTCTTTGAACTACAGCTAGGACCCCTTTTCGAAAAGCACAATGCGCGCTGTTTGAAAAAGAATGTATATGTCCAAAAGAAATGATCGATGGTGCAAGTAAAACAAATCGTAGGAAAGCTTATTTTTAGTTTCCAGAACGTCAGCTCCCCCGTGTGGGTGCCGGTCGTGGCGAATCTGTGCCCAACCCGTGAGACCTGGCTTCACCAGATGACGAGCGTTGTAGAACGGAATACGGGCACTATAGTGTTGTGCCAAAGATGGCAATTCTGGGCGCGGCCCTACGAACGAAAGGTCGCCTTTCAATATATTCATGATTTGTGGCAACTCGTCGATACGCAGCATACGCAGGATTCTGCCCACACGAGTAACCTTCAATTGCGTTTTCCCGTTCGTGCCGTAGTTACCGCTATCGTTACCGCTCATACTGCGAAACTTGAGTATCTTTATTGTTTCTTGAAATCTGCCAATACGTTCCTGGGTAATGAAAACATCGCCACCATCATCCAACTTTATCGCCAAGGCAACAAACGGCAGTATCAGCAGCCACCCCAGGGACAGCACGAGTGCGCAGAGAATGTCGATCGCTCGCTTGGCGAGATCGTACCCCTGTGAGGTAGTGATGTGTTCTAGAATCCAGCTGTAGCTCACCAGCGGAAGTGGTACGCGGTCAAAGATACTTTCATACAGTGCAGCGGTGTCCAAGAACATGAATTGTCGTTTGCGGAATGCTGCATCGTACATAATGGGAAGTGATGCATTCAGAGCGGGGTGATTTGCGTCAGCGATGATGATGCTCACCTCATCGTCTTCAACCACTCTACAGAGCTGCTGCACCGCCTGATGCACCTCTGCCTTAGCCGTATCGAGGGTGCGATCAATGATAAAGGGGTATCGGGCGTCGCCATTTATTTCTGCCTTGAGCTCTTCGATTTCATCCCCTTCTCCAATCAAAATAGCTTTTGCTCTTTCCTTTGGGCGTACCATCGGGAAAAGAAGCACGCGCCACATGAAAATGAGCATGGATGAAATCAGGAGGTAGATAACGAGAATAGTCTTAGGCGCGATGCCGAAGTACGGAATGAGAAAGAAGAACGTTGCCGCGATGATAATGTTTAGTGTCTGTGTGTAGAAAATTAGCTGCGGCAAACGCGAGCGCATGACGCGGGTGTATTTCGCATACAAGCCAGCAAGAAAAAAGACAAAGAGCCACGCCACAAAGAGGACCGAGAACGGCAGAAGGTGGAGGACGTAGAACTCGTAGGAAGGAACGGAGGTAGTACGCAATGCAAGCGTTATCCAGAGAGCAATAGCGAAAGTAAGCGCGTCTCCAATGAGCAGTGTGAGGTATTCCCTCTTCGGCGTGAGCGCCATAGGTCCATACTAACGCAAAAGGCGTGCCGCGAAAAGGTTGACGAGTCTCTCGATTGCTGGGTAGTTACCCTACAGGCACGGTTGACCATACAAGGTGAAGCGCCCATAGTTTCTCTATGACACCTGGCACGACTGGCCGCAAGAAAGTGCTTTTCATCATCACCAAGAGCAATTGGGGTGGTGCGCAACGCTATGTGGCAGATCTCGCTACGAACTTGCCACTACATGAGTACGAGGCCGTGGTAGCTGCAGGTGGAACCGGCGAGGCAGGGAGCGCCTCGGGGACACTCTTTGCGAAGCTTGAGACGGCACACATACGCACCATTCACCTCACCTCTTTAGGGCGCGACCTGAGCATATGGTCTGACGTGCAAGCCATGCGTGCCCTTTTTAAAGTGATCGCTCACGAACGACCCGATGTACTGCACCTCAATAGCTCCAAGGTAGGGGGTCTAGGCGCCTTAGTGGGGCGCATTGCTGGTGTTCCACGCATTATCTATACCGCACATGGCTGGCCCTTTTGGGAAGATCGAAACGCGCTGAGTCGAGCCCTTATTTTTGCCGCGTCGTACCTTACCCTACTATTGAGTCACGCCGTTATTTGTATTTCAAAGGCAGACGCTGTTGCTTTTGTGCGGTTACCCTATACAAAAAAGCGCATCAAAGTAATTCAGAATGGCATTGTTCCTCCTGATTTCCTACCTGCATCAGGCGCGCGAGAAAAATTGTTCACCGCCGCTGAAATTGCAGGGCATGAGAAAGACGCCTGGGTCGTTACGATTGCCGAACTCACTAAAAATAAAAATCTTTTCCGCGCTCTTGACGCTGTTGCCGCATACAACACCACCCACCCTCGTCGGATTTTCTATTCCGTTATAGGAAGTGGAGAAGAGCACTCTCGGCTGCGTGACCACATAAAAGCGCTTGGCCTGGAAAACCAGACTAAGCTGCATGGATTTGTCGGTAATGCTGCACAATACCTTCACGCATTCCACGTCTTTTTTCTTCCGTCACTGAAGGAAGGTGTGCCGTACGTACTTCTGGAGGCTCAGGCTGCCAACCTCCCCATCGTTGCAACGAACGTAGGAGGAATCCCAGAAATTAAAACAGCACTCATGGGCCACCTCGTACGACCCGAGTCGGTGAATGACATGGTTCTGCAACTCGAGCGCGCCAACTGTTCCCTCAAAGGTTCTGCTCCGGCTACCGTTCGCACGGTACGCGACATGGTAGCTGAAACGCTACAGATATACTGAACCCACCCCTTCAAACTCTTTTCGTTCGGCATATTTGTGAACCGAACGCTCATAGCGCCGCATACCCATCAGCATCCCCAGCGCTAAAAACTCAGTGACTAAGTGTGACCCGCCATAGCTCATAAATGGCACCGTGGTCCCCGTCACCGGCAAGACGCCGATATTCATGCCGATATGCACAATAAAATGAGACAACAGTAACAGCCCGACACCTGCAGCAAAAAGTGTTTCGAAGTTGGTTGCGCCACGCATGGATCCACTAATCACGCGCCAAAACACTACCCCATACAAAAGGAAAAGAAGAGTTACCCCGACAAAACCCCACTCCTCCGCAAATGCAGCAAAAATAAAGTCCGTTTCGTATTCTGGTAGAAACTGCAGTTTTGACTGAGTGCCGTACCCGATACCCTTCCCCAAAAATTGCCCTGATCCCACAGCGATGGTCGACTGGTACGCGTTGTAACCCGCACCCTGGATGTCGGCCAATGGGTGGAGGAAGGTCATGACGCGTTCCTTTTGATAAGGCTGGAGGACAAACAGCCACAGGCCGCCGCCGGCGACGATGGCACTAATCAATACCATCGCCAAGTGTTTGCGAGAAATACCAGCGACCAGCACCAAGCCGAACCAAATAGAGGCAAGAATTATTGCCGATCCAAAGTCGGGCTGCAAAAACACCAGCGCAAAGAGTATAAATGCGTATGCACCAGAGACGAGTATGTGTTTGATGTCTGCAATTTCCACATGCCTACGAGCAAAGTATTTGGCCAACACCACGATGAGAATGAGCTTGGCTGGATCGGACGGCTGAATAGCAAACGAACCAAACTCAAAACGGCTCTGGGCGCCTTTCGTTACTTCGCCAAATACAAAAACCAGAATAAGCAGGGCGACGGTGATGAGAAACGCCAGCGCCACGGGAAACGTTTGGCGCAAAAAACGGTAATCGATGAATGACGCGACAAAGAACACTGCCTGCGCGATGCCCACCAGAATAATCTGTTTTTTGAAAAAGGCGTTTTCAGGACCGAACGCATACATGGTGACCAGCCCGGCCCCCGTAATGAGTGTCATGGCGCCCCAGAGGACCCAGTCCACATGACCGAACCATCGTGAAAGCACTCCCTCGCGCGCCCGTGCCATACATCAGAGCCCTACGGGTGCTAAGAGTGGCAATATGTCCACTCGAGCCGCTTCGCGCTCAAATGGCACAGGCCACGTGAAAGAAATGTTGGTTTGTCCTTTACCCACAAGGAGCGGCAAGACGGTCTGAGAGGCTGCAAACGCATTTCCCGCTGCGTCAAAAATGACCGCGACCATCCGCAAATTTTCTCGATCGCGCGGCTCTGTGTTTACTACTCGTGCATCCAAGCGTGGGGCTGTATCTACTGCATCAAGCTGCTTGTTGGATACAGGGACCGTGTGTGCAATCCCTCCTAGGCGGTGCCAGACTAATGGCTCGGTAAACTCGAAGAATGCACGCACCGCAATACGCGAACCCGTATCGATACTGCCTTCAAACACGGGAGTAATCGCCCCAGGAATGATATAGGTCTCCCCTACGCGTTCGGCCACCAATACGTTATTCGTATCGTAGAGACGAATGCGATAGCTTACCCGCTCAACACCAGCTTCTTGGTTTGGATTTTCTATATACGCGACCGCGTTGAAAAGTCCTGCACGCACCATAAATGGGCGCGCCCACAGAACCGCGTGCGGAATGAGAGCGCGCTCATCCAAGAGTTCGCACGGCCCGCCTTTATCAATCGCACTTTCACCTCCATTCAAGAGGCCATCAAAACAGGTGGGCGCCTCATACCATAAAAAGAAACCGATGATACTTATTGGTAACGCAAAGAAAATGAAAACACCGAGCAGGTATCCAGTTTTGCGTCGTGATGCCCATGACATATCGGTAAGCTTATAGCGTTTCGTCCGGAGCGTCTAGCAAGCGCATACTGCTTCTTGACTCCTTTTTCGAGAATCGAGATACTGCGCACAGCCAAGGAGGATCCTATGTACATTCACGGCGACCACCCTGAAGCACCGCTGCGCGCATTACTACTAGGAGTAAGTATCATCATAAATGTGGAGCACGTGACTTGCGCAGAGGCTCTGCGGAGAGCAGCTGAAGTCGAGGAGTCACCTCAAACAGCGATTGATGCAGCGAAAACACTCCTGGAAGACGTTCTGAAAACAAACATGCACACCTGTTCGTCTACATTGAAGGATCTGCGGGGGCAATCGGCGCGAGCTATCCTGCGCCATGCAATCGATAATCAGGGGGTTACCTTCTGCAAATCTATCGAACGAGAGTAAGGTTCCTCACGCACAACACCCCGCTACATAGGTAGCGGGGTGTTCCTGTTGGTGCTTATACCAAACCAATGCGCACCTACGGCGATACTTTTGGAATAAGGCGGTTGTATCTTCACATCGGTGAGAGAGCGCACAGCGTCTTACTGGTGGCAGTATGAGCCGGCATATGAAACTACACATGATGTGCAAAAACCACCTTGCGGTGGCTTTCGTACAGAAACAATTCATCAAACACTCTGTGTTGGCGCCGAGCTACTCTCGCCCTTGCGGACTACCATTGCCTCAGGAAGGCTTAACTGCCGTGTTCGGAATGAGAACGGGTGGACCCCCTCCGACAAAGCACCAACACACAATATTCGATGTACATGAACACTTGAGTTTACTTTAAATTTTATTGAATGAAAACGGGTGTGTCACGTATACTTTTCTGCTGAAAAGTTCCGCTACCCCGCCTCGCACCAGTGCTGCGGCCTTGCGAATGTGCCCCGCACATTCTCACCCCTCCGACAAAGCACCAACACAAAACATTCAATACTTTTCGTGAACTCTAGTGAGTGAGCGAATGTATAGTTCGCCCAAGCTACTCAAAACACTCAATGTGTGGAGAATAGCGGAGTGGTACCCCTGGCTGGATTTGTACCAGCAGCCTCCCCAAGACAAAGCCTGGGTGCTCTACTTGAGCTACAGGGGCGTAAGCACTCACTACAGTTCACGAATCTTTTATCAATCAATTACAAGTTGTATTTCACAATGACTATCCTATACACATAGTATGTGTCGGATTGGTTCTCAGAAGTTCTAACAGGAGTTTCTTCGACGAATTAGTACACCTCGGCTCAATGCATTACTGCACTTCCACCTAGTGCCTATCAACGTGATCATCTCTCACGGGTCTCAAATGATTTCTTATCTTAGAGGCGGTTTCACGCTTATATGCTTTCAGCGTTTATCCGTTCCCGACATAGCTACTGAGCAATGCCGCGGGTAGCGACAGCTCACAGACCAGAGGTCAGTTCATCCCGGTCCTCTCGTACTAGGGACGAAACTCTTCAAAAATCAACGCCTGCAGCAGATTAAGACCAACCTGTCTCACGCTATACATACTGATTGTGTTATGTACTGGACTATATCTTTACCTTTCCTTCGCTTACGCTCAGGATTCAGGTATCTGACGTGTAGTCTCTACGGGCTCTATCGCTTTCGCTCAAGATTCCCTCGGTATTGCTTTACCCACGCCAGGTTAGGTCGTGGTTGCGTCTACCGAAATATGTCAGACATGCATCTCTGTATTTCTATAGAGAGCCGCCGTGAATTGTCTAACTAAGTATTCCTCGGAGTTCAGACGTGTTCAGGACACGAATGTGAGCGTGCACTTGCGTGCCTTAGCTCTCGCATCCTGAACGGTCTGAACCCAGCTCGCGTACCTTTTTAATTGGCGAACAGCCAAACCCTTGGGACCTTCTCCAGCCCCGGGATAAGGTGAGCCGACATCGAGGTGCCGAACTCCGCCGTCGATTTGGACTCTTAGGCGGAACTAGCCTGTTATCCCCAGAGTAACTTTTATCGGTTAATCTCCCCCCGCATCTAACGCGGAAGGTCGGTTCACTATGTTCTGCTTTCGCACCTGCTTGACACCTACGTCTCGCAGTCAAGCCACCTTTTGCCATTACACTATCGGCACGGTTTCCATCCGCGCCTAGGTGACCTTAATAAGCTCCTCCGTTACTTTTTAGGAGGAAAGCGCCCCACTTAAACTACCTGCCACATACTGTTCCTGTGCATTTTTGCTACCCAGGTTAGAAGATACAAAAATAAAGAGTGGTATTTCACTGACGAGTCCATGACCCCCTAAAGGATCACTTCAACCTCTCCCACCTATGCTACGCAGTATTTTCGTATCCCCAATATGAAGCTGCAGTAAAGCTTCTGGGGTCTTTTCGTCTAGCTGCAGGTAACCGGCATCTTCACCGGTACTGTATTTTCACCAAGCTGCTCCTTGAGACAGTTCCCCAATCATTACACCATTCGTGCACGTCGGAATTTACCCGACAAGGAATTACGCTCAACTATTCCTTTACGTTGGACTATTTCTTTACCTTCTGCTTTCGCAAAAGGTACATGGCGTATAGTCTCTATGGCCTCCATTCGCTTGCGCTGAGGATTGCCTGATGATCGGTTTCGGACCCATCATCATATAGTCATGTTTTGGACAAGTGCGTGACGCATTGCTGCGCGGGCACAAGGTAGCTTTTTTAGTGTAGATATTTCTGTTTACCCTTTTCTCCATAATCGTCCCAGTCCTTCCGCATTCCTCTTGCGAGAAATGCGGAACCTTAGGACGATTATAGTTATCGCCGACATTGACCGGGGCTTATATAGTCCAGCACATGGATAAATCCATGCACCCCCCATACTTGACCTTCCGGCATTGGTCAGGTGTCACCCCCTATACATCCTCTTACGAGTTCGCAGGGAGCTGTGTTTTTGGTAAACAGTTGTCAGGGAATCTTTCGCTGCGGCCCCTCTTGCGAGGGGCAGGCCATATCCCGAAGTTACGGCCGCTTTTTTGCCGAGTTCCTTAAGGAGCACTCACTTGTTCGCCTTGGTCTACTCGACCTGACCACCTGTGTCGGTTTCTGGTACGGATCGTACGTGGTTATGCTTAGAGACTTTTCTTGAAAGCGTGCTCATGTGCATTCCTGTGCCGAAGCACAGTTCTCATCTCTCCTTGGGCTATGCGGACGGGATTTACCTCGCCAGCACCCTCAGAGCAATGACCCCAAACCAATAAGGGGCGCACACTACTACCCTCCGTCATCTCATCGCACCACGTCCGAGCCAGGGAATATTAACCCTGTGTCCATCACCTTCGGCTTTCGCCATCGGCTTAGGCCCGGCTAACCCTTCGCTGATCTCCATTGCGAAGGAAACCTTGGTCTTTCGGCGTGCGGGAATCTCACCCGCATTGCGGTTACTCGTGCCAACATTTTCACTTCCACACGCTCCAGCATGGGTCACCCCTTTGCCTTCATCGCGGAATGGAACGCTCTCCTACCGCTCACATATTAAAAATATGCGAACCCGCAGTTTCGGTATAACGCTTGAGTCCCGATCATCTTCGGCGCAAAGTCTCTGAGTGAGTGAGCTGTTACGCTTTCTTTAAATGGTGGCTGCTTCTAAGCCAACATCCTCACTGTCAAAGAAACTTCACCTCCTTGCTTACACTGAGCGTTAATTTAGGGACCTTAACTGGCGATCTAGGGCTGTTTCCCTTTTGTCCTGTGGAGCTTAGCCCCCACGGACTAACTGCCGCGCTATTAATTTGTGGTATTCGGAGTTTGATAGGATTAATGAGCCGAAGCCCTGTTTAATCCTTCCAGTGCTCTACCCCCACAAGGAACACGCGACGCCAACCCAAAAGCTGTTTCGGAGAGAACCAGCTATTACCAAGTTCGATAAGCTTTTCACTCCAACCCACAAGTCATCCGAGAGCGTTGCATTACTCACCGGTTCGGCCCTCCCGCTATCTTTCGATAGCGTTCAGCCTGCTCATGGGTAGCTCACCTGGCTTCGGGTCTGATACAAACGACAAACGCGCTATTCACGCTCGCTTTCACTACGCCTCCGAGGGTTCACCTCTTAGGCAAGCCGAATGCATCAACTCGTTGGCTCATTCTTCAATAGGCACGCCGTCGAGGACTTACGCCCTCTTCGACTCCTTGTAGACATATGGTTTCAGGTCTATTTCACTCCCCTCACCGGGGTTCTTTTCACCTTTCCCTCACGGTACTTGTTCACTATCGATCTGAAGAGATATGTAGCCTTACCGGTTAGTTCCGGTAGATTCACTCAAGCTATTCGTGTCTTGAGTTACTCAAGGACATTAGCCAAAGAGGCTTTTGATTTTCGCATACGGGGCTATTACCCGCTGGGGCTCATCTTTCCAGATGATTCTGCTAACCAAAAACTTTGTAACTCTTCCTGTGTAAACACAGCGCTAACGCCTTACAACCCCTAACCGAGATCAGGAGGAACATGGAAATGCTCCCCTTGATCTCAATTAAGTTTGGGCTCCTCCCGTTTCGCTCGCCGCTACTAAGGGAATAACAATTGTTTTCTTTTCCTCTCGGTACTGAGATGTTTCACTTCCCGAGGTATGCTCTTTGCTAGTGCAAAGTTATTGAGGGTTACTCAATAGGGTTTCCCCATTCGGACATCACCGGATCGAAGCTTGTTTGGCAGCTCCCCGATGCATTTCGCAGCCAGACCACGTCCTTCATCGCTCTCTTCAGTCAAGGCATCCACCATACGCCCTTATTAGAATCTCCTGTTAGAAATTCTAAGAACCGCATTGTGATTGATTTCTATACCTCCGCCTTCGCGTTGGTACAGATCTCGAACGAACATATGTTCAGTATGTTCGTCATACATTTTTTATTCATACCACCGTAGCGGTATGAAGCCTGCAATTGATTGATTCATCAACACGCATTTCTGCATGTTGTTTTAATTTCGTATATGAAAGAATTCATCTCCAATAAATGAATCCTTGTGTGTCAACGTTCTCCCTTACTCCTTGCACTAAAAAGGCCGCTTCAACGCGGCTTCTGGAAAGGCCTTTCGACCGGTCCAACCGCTCTACTTCGGGCTTTTGTTAGTACTCATAAGGTGTGGCGAGTATAGGCGAAGGATTGTGTGAAGTCAAGGGTTTTCTCCAAATCACTGTCTATATTGCCACCACATGGGGCCCACCCCGCCAAAACTCTTACTTTATAGGGATTTTCCGCCGCACGGCATCCTGTACCACACCCCGTTAGAGGGGCTTTCTTGTCATGGTCCGTCCGTAAAAGGGTCCCTTTCAGAGAAAGGTTATGTACGTGGGTTTCGCCGGTATCTTTTGCCGAACCGTCCGAAAAGCACACATACATCGCTGGTGCGATTTTGCTCCGCTCGTCTACCCGCCCGCACACTTTGTGTGAAAAGCACGTAATGTGTGCGGGCCCGGCTGCGCGAGGCTTTGCGAAAGAATCGGCTGGTCTCGTGCAAAGTCAAACCCGCCATGTGGCGGGTTTGACCAGGCACCTGACAAAAGGTTACTTCTTGTCTTCGTGCGAGACCTCCTTGCGAAGTTTCGCGATGAAATCCGATGCATGTTCCTTGCCACCAAGCCCAAATGCAAGACCGAATGCCAAAGCAAACGCAATCACAAACCCTGTGAATAGGGTCTGCAGCAGCGCTACGGCGATGCCAATCTGTACCAATGCAGCGAGTACTGCAAAAATCCAAATAGACCATTTCGTAACACTCCCCACCAAATGAACTGAGTGCGCCCCTGCTGCACGGGCCGAAGCGACCACTGCACTTTTTGCCATCTCCGCAATGACAGCGGCCAAGATGAGTATCAATGCTGCGACAATCACTTTTGGAAGATACAACAAGACTACATCCTGTAAGAAGATGGTTACCTGGGTCAGGCCCAAGAACTCAAGCGATGCGCTCAAGAAGATGACCACGATAAACCACTTCACCAATTCGCCCACAAACTTTCCAGCATTCAAGCTGAAACCCGCGCGCGTTACTACCTCTTCCAAACCAGCACCTTTCAATGCGTGATCGACTTTCAATGCGCGCATGAGCTGCGCGACAATGCGTCCGAGTATCGCACCAATGAGCCAGCCAATCATGAAAATGACGACGGCAAATACGATGCGTGGCGCGAATTGCACCACTACCCAGGAGAGGTCCTGAAACGAGCGAGTGAACACGTCTGCCCACTGTTGCACGATCATAGATATCTATATAGTTGCTTGATAAATAGTGAATACAAGTATTCGACCGGTACAGAAAGTATAGCGAGCGGGACTCTGCCCGCTCGCCATTTATGAAACATTTTGTGGATACACTTAAAACACTTTCAACAAGTCCAGCAGTACGTGATGCGGGTAGTCCAATACGTCGCGAATGAGGCGGTCGTAGATGTCGAGACGATAGCGGAAATCCTGAGTCGAGAAGGCAGCGTAAGCAATTTCTCTACCGTGCTGCGCTTCGATGGAACGCAGTGCTGATGCAATTTTACGTTCGTTGAGTTTTTCTCCCACAATAAGCAGATCAATTCTGCTGGGATTATTTTCAACCGCCGCAAAAAAACCAGATGCCACCACCAGCTTTATGTTTCCAGCACCTTTGAGTTTACCTAGAATACTTTCTTCGGCTGCGGGTTCAGTGTCGCGCACGAACACACCGAGCACCTTGAAGTAATCGTTGGTTGGATTACCCGTCCACCCGGGGACCTGTACTTTGCGGCCAGAGCCACCACTTTTCTGTTTTACTTCGCGCGCGCAGCGCGTGGGGCGAACCAACCCAAGCTTCTGCAAAACTTTTAACTCTTTCTCAGTAGTCTTTGCGGAAGGAATTTGAGAACGCTGTGTGATCTCCTCTGCGGTAAAGCATGCGGCGGGCGTGGCACAGAAAAGTCTAATAATTTTTGCGCGTACTTGGTTGTCTAAAAGTTCTGCGAGAAAGTCTGTTTTTGCCATGGTGTCGATTCGGTATAGGGGGATATCTGTTGATTCTAGCACTCAGGTCACTTTTGGGAACCCATGGACGAGACCACAGGCATGCTCTGTGCGCAAGATGCTCTTAGGATCGGAGCGACTTCATGCCCCCAATGCAAAAGAGACCCTTACGGGTCTCTTTTGCAAAACAACATTCGTTGTTATGTGAAGGTGACTTTACCGCCTTGGCCGAATCCTGCTGGATTCGGCACCTCATGGCAGCGCTACTTTCGGTGACCTTACAGTACTCGCGGTGAAGCGTGCACTTATTTCAGAGTTACCTTTCCGCCGGCCTCCTCTACCTTCTTCTTGAGTTCGTCAGCCTCCTCCTTCTTGATACCTTCCTTGAGAACTTTCGGAGCTCCTTCTACGATATCCTTAGCCTCTTTCAAACCAAGCCCGAGCGCTTCCTTCACTACCTTGATGACTGCAATTTTCTGCGCGCCAGCTTCGGTAAGTTCTACAGTAAACTCAGTCTTCTCTTCTGCTGCCGGGCCCGCTGCAGGACCTGCTGCTGCAACTGCTGTTGCAGAAACGCCCCACTTTGTCTCGATTGCCTTCACGAGTGCATTGAGCTCGAGAACGGTCATCTTTTCAACCTGATCGATAATCCCCTTTGCAAACTCTGGGATAACGACTTCTGGTGTGTTTGTTGTTGGTTCCATAGTGTTCGTGTTGATGAGTAATTATTTAGTCTTTGCCACTTCAGAAAGTGCAATAGCGAATCGTTGCATCGGTGAGTTGAGCACGTTCGCAAACATACCGCGCAAGATATCCATTGATGGAATCGTTGCAATCTCGGTAATACCTTTCTTGTCCTGAATCTTTTCTTCAAAGATACCTGCCAAGAGTGCGAAGCGTTCGCCGCCGAGATTTTTGCTAAACTCGTGCGCGAGGCGCGCTGGAGCGGTCGTATCGGTAGACGTAGTGTTGTAAATCACTGCCACCTCACCACCAAGCTCTGGAAGCGCGAACCCGTTGTCCGTGAGCACTTTCTTAATGAGCGTCTTCTTGGAAACAAAGTACGCGAGTCCCTGTTCCCGCAAGGAACGGCGCATTGCTGACTCTTCTGCCACTGAAACACCTTTGAAATGCACGAGTGCTGATGACCCGGTCTTCTTCAGTGCTTCGGTAAGGCGAGTAAGCATTTCTTGTTTCTGTGCTTTTGTTTTTGCCATACGTGTTTGTTTTTCGTTTCGTAAGAAACTAATCGACCAACTGAAAGGAGTGTTCCCCGCCAAAGGCGGGCAAACCTCGGTAGGCGCTTTCGCGTTACGGTGCCTGTTTAGAGGCTCCACCTACTGTCTCCGGTCCAGTGGGCGCATCGTACCCCAGCCGCCACCCTTGGTCAAACCGCATTATAAAGGTCGGTCCTTTATAATTCTGGTGAGCTCGATAATGTCGGCAGTGTGATCTTCTTTGAAATCGGTTAGTAGGGTTTCGATAGCTACTATCGAACGCTCGGGCCTCCCCTCATCGAGTGCATCCGGAAGGCTGCTGTATCTATACTGGCGCAGGAATGTGGTTTTCTTTGCGAGTGCATTTTCTTTGCACAAATCGGCAGCGTTAAGATACACATACGCAAAAAGCCATCGCAAATATTCCGGCGTGTCTACATGACTACTTTTAAAGCGCCCTTGGAACAAGGTGCCACTGTGGTCGTACTTGCCATTAAAGTACATGGAATATGCTGTGGCCACTTTTTTTAGAAACAGTGAGATACCGCCATTCACCTTTTGCTTCAGGACGAGGTGAAAATGGTTTGGTAGTAGCGAGTATGCGAGGATGTCGACCAATTTTTCTTCCTTTGATATGTCGTGCTCTTGGTAGATTTTTATAAAGGTCGGTCCTTTATATTTTGAGAGGAGGTTCCCCATGTGCACCGGGTCTTTTGCGTTACCTAAATAGAGCAGCAGCTGAAAGCGAGCATAGTCTATGGGACTGGTGAAGACCTTTTGTTTATGTGCGCCACGGTTGTATACGTGGTACACCTCTCCGGTACTCAACGGCACCTCGCGGTTCATAGCGAAAGAATACCATCACACAGCACGCGAACACCCAAACAAGACCACGTTACTGTGAGAAAAACTGCGCTGCAGCACTTTCAAAAACCGAGGCTGTTTGCTTCGTGTCGCCATAGTTTTCGTCATAGTAGTCCAAGGCAATCGTAAATCCAAAACTCCCCAGAATGATACAGAGGAAGCCAATGGAGAATTTTAAAAAACTCTCATTAAAGGCGCCGCGCATATGCCCTCATTGTACTACGAAGCCACGCTTCCATGCCGAGGCACATCAGCTACTTCAACTTCAGAATATCAGTTTCGATGGCACGCACCAAATCCATGTTTCCTGTTTTCTGTACCGCATCGCGCGCCTGTGTGTAGTACTCACGTGCCATTTTTTTGTCTTTTTTGTCATCGCGATAGTACACCGCGAGCGCAAGCAATAGATCAGTATTTTCAGGGGTGAGCTTGAGTCCTTCCTTCAAGATGTCTGCCGCCAGCGTCGTGTCGGTTTTGTACGAATACCGGTATAGCTCGTGGAACGAGAGGTAGTACGCACCTTGGAGAGGCTCCCGCTCAATTGCCAATTTGAAATTCTGTTCCGCTTTTTCAAACTCCTTAAAAGTGAGGTGGTTTAAGGTGCCCAGGTTGTGAGCACTCAAGCCTGACTGAGGCGCCGCATCAACAAGATACGACCACACGCGTTCTGCGGCACGATAATCCCCCGCTACCTTGTACTGGAGCGCAAGATCAAGCCATGCGTTGAAATGTGTTGGATCGCCTTCGAGGATTGCAGTGAGCTTTTCAATGTTGTCGGTCAACGCCTCACGAGTATCAAGTGGCACCCCTGTTTCAAATTCCACTGCATGATCGAGCGGTGGCAATTCATCTTCCAGTAATTCGATGGTGGCGCCTTTTGGCATATCAACGGTTACGCCGCCGATCTGCACTTTTTGAGCTTTTGGCTGGAAATAGTACCAGCCACCAATACCCAAAAGAGCCAATATGATAGCCGTGCCGATAATTGCCTGCAGCGTGTTTGATGACATGGCGACATTGTACGCGAGGCCGAGTACCGTTACAAGAGCGACCTAAATATAAAGGACCGACCTTTATATTCTGCGAACGCCACAAGGGTGCCAGCACCGGGTAAGAAGTCGCATGAGAAATGCGAGAGCACCTTAACCTGTCGGAGAAATATAAAGGACCGACCTTTATATTTTGAAGGTAGGGAGGTAGGTGCGAGGTGTTAGGTAACAGGTGCTAGGAAAACACTGCACCAGTACAGCGTGAAGGGCAGACTCCTAAAACAGATCAAGGCGACGAGGAGATTCCTCGGCAAAAAAACATAAACTCACCTGTATGTGTGCATGAGTGCCCACACAGATACCTTACAGCCATCTGTGTGGGTTGTCTTACAAACATGCGGGCAAGATGACCAAAACAAAAAGCTCCCCTTTCGGGGAGCTTTTTGTTTATCCATTGCTGGATAGCACACTCGTACTAACGTTAGTTAGAACGAGTCTGGATGAGGCCAGATGAAGGCAAGCCTTCGATGCTGTAACCGTTTGTCCAGTCAGCGTCGCCAGTGAGGTTCGACGTTGTCGTCGAGTTACCCGACCATGCAAAGCTGTGTGTAGTCGTAGCACTGACTGCCTGTGTGATTGCCTGAGCAACTGAATCGCCGTTCAGAGTCGTCACTACAGATGAGCCAGTAGTTGCACCTGATACTGAGCCACGGAGCTCGAAGTAGTAGGTCTGTCCTGCTGGAACCTGTACTGCATTCGTCGTAGGAACAATCTTGTTCTCTGCGCCGTATGTCCAGGTTGCAATCGTGGTACCAATCTGACCACTCGTTCCTTGACCTGAGATCGCAGAAGAGTAGGTAGCGTTGGTATACCCGAAGAGCTGCACGTTAGACACGCTGACTGAGGTTGTAGAGATCGAGAAGCCGAGGCCTGCGATTCCTACTGGACCTTTTGCGTCAGCAGTGACCTTGAAGCGGATGAGGCGACCGTCAGCAATACCTGTCGTACCAAGAACTTGTGAGCCTGACTCAAGAGCAAGTGTTGGGAACGACTTGTACATACCGAAGCCAGCAACACCAATGACAGCAATGTCGTACACAGTTGAACCTGATGCAAGACCAGATCCTTCTGCGTAGCTAGGGTCAACCTTAACAGTTACACCTGGGGTACCTGACTCCGAAGAACCGATACCAGCAAGGTTTGCCTTGAGGGTAAGAGTCTTGTCAGTGTCCTTAGGAAGCGTAACTGAAGTCGTCAGAGTTGATGTAGCAACTGAACCCGAGGTGAAGTACGCAGTACCAACTTTCGTTGCACCGTCGTAGATATCAACTGAGAGAACGTCGCTATTTGATCCTGATGTAAGGATGAGACCGAGCTTAGTGAGAGATACGTCTTCGTTAGAAGCGCGGAACTTCACTACGCCAGCGTTAACACCTGTTGAACCTGCTGCTACCACCATGAATGATGGAGAAGAAGAGTCAACCGATACTGCGTAAGAACCAGTACCGATGGTCATAGTACCGCTGTAGCTGGTGTTAGCAGTTCCTGAGACAGAGTTGCCTGAGGTTGCACCCGTTGCCGAGTACGTACCGCCGTTTACACCGAACTTAGCTGCACCTGAAGCACCTGTGCCGAGGTTACACTTCACGGCGAGTGTCTTCACTGTTCCCTTAGGAATGGTGAGAGAGTTGTCGAGTGTGTGTGTAGAGTTCGTACCAGTTGTGACGCTGTTGATTACGCGGCCACCAGTGTTGAGAGGTGTTACACCGTCCCAAAGCTGACAACCTGAGAACGAGCTAGCTGGTGTGCCAGACACGTCTGCGTAGTACACAGGAACTGAAGAGATACGTACATCCTCACCTGACTGCGAAGCATCCAACTGGATGT
The DNA here is from genome assembly GCA_943358385.1 of Parcubacteria group bacterium. Lineage (GTDB taxonomy): Bacteria > Patescibacteriota > Minisyncoccia > Phycocordibacterales > UBA2100 > JAGOVW01. The sequence goes on along the minus strand of CALRGX010000002.1, from coordinate 54,503 downwards.
TTGCAAAGGTGAAACCCTGTACACCTGCAACAATGCTCTGTGAAGAAGGCTGTGTCGAAGCAGAAACCGCGAGGGTTACGCCCTTAACAGTCATTGCGTTCATAGAGAATGCTGAAGTACCGATAGTGATCGTGTTACCCGAGGTCTGACCAGTTGGGTTTGTCCAACCAGAAGGAGTCGTAGCAACAGTCAGCACTGCACCTGAAGTTGCGCTTGAAGATACACGACCCTTGAGGGTGTATACCATCTTGCCAACTGGGAAGGTGACGGTGTCAGTGAACGTGAGGGTCTGGGTTGAACCAGCACCTGTAGCGTCTACTGGACCAGCAACAACTACACCGTTCTGATCAACAATAGAGACGTTCGTGAGAAGGCCGCCGATTGAAGCAGAAGATGTCGACACAGTGAAGGTCATACCCTGTACGGATACAGCCTCACCTGCGAAGTTGGTCTCGAAACCACCGAGAGGTTGGTTTTGCACGTTTACTGCAATGTTTTGTGCAGCAACCGAGTTTGCCTTACCAATCGTTGTTACGGTACCTGGGTTGATTGTTGCGGTGTAACCGGTGAACCAAGGCTGTGAAGTGCCGCTAGGAGCGACGCCGTAGCCGTAAGTCTGGCCGATGAAGTACACATCCGTTACGCGATCGAGATCGAAGCGAACAGTGCGGCTTGCCGAGTTTGAACCCGTAAGATCACCCTGTACGTACGCATCAATCGAGTTACCCTTCTGGATCAAAAGACCGCCAGGGAACGAAGTGGTGTAGTACTTACCAGAAGAATCAACAGTGACTGGGTACTGAACGCCGTCTACTACTGTCACGATGTTCGAAAGGTCGACTGCGCTTGCAGTACCAACCTGGCGCCAACGAATCGAGTAGAAGCGGAGATCTTCAGCAGAACCAGCTGTGAAGCGAAGTCCTGAGAAGCGTACAGCCGTGTCTCCAATGTTCTTGTTTGTGTTTGCACCTGGATCAAACGAAGACGTCGAAGTTGACACTGAGCCAACTGAGAGCGTTGCGTTGATGGTGTGCTGAGCACCAGTGATTGGAAGTGAGCCGGCAACTGTTGCAGTTGTGTTCACACCTACTACTGATACTGCAACTACCTGACCTGCGTAGATAGCGAGACTTGCAGCCATGTTACCAGCAACCGTCAAGCTCTTTGACTCACCTGGGTTCATAGTGAACGCGTCACCTACTACTGCCTGGTGGTTTGAGTTAAGAGTCTTCGATGTACCGATCTGAGTGTTCGTACCGTTGTCTACAAGAACGAGGCCTGAGAAGACCGAGTCCTGTGCAAGTCCAGTGCGCTCAACCACGATGCCGTTCACTGTTACTGCTACACCAGAGTTGTTGGTGAGAGTGAATGTAGTGAATGGAACGCGTGATACGCCTTGTGGTGCGAGCGAGTTCGCAGGCTGAGCTGATGCTGAAACCGTAAGGCCAGTTCCCGTTGGGGTTGTGCCTGTGCCGGTACCAGTGCCAGTGCCTGGAGTACAGCTAGAACCCATCATGTTCGCCTTTGCGCGAGATGATGCGCCCCAGAAGCCTGTACCTGAGGTAAGACCTACTGGAGTGAGAACATCAGCTGCGTGAGCGTTCTGGAACTTGATGACTGCAGCCTTGGTCGCTGGACCGAAGTATGAAGTCTCGTTTCCTTTAGAACCTGCTCCCGATGCTGAAACGGTGAAACCGTTAGCGTTCAAGAACTGTTGAATCCACATAATCTCCCCACCAGTCTCACCTGCTTTATGATTGCGAGTGAGCGTTTGGCCTGGAGTACAGCTACCGCCAGTGGTTGTACCACTAGAGATAGTTGCGATTTGTGCAAGCAGCGCCTGGATCTGAGCCTGGAGATCAGAGACAACGTCTGCCTTTGCCGGTGTGGCAAAAGCGAACGCGAATCCAACTACCATAGCGAGTCCGGCGAGCACTGCTGCAACTTTTGGTGTTGCTAATGCATTACTCATAGTTATTTTGTTTTTTGACCTTGTAACTGTCCGCACACAATTAACTGTGTACGGAAAGTACGTACCGACGCTTGTTCGACCAAGGCATCGATACGATTTTGAGTGTCTTGCGACACAACACTGATAAACAATGTTATTGCTATCCCTAACGCCTCGTTTATTTCGACTATGAAGCGCTAAGGGTTAGCAGCGAATGTAGGGGTCGTGCAGTCGTTCTTCCGTGACAGGACATTGCAGCCGTTTCAGTATCAGTGCGTGAAAGATATGCCCCGTGCTTCATATGAAGCATCGCGCATATCGTGCGGAGATCACCTGTGTGCGAAAAGCACACCGTTTGTTTTCCCTTATATGTCGTGTCAAAGATCAATGCTCTCTTGACTCTTCTGCGCCCTCGCGCGAGGCGAAGACACAATCAGAACCACGATAGCGCAGTACACGACGCGGTGGACCGCATCGCGCACCTCAATAGTATAGTCCGCCCCGCCCAGTGCAGCTCACGAGCCGACCTGTGCAAATGTGGATAACCAAGGGTGTCCATACGAAGGTTTTGTACCTGGGCCAGATGACCCTGCGTCCAATATCTTCATGTAGATAAACCCCGCGCAATACTAGCTTTTACTGGCCCTTGCGTCAACGCAGAAAGCACCCACTACACTACCGGTACATTCAGACGTATTTCGGCATGTATCCTTACACTTACAGCACGTGATACTTGCTCCAGCGTTTCTCGCCTTCTTTTTGGATAGAACCTGCCAAAACGAGCGCAGCAAGAGCCCGCTGCACTGTCTTTTCACCACAATCCGGCATGTGAACCGCCACGTCCTTTATACCGAGCGGACCGTACTTTTGTAGCACCCCAAGAATCACCGCCTCGCGTGAGGACCCCGACGAGGCGACCGATGTTCCCAGTGCACCCGGTGCACGAAAGGCTGATTCTGGAGAAGAAATGGCCGCCTTTTTTTGCTCTAGTGAGGCTGAGCGGTGCGCCGCAGCGACGTTCCCTAGAGCACGGCGCGCAAGAACTTGCTCGGGGATCAAATCGTCTCGCGTAATAACCACGTCCTCGGCCAAAACAGAATCTTGAAGACCAAAAGCGAGCGATAATGCCTCTTCTATTGCTCGCACCACCAATTCCACATTCGCACGCGAAGCAAACTTACCTGCTGATAAAAGACGCACAGCGGTCGTGAGCTCGATGCAGGTGCGTTCAAGGTCAATCAAAGACAGATTTTTTCCATCTCGAAATCCGTCGCCCAAGCATGCAGTAAGGGACACCGAGCTCAGCGTGAGCGACCGGATTTCATTTCGCAGAACTTCTTGCTGTGGGACACGATTAGTCAATATATAGAGTACCGCGGATATCCGTTCGAATCGTTTGTATATCTGGACGTACGCTTTGTCCGGATAAATTGATGTCTTTGATGAGCCAGAGAAGATGTCTGATACAGCGGTGCTGCCTGCCATACTGTCCTTTTTAGTGTTCTCGTTTTGTTGCATATGTGTCTTATATAGACACCCCTGTCTCACCGCGAGTGTATACCCTTTCAAGGACTCGTTCAAGTCCTTAAAGAAGGTCCCACGCACACCATGTATGCACCCATCCTTTTTAAAGCGTTTTCCAGAAAGTGTGCGTGGTATTATGTGCGGCATGGCAAAGAAACGTGCGAAACACGATGACGAAGACTTGTTCCCTATCTCCTTGCGCGGTGATGCGGTTCGCGCAGTGATCGGCGTTTTCCTCACCGCCATCGCCCTCTTCTTAATTCTGTCGGGCTTTGGCATTGGCGGTGTTGCAGGAGCGTTTGCTTTTGAGTGGCTCTCTCTCCTTTTGGGGATTGGCTACGCACTCCTGCCAGTCTCCTTTCTTATCAGCGCGATCATTTTTTTTCGCTCATTTGATGGCCAGCAGCTCAACGTTATTCGCCTCGTGAGTACAGGCATCTTTCTGATTGCTGCATTAGGACTGATTGAAATCGCTGCACCTGCCAAAGCAGGTATTGTGGGGTCCCTTATCGCCTCACCGCTCGTTGCGGCATTCGACACGATTGCCAGCGTCATCTTCCTCCTAGCCTTCATCGCCGCAACACTTATTATCGCTTTTGAGGTCCACCCGCTTTCACTTTTTAACCGCATCAAAGAAAGCCTGATGCCTGAATGGGATGAGTTGGATGACCTGGCGGATGAGCCTGTTGATGTGCAGGTAAGCGCACCCTTACAGACGGACGTCCCCGACGACGAACCGGAGCACGTAGAAGACGACGCACCAGTTGAGGCCGACGAACCTACTAAGAAAGCCACTCGTAGTTTCTGGAAAGGCGGCAAGGAAGAAGAGGCTGAGATTCCAATCATATCAGCGTCGGGTGTCGTGTATGCACCACCTCCGATCTCACTTCTGAGCAAGAACAAAGGGAAGCCAGAAGTGGGCGATGTTAAGGCCAATGCAAATATCATTAAAAGGACGCTACAAAACTTTGGCATCGAGGTTGAAATGGACGAGGTTTCTATTGGACCCACAGTAACTCGTTACGCCATGAAGCCTGCAGAAGGTGTCCGTTTGGCTAAAATTGTTACTTTACAAAGCAATCTTGAACTTGCTCTTGCAGCGTCACCTGTCCGTATAGAGGCACCTATCCCAGGTAAGTCGCTTGTTGGTATTGAAGTCCCTAATACATCAAGGACAACACTCGGTCTGGCACCTATGATGTCCGATCCAGAATTTACCGAGTCCGATAAGCCACTTCTCATGGCTCTCGGACGTGGCATTGCAGGGCAAGCCATGTACACCGATATGGCACGTATGCCCCACATGCTGATTGCGGGTGCAACCGGTGCTGGAAAGTCCGTGACCATTCACGACCTCGTCATCTCACTTTTGTACCGCTGTGGACCAGAGCAGATGCGCTTCGTCATGATTGACCCTAAGCGCGTGGAGCTCACGCTGTACAACTCTATCCCCCACCTCTTGACCCCGGTTATCACTGACCCAAAGAAAGCAATCCTCGCGCTTAAGTGGCTCGCCAAAGAAATGGATCGTAGATACAACGTCCTTGAAGCAGAGAAGGTACGCGACATATCTTCGTACCACGAGAATATTCTCAAGCCAGCACTCGCGCGCAAAGATCTTGAAGAGGGCGAAACGATGCCCGAGGCCATGCCGTACATCGTGGTCATTATCGATGAGCTTGCTGACATCATGCAGACGTACCCACGCGAACTGGAAGCGGGGATTGTGCGCCTGGCACAGATGAGCCGTGCGGTAGGTATTCATCTTATATTGAGTACGCAGCGACCGTCGGTAAAAGTCATCACAGGATTGATCAAGGCAAACATTCCTGCGCGCATCGCTCTGCAGGTTGCATCGCAAATCGACTCGCGTACGATTTTGGATATGGGTGGTGCAGAGAAGCTTCTCGGAGCGGGCGACATGCTCTTCCTTTCTGGAGAAATGTCGAAGCCAAAACGCGTGCAGGCACCGTACATTCCTGAAAGTGAAGTGAAAGCAGTGGTGCAGTGGATTGCGAAAAACTACGAACACCAGCTGCCTGATGAGATCGATTTTGCAGAACACGCAAACTCAGACATTATCTTTTCAGGTACTATCGACGGCAATGGAGACGATGGCGACGAAGACGAGCTGTACAACGAAGCACGTGCAGCAGTCATGGAGGCAAAGAAAGCGTCCACTTCTTACCTGCAAAGAAAATTGAAGGTCGGCTACTCACGAGCAGCACGTCTGATGGACATGCTCGAAGAGCGCGGTGTTATTGGGCCACAGGATGGTGCCAAGCCACGCGACATCATCGGTGGAACGAGTGGTGGAAATGGCGCGAGTGACGACAACCTCGAAGGTGCGGCGGACGAGCTTTTGGCCGAGCACGATGGGTCCCGATAACCATGCTCCCCTATCGCTACAACAAACTAACTGTCGGACTCGTTGGCCTTCTATTTATTGCAGCACTTGGATACTCCTACTTTGAGGGTCGCCACCTGCTCCAAGGACCGATGATCACGCTCGACACCGTTGAGAAGACACTCACCGTCACAGAGCCGTACCTGCGCATACAGGGCACTGCAGAGCGTATCGTAGAGTTGCAGCTGAACGGGAGGCCTGTGTCGGTAACCGAAGCGGGTGTCTTTAGTGAGGATATCGTCCTTGCGCCAGGGTATAATCGAGTGAGATTTACTGCACGCGACAGAACAGGACGGGAAACGGTAAAAGACCTCGAGATTATGTATCGAGCAACCACCACCTCCCCTGCTGCTGATCAATTACCAATACCATTAACACCAACACCATGAACCCAAAGAAAAAAGAGAAGAAAGCCTTGAAGCCAGAAGTCCCCGTACGCGCAGAAGGCGAAATCACCTCCACTGCACCTCGAGAAGCGCATTCGAAAGAGATAGAGCGCGCGCTTGCCGACATTCGCACCAAGTTTGGAGACGAGTCGATTATGATGCTCGGGCAGAAGCCCAAGGTTGATGTGGGTGCCATATCAACCGGATCAGTCGGCGTCGACTGGGCACTAGGGATTGGCGGCATGCCCCGTGGACGCATCATAGAAATATACGGCCCAGAATCGTCAGGAAAGACCACCCTTGCCCTACACACGGTCGCCGAAGCACAGAAACTGGGTGGCGTGTGCGCCTACATTGATGCAGAGCACGCCATGGATCCTGAATACGCACAAAAACTGGGCGTGCAGACTGAAGACCTCCTCATTTCTCAACCTGACACAGGCGAGCAGGCGCTTGAAATCGTGGAGTCCCTGGTGCGCTCGGGTAAAATCGACGTCATCGTTATTGACTCGGTTGCCGCGCTCACGCCAAAGGATGAGATTGAGGGCGACATGGGTGCTATGCACGTGGGCAAGCAGGCTCGCCTTATGTCCCAGGCCCTGCGCAAGCTGACCGCTATTACTGCCAAATCCAAGACGGTGGTTATTTTCATCAACCAAATCCGCATGCAGATTGGCGTGATGTTTGGTAACCCAGAAACCACTCCAGGAGGAAAGGCTTTGAAGTTTTACACCTCGGTCCGCATCGACATACGCCGCATCGCGCAAATAAAGAAGGGTGATGAGGTTATGGGCGGCCGGCATCGCGTAAAGATTGTGAAAAACAAGGTAGCTGCTCCCTTCCGTCAGACTGAATTCGATATGATGTATGGCGAAGGTATTTCCCGAGAAGGCGAAATACTCGCACTTGGCGAAAAGATGGGTATTGTCGCGAAGAGCGGTTCGTCGTATCGATTCGGCGAAGTGGCTCTCGGCCGCGGGTACGACGCATCGCGCACCTTTTTACGTGAGAACAAGAAGATAGGCAACGAAATTTTGAAGGAGATTCGAGGGCGACTGGAGAGTGGTGAATCAGCCCTCGTCAAAGGTGTTCGCGGCTCTGACGAATAGCCGGGTCCTTGCAACACTCCGTAGTCGTTGCTAGGGTGCCTCCAGCGAATCCTCAGAGGAGTACGAGACATGACGACACTATTCCACACGTGCACGGAGCTTCGTGAAGTCCGCAAAGCGGCACAGAATCGCCTCGAATCGCACATACTTACCGTGAAAGATCTCTCCGACGGCCAAGGCATGGAAGACTACGGCACAAACTGTTGGGAGTTCATCGACCCCCAAGGCAGAGAGCAGACTCTCTATTTGGCAAGCGCCGACCGAATCATCGCCCGCCCAGAAACCAAGACTTGGCTTCTGGAAGTGAGTGCTGAGTTCGCCGTGCCGGTCACTTTCTGCCCTTGTTGTGGCGAGAAGTTGCCGGATATTGCCTGATAGGTACCTTGCACCTGGTGTGCAAGGTACTCGTTTGTTACCTACCAGCATTAAACCCGCAATATTGAGAAATAGCTTGATATGGGCTAAGATACGCGACATGCTGAACTATAACGATGTAAAGCCAGGAAAAATCGTCGTCATCGACGGCGAGCCGTATGTCTGCACATGGAATAACATTATGCAGAAGCAGCAGCGCCGCCCGGTGAATCAAACGAAGATGCGCCACCTTATCAAAGGAAACGTGATGGAATACTCCTTCCAGCAATCAGATAGGCTCGAAGAAGCTGACATTGGCTCCCGCGAGCTCAAGTATCTCTATACGAGCCGTGGAGAGTCGTGGTTTACCGATCCTAAAAACCCTGCAGATCGCTTCAAATTCACCGAGGATTTTGTAGCACACGCACTTCCCTACATCCGAACAAACGATATCGTGGTGGGTGTCACCTTCGAAGACGAGGTGGTGTCTATAAAAGTACCCGTGAAAGTTGACCTTAAAGTCACCGAAGCACCGCCAGATGTGCGCGGTAACACCGCCCAAGGCGGCAACAAAGTGGTTACTCTTGAAACAGGTGCCACACTCCAGGTGCCGATGTTCATCCACGAAGGAGACGTCATTCGTATCAATACTGAGGCAAACGAGTACGTAGAGCGCGTCTCGAAGGCGTAACCCCCCTACCTGAAACTGGTGAAGCCGGCCTCAAAGAGGCCGGCTTCAATTCGTAGCATTACAGAAAACCGAAGAGAATCGCTGCCAAGAACACGAAGGCAGCAAGTGCGAGGACGACATTCAGGTGCATTTTCATTAGTTCCACCACATGATACTCCTGATACCCGGCGACCTTCACTATGACACAAAAAGCGCTTCACGTGAAGCGCTTTTTGTGTTCTAAAAAACCTACATTATTTCTGCACGTATGGGATGAGACCCATGTAGCGAGCTCGCTTTACTGCCGCATCAAGAGCGCGCTGTTGCTTTGCTGTAATGCCAGTACGTGAGCGAGGCATAATGCGCCCGTGAGGGTTCAAGAACTGCTTGAGCACCTCTACATCTTTATAGTCAACGTGCTTTATGTCGTGCTGGAGAAGAAAATTTTTCATACGGTTGTTTGTACTAGTTTAAAATGGAATATCGTCAGGGTTAATCTCTTCGGCGGGGTAGTCGATTCCTGCAGGAGGAGTCGGCTGCTCGTCGGATGCGTTACTGCGCGGTGCTGCTGCGCCTGATGCTGGGGCACCTGATCCTTTCGGACCAAACTGCACACGATCGGCAACAATTTCCGTGCGGTATTTCTTCTGGCCTTCCTGCTCCCAGCTGCGCGTCTGCATTCTGCCTTCCACAAATGCTGTGTTTCCTTTTTTCAAGTACTGCGATACGGTCTCTGCCTGGCGGCCAAACACCACAATATTGTGGAATTCTGCCTGCTCTTGCTTCTTGCCGTCACGATCTTTGAACACTCGGTTCGTGGCGAGACTAAACGTTGCCACCTGCATACCACTAGGGAGCGACTTAATCTCTGGGTCGCGGGTAAGGTTACCGTATACAATAGCCTTGTTGATGTACATAGAATCAGTGTAGCACTAGTTAGGTGTGGTGAGCCCCTCAATTGCTTCATCGAGCTTTTCCTCAGAAACCTCCCCTACCGTTTCCTTTTCAGGACGGGTTTGCACCTTGAGCGTGTCGGAGCGCTTTACCTCACGCAGTGCACCAATTTTGACGCTGGCACGAGTCTCTTCTTTCACGGTGCGAAACACGATAGAGCGCAGTATTTTCTTGTTGAGCTTCATGACTTCTTCGAGAGCACCGATCTTTTCTGCGGCGAGCTCAAATTTTATCCATCCGAAATGAGTACGGTCGTACGACGTGTTCTTGCCTTCGTTGTTGATGTACATGGTGTATGCGAGGTGCATATCCTGAGGCGCGCCTTCCGCAACCAGACTTCCGCCCATCTCGGCAATCGTCTCTCGGATACCTTGCACCACCTTTTCCACCGCCTCACCTTCTACATTGGGCAACACGTGATAACCCACTTCGTAGACACGAGCTGCATTTACTTCTGCTTCTTTTTTGGTTGCCATAACGCACTGAAAGTATCACGATTCTGAGTCACTGACAAGTCTAGACAATATTAAAAATACGTTGTGCATTCTTCAGCAGCTGCTCTTTGGTGCGTTCCAACTCCTCTTCGCGCACTGCCGCAATTTTTCGCACCACTTCTACCACGTAGGATGGTTCATTGCGCTGCCCACGGTGAGGTAAGGGAGCTGCGTAGGGGGCATCGGTCTCTGCGAGCATGAGGTGTGCTGGTGCTTCCCGAACCACTTTCTCGCATTCCTCGGCAAAGGTGATTACCCCAGGAAAAGAGGTGGCAAACCCCCTCTTCCAATACTCTTTTGCGATGGCGAGTGACGCGGTGAAAAAGTGCGATGTGCCACGCACTTTTTCACCATGAGGTTTTTGGTAGGTGTCGATGATACTGAGCGCATCGTGATGCGCATCGTCAGTACCTTTACTGGAGCGCACATGGAGCATCAGTGGCAAATCGTGCGCGAGTGCAAATTCGATCTGTGCTTGAAATACTTCTTTTTGTTTTGCCTTTTCTTGGTCGGTGGCGCCACGATAATAGTCGATACCGCACTCTCCTACACCGCACACAAGTCGGGGCACGCTCGTGGCCAGCAATTCCTCGAACACTACTGTGTCAAAGCCTTCTGCCGCTGCGTTAGGGTGCACTCCAATGGTTGCGGCCACGACTAAATCTGGCGTGTCGCGCACGGCCTGTACCGCCTGTTGGCTCGTTCTGAGGCTCGTGCCGACGGCAATCGTCTGCACGGCACTTGCGTGCATACGTTCGTACACCGCTTCGCGGTCAGTATCAAACTGAGGAAAATATACGTGGGAATGCGTGTCTATGTAGCGAGTCATGTAGAGAGAATACGCCATAATGCGTCCCAATAAAAGAGAACGCCGGCGACCTAGGTCGCCGGCGTATACAGGGTGGAGAGACGTCACTGGTCCATGTCCCTGACTTTCTCGCGCTCAGCATCGGTGAGGTAACTGTCCTCATCGCTGCCGTAAGCACGATACTTGTCAGAGTCAAAGAGCTCAAACTCCTCAATCAACCTACGGATACACTGCTCCAACAGATACCTGTCAGAGTAGCGATGCGTAAGCTGCTCGAAAAGCCAAGCGCCTTCTTCGCCAAACTTGCTACAGGGTTTCACCTCTCGAAAGAGAGGGTTCCTGCTGTGCATGCTGACAAAGTCGGCCACGTGACGCATGATCCTGAGAGCTTCTAAAAGCTGTCTCAGCTGCAGCTTCTCCTCGAACGTCGCCGACAGCCCGCGCCCATAGATGGCGCTAGCGTCCCGCTTGAGCAACACGATGGCCCAAGAGGTGCGACGGTAGGCTTTCTCAGAGTTTTTCCTCCAGCCAGTGGCCATTGAAAATATCTGAGTCAGCCGTGAATCGAGGGTGGTGTAACAAGCCATGGAAACTCTCCTGTCCATGACACCTGAAACCGTCAGGCACGGAAGCCGGCAATGACTGCCGGAATAGAAAGCCGAAGCCTTTCTTTCTTCCGTGCACAGAACGTGTCTGCCCTGAAGCAGACAGGTTCTGTGCACCAAAACGCAGTGAACTACGTGGGTTCCTTTTCGCCAGAGCCACTGAACACTTCTTTTACTAACCAATTTTAATTATACCACAAATAACCTGCTACGCAAGTCTTGGGAACAAATTCGCCGGTTTCTTGTTCTCAAGAATTGCCTGCTGTACCAGCGCGTTGGTCTGCGGTAAGAATGGGTGCAAGAGTCGCACGATGTGATACAGCTCAAGGGTCATCTCGCCAATCATTCGCTTCCCTGCTTCGGCATCTACTTTTACCACTTTGAAGGGCTCTTCGGTGGTGATCCGCGCATCTAAGGCTCCTATACGCTCCCATATGTACTCAGTAGCGGCCTGAAAATTGTAACTCTCGAGCGCAGCAACATATCGCTCCTCAAACCCATCAGCACCGGGGCGTTCAATGGCCTTCACCAGATGTGTTTCGGCAAGCTTCATGACGCGTGCAACCAGGTTACCGAGCCCATTCACGAGGTGTGCCGTGTACCACTCGTCCATACGCTCCCACGTGATATCGGTATCCTCGGTGGGGTGCACGTGTCGCAAGAGCATGTAGCGTGTTGCCTCGGTGCCGTATTTTTCAACCATATCAAATGGTGAAATCACGTTCCCGAGAGATTTGCTCATTTTCTGCCCTCCACTGTTTATAAAACCGTGATAAAACACGGTATCAGTGGTTTTTACGTTGGCCGACATGAGCATTGCCTGCCACATAATTGATTGAAAGCGTACTTGGTCTTTACCTGCCATTTGCAGGGTCGCACCCTGTTGCCAAAATGTGGCGAAAGTGTGCTTTTCATCAGCGGGCCATCCGAGTGTGGAAATATAGTTGGTTAAGGCGTCAAACCATACGTACATCACCTGTGACTCGTCCCCAGGAACGGGAATCCCCCACGGCATGCGCGATTTTTCTCGCGAAATGCTGAAATCTTCCAATCCATCTGCAACGAAGCGCCGCGCCTCTTCGCGTTTCACTTCAGGAATGATACTTGCGTCTTTCGATAGGTAGTCGAGGAGCCCTCGCTGGTACTTCGAAAGCGCGAAAAAATAATTCTCTTCTTCTACCTCTTGCGGTGATTGGTTAGTGTGAAGTGGGCATTTCCCCTCTACCAAATCTTTTTCGGTGAGAAACTTCTCGCACCCCACACAGTACAGGCCCTTGTATTTCTTTTTATAGATGTCACCTTGCGCTAGGCAGCGCTTCCATAGCTCTTGTGCTGCAGCTTCGTGGTGCGGCGCGGTAGTACGAATAAACGAATCGTAGGAGAGATTCAGACTCTCTCGCAGACGCTCGAATGAAGCCGCGTAGCGGTCAACGTATGTCTGTACGTCCTCGCCCTGTTCTTTCGCTTTTTCAAAAATCTTCTGTCCGTGCTCGTCGGTGCCGGTAGAAAAGAACACTTCGTGACCCGTCAAGCGTAGATAACGCGCAAGTGCGTCAGCTTGAATAATTTCGAGCGCAAAACCGATGTGCGGGTCGGCGTTTACGTACGGCAACGTCGTCGTGATATAGCGGGGTGATTTCTCCATGGTGACAGCCTACGGCAATGCACCCACTTGAGCAACTGGCTGCCCGTTAGCGCTCTCCTCGTGCGATTGCCGCACGGCGCTGATCGAAATCTTGCACAATTTCTTGTACCACCGCAGCAATAGGTGCCGACAGAAGAATGCCGAGAAATCCTGCGAGTTTGCCTCCAATCAAGAGTGCAAGAATGACGAGAAGCGGAGGCACACCGACCACTTTGGTGACCACCAGTGGATAGATAAGGTGATTTTCAAATTGCTGGATGATGGCGTATACGCCCACCACAATGAGTCCCGTAACCGGCCCTCCACTTACGAAACCGACCATGACCGCTGGAATGGATGCAATGGTAGGGCCGAACACTGGAATGAGCTCTAGAAAACCTGCAAGGACCGCCAGCACGAATGCGTGTGGAATACCAAGAATGGTGAGCGAGAGAAACACGAGCACACCCACAATGACCCCCAAAAGCAGTTGCCCCTGTAGCCAAAGACCGATTTTTTGCTGGGAGCGCTTCCACAAATCAAGTACGTATTCTTCATGCTTTACCGGTGTAACAATGCGAAGAAAATCCTCAATACCACGTTCTTGCACGGCAAAGTAGAACGAAAATACCAGTATTAAGATAGAGCTAAGCGCCCCACCAAAGAACGCACTGGCCGTAGCAAATGAGTTGCCTGCAAACTCTTGCACCATAGCGCGCATGGAAGCAACCATATCGGCAACCGACGTCACCGGGTCAGCACCTGCAGCATGTAGAATCGGCGAATACTCGCCCGGCAGATGGTTGAGGAATTCAAAATATTTAGGGAGCGCCGCAACGAAAGCCGCTGCTTGCACCAAAAAAATAGGGACCACCACATACAAAAGACCGAACAACGAGCTGAGGAAGAGTAGGTACACAATGAGCACTGCCATCACCCGCGGTACCTTCCGTTTCATAAACCACTTTGCCGCAGGTTCGATACCTGACGCAATAACAATAGCGGTGAGTATGACTAAGGCCAAATCAAAGAGTTGGTATATCAGCCACGCACTCGTGAGGATGAGGAGTATGCGCACCACTGCCCCGGTCGTAATAGATATAGTGATGGGGTGCTCTGACATACGGACAGTATATAGTGGAGAGTGTACAGCGCATAGCTGCAGAATGAGCGGTAAGCAACATATAGACCTCCATGTGTGGAAGGCGCCGTAGCAATGCTACGGCGCCTTCAATCAATCCTTTGCCAACACCCACCGGAAGACAAGCGCTCCGATTATTGCAAACGTGGTAACTATTGCTTTACAGAGCAGGTAGATGCCTGCACCGATAGAACCCGCAAGAAGCACAGCGCGAGCGTGCAGGAATCCACCCGCACCCACCGCAGAAGCAACAAGGCTTCCCATCATCATCGAGAACAGAACCACCCAGATAAAGTGCTGTGTGCCCATCAGTACGACTCCTCAGTTGCTATGGTGCAATGTACGCCGCTAGGTCTTTTAGCGCAACGCGCTCTTGGGCACCAGTGTCACGATTACGCACCGTGACTGTGTCTTTTACCTCGTCACCTCCTTCACCCAAAGTGTCAAAGTCGATGGTGATACAGTACGGCGTACCAATTTCATCTTGGCGGCGGTAGCGTTTCCCCACGTTGCCGTTATCATCCCACGCGATACGCGGTTCGGCTTTTTTGAGCAGTGAAAACACTTCTCGAGCCTTTTCCACAAGGGGCGGTTTATTTTTCAAAAGTGGAAACACGGCTGCTTTCACCGGTGCAACGTTGGGCGAGAGCTTGAGGTAGCTTCGTACTTCGCCATTCATCTCATCTTCACGATAGGCATCGGATAATACAGCAAGTAGCAGTCGTCCTACGCCGAATGTTGGTTCGATGCAGTGCGGCATGTAACGCTCTTTTCGTTCTTCGTCCTGATAGGAAAGATCCACCCTGCTCGCATCTGAGTGGGCTTTCAGATCGTAGTCGGTGCGGTATGCGAGCCCCAGGAGCTCTTTTTGCCCCATGGGGAAATCAAATTCCGTATCGACACTATGCTTGCTGTAGTGAGCACGGTCAGCTTCAGGAATATCGATTTGGTGAATTTTTTCGCGAGAAAGACCCAGATCACTCGTCAAGAACGCCACCTGCTCTTTTTGGAATGCTTCAAACACCTCTTGCCATTGCGAGGGGTGCACGAAGTATTCGATTTCCATCTGCTCCAATTCACGTACGCGAAAAATAAAATCGCGTGGTGCAATTTCGTTGCGGAAGGCTTTGCCAATTTGGGCCATGCCAAAAGGCATTTTCGGGTGGAATGAATCAACGATATTTTTGAAATTAACAAACATACCTTGCGCTGTTTCTGGGCGAAGATAGGAAATCGCACTTTCGTCTTCAGTGGCGCCGACGTGAGTCTTGAACATCATGTTGAACTGCCGAACATCGCCCAGTGGGTTTTTCTCCGGACTCTTGATTCCTTTTTCTTTAATGAGCGTGTCCATCTGAGCGAGGGTCATGCCTTTTGGATCGATACCCTGATCTTCCAACAAGTGATCGGCGCGGTAGCGCTTCTTCGTTTTAATGTCCTCAACCAAAGGGTCAGAGAAACCGCCCACGTGCCCGGATGCCTTCCAGACGTTTTGATTCATCAAAATAGCCGCATCCATGCCGTACATGTCTTCTCGGTCGAGAACGAATCGTTTCCACCAGAGCTGTTCTATATTGCGCTTCAAGGCCACTCCCAGTGGGCCGTAGTCCCAGGTGCCCGCCAGCCCTCCGTAGATTTCCGAACCCTGGTATATAAAACCTCGGCGTTTGCACAGCGAAATAATCTTTTCCATTGAAGTGTCTGAGGCCATAGATTCCTAACTATACAAGAAACCAGGAAAAGAGGTAGGGACGAGGTTATAGGTTTTAGGTGCTAGGAAAAGGCAATCTAAAGATTACTCGGTTTTTGTATTACTAAAACCTACCCCCTAATACCTTATACCTAGTATCTTGTCCCTGCTCACTCCACTACTGCCGCGTCGGTAGACGAGAATCCTGGGTCGTCATATAGATTTGTAGTGACCGACGGAGTGGGCAGGCTCACGCCTCGATCGGTAAATGCGTCGCGCGCAGTGAGTGTAATTTCACGCAGAAGCTCTGGCTCCTCTCCCAATTGACTCGCTGAAGGGGTAAAGCCTACAGCAAATGCCACCTGTTTGTACGGTGCCCCTCCTTCGGTACCAGTGCCTGATGGTACATCGCCCAGCGTCCAGGTGACCGTTCCTTCCGCGGCACTAAATCTCAGATTCTCCTGTGCAGGCGAGTAGACGCCGACCCAGCGCACATACGGCGGCAACTGCGCAGTTACTTCCGCATCTTCAAGACCATTCGAACTGTTCGCAACAGTCAAAACCAGTGCATATGTTGTTTCTTGATCAACTTTAGGAGGCAGCGGGCCAACACTTCCAAATGGATTCTGGTAGTAGAATCCTTGGCCGATCAATCGCACATCGGTCGCTACTTTTACGGAACGTGCGGCAGTGGACTGCAGCGTCTCGGGAACATTCGCTTCACCCAGACGCTTCCCCGCAGCGTGTACGGTAATATCGAGCATCGCTTCCTTAATTTTTGAAAGTGTTTGTGTATCAGGCATGGTGAAGCTGAAATTCACACTTCCGGTTGCTCCTGGCGCGAGCTCTGCAAGCGCGCCGCGTGTGGTCGAACGGTCAAACAAAATAGTATTGTCCGCCGATCGATAAAATCCATCGGGCGATTTTATGCCCGTACCTGGAATAGCCACCCCGGAGAGGCGTGCTACCAGGACTGCATTGGCAATCGGTGTCGAGAGATTATTCTTCCACAGAATAGTCACTGTTACTCCCTCGCCTGCACTTACTGTGGCCGCTTCTGCCCCTGCTTCCTTATTGATAGCGACTGTAAGACCGATAAATGGCCGAGCGACGGCTACATGGTGGATTGTTTCTGAAAGTTCGGCATCGATGCCTTGGCTCGTCTTTATTTTTCGTGTCCCTGCGCGCAGGCGAAAGACACGCTCATCTCCTTCCTGTCCTTCCATAGTGCCTCGCAAAACAATAGTGCGCACATCACCTGGGCGCAGATCACCCAACTCCCACACATTTTTACGCGTCATTTCTGGTGCAACCGAATCAAGTACAAAGCCAAATGGGAATTCAGATTCAATGAGAACATCGCGTAATGGTGATGGTCCTTCGGCGCGAATGGTGGCGGTGAGGGTCACACGCTGCCCTGAAACAGTTTCTTTGTTTCCTTCGATGGCAATTGAAATTGGCGCGTTGCCATAGCTAATGCCGTAATCTGCCTTACTGACAAAAATGGCATTAGAGTTTTGGACGCGGTACTCGAGCTCAACTTCCACATTCCCGCGAGCTGCTTCTTTGCCCATAAATACTGCGGAAACGGTACCTTGCCGTTGGCCACCTGGCTCAATTGAGCCTAGGGAGATACGTTGTTCTGGCAAATCCGTGAGGAAATCCGCAGGCGAGCGCGTTCCTTCCGGATAGCGGATGATGAGGTCCGCGAGTTCGAGAATGGCCTGGTTGCGATTGGTAACTACAATTTGCAGCTGTGAAGGCTCGCCACTCACGACAGTGAGTGGTCCGCGCACGGCGATATCAATATTTTCTGGCGCAGCGGTCACGCTCCCTGCCCCTAGGACGAAGTAGTACGTAAATGCTCCCGCCGCGCCTAAGAAAAATAAGAGCGATGCAGCCAAAAACCACCAGGTAAACGTGCGCGCCGCACCAATGGTGCGAGGTGCAACGAAGCTGCCTGGCAGAGCTTCCCCTTCTTCAGCAAAATCAGTTGGCACGCCGTAATCAATTTCATCCAGGGCATGCCTATCACGGGGATGAATTTTGTCGGAGAGTGATCGCGAATACATCGCCTGGCGCAGCCGTGCAATACGCTCGCTATGCGACATTTCTTTTCGATCTATGTCATCCGGAGTAGCCATAGGTGGATTATACCGCGAGGCAGGGAAAAGTGATCAGGGAGTAGGGACTAGTAGATCCATTTTCTATACGCTAAACCCTATTCCCTACCCACTACAGTTGCGATGCTGCAATCGCCGCGTTTACCGCACCCAAGAGAGCGATGCGCGCCTTTTCTGTTTCTGCAGCCATCTCCGGTGTGTATGCCGTCTGTACAAAAAGCGCTGAACCAACGGCCTCGGGCGCAATGTAGCCCAGCGAGTGCAACACGCGCGCAACCGCCAGCAATTCAATCGAAGGTAGTGCTTTTACATCTGCAACCATCAGCGCCTCATGCGCAGTGCGCACGGTCTCAAATAATTGCTCGTTTTCTTCTTCACCATGGACAAGGCGCGAGACGAGCCGTGCCATACGCGCAAAGACATGGAGAGATGCACCATTGAGGCCGCAAGAGACCGACACCGCACCGGCGATGCGCCATTCGCGTTTGCCGCGCACCAAAGATATTCGTGCAGTACTTCCGGTAACGAGCGCATAGCGCATCAGTGAGGATTCTTTGCGCGCGCCTATGGCACGCGCAAAGAGCAGCCCAAAATCCTTGGTCAAAAGTATGATTGTTTTGTCAGCTTCTCCACGTTCGCGAGCGCTCAGGACGATAGCTTCCGTAGTGTACTTCTGATACATACCAAAAGAATACCAGAATGCCCTGGTTACTGCTTCCAAATATAAAGGTCGGTCCTTTATATAAAGGACCGACCTTTATATTTCGGTACGGAGAGTGAAGGTTGCGACTGTCTCCCCTTCTGCTTCGAGTTTCCCCAGGTGCTCCAATGCGCCCACTTCTTCAAACACCGTCTGTTGCACATTCGCCACGCGGAGTAATTCCTTTTGTGCCTCGGCAACTATTTCCTTGCCTGCCTCACTTGCCGAAACCACCAGCGTCACCTTCTCGCCAGGGGTCAGGTTCATGTCTTTGCGCAAGCCTTGCACCGCACGCAAGAGGTCGCGGATGACGCCCTCGCGCAGAAGCTCTGGCGTAAGCGTAGTGTCGAGCTCAACAGACAGCACTGCGTATGAAAGGCTCCCTTCTGTCGGATTCTTATCCGGTGCGTGGAGATACACCACTTCTTTAACATTCAATTCATCTTGAATCAGTTCGCTAAATTCTTCTGCAAGCGCGGGTATATCAACCCCAATTATAATTTTTGAAAGCGGCTGCCGCACTTTGATGTTAGCCTTCGATCTCTTTTCCAAACCAGCAGAAACAATACTTCGCGTCAGCGTCATGTGTTTGGTCAGAGTTTCTTGCTCGTCTTGCGTACGCATTGGTTCAAATACACTCCATTGCGCAAGGTGCACACTCTCTGCATCACTATCGATTTTCATTTCTTGCCACAACCATTCTGAAAGAAACGGCGTAAAAGGAGCGCTCATTTTTGCGTATTCACGTAGCACGAATGAGAGTGTCGAAAGAGCAGCCGACACATCGGCAGCGTTGTCGGATTTGAAACGGTCGCGAGAGCGACGCAGGTACCAGGTGGACAGGTCGTCCATGAAATCAATCAGCGGGCGCGATGCACGATCGAGCTCGTAGCGTTCCATCGCCTCGCTAACCTCGGCATGCGTCTTGCGCAGTAATGCAAGAATCCAGCGGTCGAGCACATGCTCGCTGGTGTCCGCAGGTACATGTGCCTGAGTGTCTTTAAAAAGAGTATAGAACTGGTGTGTGTTCACGAGCCTATCCACCACCTTGCGAGCGGTTTCATGCACCCCTTCTTCAGAGAAGTTCAGATTTTCTGCACGCACCACCGGCGAGCTCATTAGGTAGAGGCGCAATGCATCGGCACCGTATTTTTCCACCACGAGCATCGGGTCGGGATAGTTTTGCAATTTCTTCGACATTTTCTTGCCGTCTTCTGCAAGCACGATGCCGTTTACTATCACATTCTGGAACGCATTCTTTTCAAACACGGCGCCGGCCAACACGTGGAGATAGTAGAACCATGCACGCGTCTGATCCTGCCCTTCTGCAATGAATTGGGCTGGGTATGTTTTCTCGAAGCGTGCCTTGTCTTCAAATGGGTAGTGTTTTTCGCCATACGGCATCGAGCCTGAATCGAACCATGTATCGAGTACGTCTGGTATACGCTTCATGGTGCCACCGCAGGTGCATGGGTACGTAACCTCGTCGACGATATGTTTGTGTAGGTCTTTCACCTCTACCCCACTCTTTTCTTTAAGCTCAGCCACCGACCCGAATACCTCTTCCTTGCCACAGCTCGCGCAACGCCACAGTGGGATGACGCTCGCCCAGAAACGCTGGCGAGAAATTGACCAGTCGCGTGCACCTTCAAGCCATTTCCCAAAGCGCCCTTCTTTCACGTGTGATGGCGACCAGTTTACATTTTCTGCAGTTGCAAGAAGTGTTGGTTTTATGCCTTCTACTTTTACAAACCACGACGAAGTGGCGTAGTTGATGAGCGGAGTGTCACAGCGCCAGCAGTGTGGGTAGCTGTGCTCGTATTTTTCTTTTGCAAAGAGAAGCCCTTTCCCAGCCAAATATCTCACCACCTCCACATCGGTTGCCTGCGGATCATTAATTGGCTTTACCGAAAGCCCTGCAAGCTCTTTCACCTCGGGCGCAATAGTACCATCCATTGCCACGTGTGAAATGAGAGGCAGACCCTCCTTCTGCGCGAGCACCATGTCTTCTGCACCAAACGCGGGTGCCTCGTGTGCGATGCCAGTACCCGTGTCGGTCGTGATGAAATCTGCATGGTAAATCTTCCACGCGTTTTCTATATTTTTTACTTTGGCGTTTTGGTAGGAATCGAATGGGGGAAGATATTCTTTTCCAATGAGTTCATGACCCTTCACTTCTCCCTCTGGAACAATCGCGAGAGTCTGCCCCGCCATCCTTTCATGCGCTTCTTTTGAAACAATGTAGAGGGCACTGTTCTCAGCAACCGAGTACTCTCCATTACTCGACGATACGGTAGCTGCTTGAAGGGCGCGGACCTTTACATACGTGACCTCCTTATGCACCGCAAGGGCAACGTTCCCCGGCAGCGTCCATGGCGTGGTCGTCCACGCAAGCACAAAGGTGTTAGGTTCGTCCACCAAAGGAAATTTAACTGTTACCGCCAAATCTTTAATCATCTTGTACCCTTCGGCTACTTCACCTTGTGAAAGCGTGGTCTCGCAGCGAGGGCAGATGTGCATCGAGCGGTAATCTTCGTACACCAGCTTTTTGTCATACAGCTGCTTGAATACCCACCACACACTTTCCATGAATTCCGGAGACATGGTGAAGTACGGATTTTCCATATCCGCCCAGCGACCGATGCGCGGGATGATTTTCTTCCAGTCGTCGGCATACGTCATTACTTTCGAGCGGCACAGCTCGTTGAATTTTGCGATGCCCACCTGCTCGACGATGTCTTTTTTGCGTTTGGTGCCTAATTCTTTTTCTACGATGTTTTCAATCGGTAGCCCGTGGCAATCCCACCCCCAACGGCGCGGCACGCTGTAGCCCTGCATGGTGAAATAGCGCGGTACCACGTCTTTGATGACCGAAGCGACGATGTGCCCGTAATGTGGGAGCCCGGTTGCAAACGGCGGTCCGTCGTAGAACACATACTCGCCCTTTGGGGCATCCTTAGCGACTGACTTCTCGAAAATCTTGTGCTCGTTCCAAAACGAAAGCACCGCCTCTTCGCGCTTCGATGTTTCCGTTTTTTCATCTCCTGGACGATTCTCCATAGAGGTATCCTAGCAAACGGAACTCGATTTCGAAACATACCTCACTTGCGTTGAAGACCTGAGTCGGATAGCGTTGGCTGAGTAGCCAAAATAGGAGCACCTTATGAAACGAGTGACCTCGCGCGATAGAGACGCACATGCCCGCCACGCACTGCGCCGCGAACATCTGCTCTGTACTAGAATGGCGTTATTTCTGAAGAAGAACGAGGCGCAACTGGTTGCACTCATATCATCTGAGGAGCAGCGGGCCGCTCTCACTGACCGGACCAGTATCCTCTACCCTCTTGCTGCCCAATCCTTCTGGGACCGACTTGAGAAGACGCGTGCGTCGCTCATTTCATTGAGCAACATGGAGGTGGCGCACGAAGCTTCCTTGCTGGGTCTGGGGGATTCACTCGAAGACCCGGCGGAGGCTCTTCTTGCGCCCTGTGAACCAACAAAGCGCCGGTATGTCGTCGGGCCTGATGGAGCACCGATAACTGCCGCCGACTTACCAACTCCGAACACCACGCGTTGGGTGGTTGGAAAAAAGGCGCTTTTGATTTCGGCAGTGAGGGGTGGCCTCATTTCTATAGATGATGCTGCACAGCGATACACCCTGTCTCTGAGCGAGCTGCTCGTCTGGAACGAGCTTTTCGCCGAACATGGCCTGAGTGGCTTACGAGTCACTCGTGAACAGGATTATGTCGGCTAAAACATACGTTGGGGAGGCCGAGTCTACGACTCGGCCTCCTTCTTTTCACCCTGAGACTGCCTCTAAGAATGTTCGTCAACCACGTAGCCACGCCCCCATACCGTTTCAATGCTCAAGTCTGCAACGCTGCCTTTTAGTTTTCTCCGCAACTTGCATATGAATACATCGATGATTTTTGCCTCTGGCTCATCTTTACCCGCATAGAGGCGGTCGAGAAACATGCGCTTGGTAACTACGGTAGAGCGACGTTCCACCAGAAGCTCGAGAACTGCGAACTCCAACCCCGTGAGATGCACTTGCTCCTCCCGAACGAGCAGACGCCTTCCCAAGAAATCGATCTTTGTGTTACCCACTGCACTGGTGATGGCCTCAGTCGAGTTTATTTCATGAGTCCCCGTTTGAGTCGTTTTCAACACTGAGTCGTCCATAGAAACCTCCTTGTCTTTGCATAACTAGGAATGTTCTAGCACAAACCGCGAGGACGCGCACGCAAGCGAAGCGTGCTAGATTGCCCGTATGTCGAAAAAGGCGCTGAACCATTTCAAAAAAGTGGACGCAAAGCTACACACAGCGGCGCTTAAACACAAAGAGGCCCTCGCACCAAGCGAGCGCAGGCCGAAGGATCCGTTTGTGTCGTTATGTCGTTCTATCGTAGGGCAGCAGCTGTCGGGTAAAGCCGCGCGCGCGATATGGACACGCTTTCTCGCACTCTTCCCCAAAGAAACACCTGCTCCACGGAAAATCATGGCAATGAACGACATGCAGCTGCGTGCGTCTGGCCTTTCGTTTGGAAAAATAAAAGCACTACGCGCCCTTTCTGAAACAGCGCTTACCAAGAAAAAACTATTCGCATCGCTCCACACGTTGCCTGATGACACGATTCGAGAAGAGCTGGTGCAGATCCATGGCATCGGCCCGTGGACGGTTGAAATGTTTCTGATGTTTACACTGTTGCGCGAAGACGTATTCTCACCGGGTGACTTAGGATTACGTAAAGGCATTGCACGCCTGGATAGCCTGCCCGCAACGCCGACACAAAAAGAGGCTGCCGAGCGCGCACAGCGCTGGCAGCCTCATCGAACCGCGGCATCGCTCATTCTCTGGGCGATTACCGATGATGCGGATTGGTTTGCGTGACCAATTACTTCTTGTCTGGAGTATCCACCTTGCTGCAGGTGGAGTCAGGTTTGAGCAGTCCACTTGCGGCAAATGCTTCAACGAAGCGGCGTTCATCCTCTCGTGTACCCTCTAGCGAGAGCCCGAAGAGGTTCTCTTCGACACGTTCAGTCTTGCTTTCCACACCGTGGTCGCGCGCTAACGTGCGCGCTCTGTTTCCTTCTTCAATTCGAAGGCTCACGATAGTGCGGTCTGTGATTCTAGCGAACCACATCGCAAAACCCACACCGGTCGTATCGCTCTTATCAGGCGACACGACAGTGGTGCTGTAGACGAAGATGTCGCCTGCGATACGATGAAATGCGTAGACCACAGCAACCGTCGGATCAGTACTCTCGGTGACGAGGTAACGCACACCCTCGCTCGTCTCCAGTTTCTCGACGCCGATGCGCCCATGGAACATGGCCGCATGGAGCAGTAAATGCCGAGGACCCATCCCTGAGTCTTTATCGCTCTTCCTTTCCTTGGAACAACTGTACTCTCCATCAGGAAGGGGCACAGATACACCTTTGCGCATACTGAAGTGCTCGTACTGGCTCACCAGGCATCCGCCCAAGAGTGTGGCAAGACCAACCAAAGCAGCGCGTACCACAAAACGGTTCATTCGTGACCTCCATTGTTGCTGCACCCAATGTGCAGTCCGATGGGACAATGCCACAGCACGCCGAAACAGTAAAGTTGCCTACATCTTGTCTGGCGCTTGGATACCCAGGAGCGCGAGACCATTTTTGAGTGTGTGCTGCACTGCCTCGACGAGCGCGATACGCGCCGGAGCCGCATCCGTGCCATCAAGAAATTGCTCGCGCGCATACCAGGAATTAAATTCGCCTGCGAGCTGAATCAGGTAGGTGGCGATGTGGTGTGCCGCGCGCTCTTCGGCAGAACGCTGCGCCACTTGCGGGAAACGAACCAGGAGGCGAGTGATTTCCCCAGGAACAAGAGCGGCATCTGCCTTCGACTTAATCCCCGCTTCTTTTGCTTTTTCAAAAATGGAAACACACCGCGCATGGGCATACTGCAAGTACGGTCCCGAGTCCCCGTCGAGCGAGAGCGCACGTTCTTCTTCAAATACGGCATCCTTCCCTGCAGCTTGCTTTAAGATTTGAAATTTAATTGCTGCTACCGCCACTTGCTGCGCCAACAAATCCGCATCTTCAGCGCGGCTTTCTTTGGCGCGCTCGCGTGCTTTGTCTACCAATGCAATCAAAAGCGATTCACCCGTTACCACCTCCCCGGTGCGCGACGACATTTTACCCGTCGGCAAAAGCATCATGCCGTGGCTTATGTGCGAAAGCTTCGCACCGAGTGCCGGGTTAATTATTTCAAGTGCTTTCTTGATAATGAGGAAGACGCCTTTTTGCTCCACAGCAGTAGTGATGATGAATTCGTCGCATTCGGGATATTCCTGTGATTTCAAAGTCTCTAGTCCCAGCTCTTTTGCTTCGTAGGTGGGCAGTCCTTTGGAAGTAAGAAACACGCGGGTATGCAACCCGTACTCTTCTCCTTTGAACACTCGTGCCCCTTCTGAGAGCGGAAAGATGTCCGGGTGCGCCTCGACTACTTTTTGTCCGATACCTGCGGTTTCGCTTTCGAAATAGAAACGGTCAAATGATGAACCGAGCACAGAGTAGAGTTCGTCGAAGCGCTTCAGGCTGGCTTCGCGACCCAGGTCGTACAGTTCGTTGACGACACCGTCAGTTTTCTCATACACCTTCATATTCAGTGCATCAATCTCGCCTTTCACGGTGTCGTCCTTTTCGTACAACTGTGCACCGTGCGCATATGCCTTACCGATGGCTTCCACATCCTTTGGATCCGTGCCGAGTTTCTGCATACCCCAAATTGCTTTGGCGATATGGAGCCCCACATCGCCTTGGTAGTTGGCGCGTATGACACGTGCTTGCTGGTTTTCCAGGAGGCGCACGAGCGATTCGCCAATGGTGTTACTCATCAAGTGCCCGATGTGAAATGGCTTGAAAGGATTTGGCTGGCTGTGCTCCACCATTATGGTCGCGCCCTGCAGCTCTTCGCCTTCACCCCATTGCTCGCCTTTTGTGTGCGCCTCGTGAACAACTGCTGTCAGTACGTCTTTTGTGTAGGTGAAATTGATGAACCCGGGGCCAGCAATATTCACCAGCTCAATACCAGGAATTGCGGGGAGCTTGGCGACTACTTTTTCTGCAAGTGAGCGTGGTGCATCGCCTACTTCTTTGGCATGCACCAAAGCGAGGTTGGTGGTGAGGTCCCCATGGCTCAATTCCGACGGAAAATCAAAAACCACCCTGGGTGTGGGAATACCGGCTTTCACCGCAGCAAGAGTCAAGGCCTCAAGTAGTAGTTCTGTATCCATCCAGGCATTCTAAATGAAAAGCCCGCCGCAGGACAGCTGCGGCGGGCAAAGGACCGAAATCCAGATTTCAGTGTGCCTCGATAAAGGCAACGGATTCGGCAAAGACGTAGTCTTGCGTTTTGGTCGCGTCGATAACGGCTTGTCGCTGTGTGGTGCGCGAATCGCGCACAAACTCCAGAAACCCGGCGCGCACGCGATGGTGAAATGCCATCTCGGCCAAATCGAAGTGGGTTACCTCTCCGCCGCGAGATTTCGCTCGAGCGACTCCCATTTCTGGCGGCACATCCAGAATGATGTACATGTCCGGTGCGCAGTCTTTCAGGTAATGTGCGCGCATAGCCCAGAACAAATCGACCAGCTGCGATTGCTCTTGGCCACGTATTTGATACGCCCAGGTAGAAGAATCGAAACGATCGGAAAAGACCATGCGACCCTGCTTTCGTGCAGGCATGATGATTTCCCGCATATGATCGCGCCGTGCCGCCCAAAAAGCGGCAAACATTGTTTCAGCATCATATGCAGCTGCTTCAGTGCGCAAGATAAGGCTACGCAACTCTTCCGCCAAGCTCGAGCCACCTGGCTCGCGCGTGCGAATACTATTGGGAAACCGTGCGTGAAGCCTGTGCGAGAGCGTGGTCGTGCCACTTCCCTCACCACCGTCTAACACTGCAAACAAACTCATGGTGCATCCTCCTTGTTGCCTCACGCGAGTGTAGTGGGTTAGCGTACATACGCAAGCCTTTCGGTCGAGACGACTTGACTCAAAAATACAGCGCGCTGTAGTATCCTACCCACATGGAGATGCATCTGATTCAAAAACAAGTGTTGAAAGCTCTCAGCCGCAGCAAGCGCTTACGCTACAGCGACTTAAAGCCCGCCCGTATTGAAGGCAACCAGTTCAGCTACCATTTGAAAACGTTGGTACGCCACGGGTACATCAAGCAGAGTAGCGGGCAGTACACCTTAACCACCAAAGGTGTGCATTTTACGACGGGAGTGAATTTTGAACATTTCTTTGTGCGAGCACAGCCAAAAATAGTGACACTCACCGTGTGCGAAAATAACCAGCGCGAATTTCTTTTGTACACTCGCGGCAAACAGCCATTTTTGGGGCAAATAGGCTTCCCGTATGGAAAAACGCACTTGGGCGAGAGCGTACAAGCATCAGCGGAAAGAGAGCTTCAGGAAAAAACAGGATTTCGCGCCACGCTCATTCAGAAAGGCCTTGTGTACGTACTTGTCACCGACGCACACGATGAAATCATCGTGCACATGCTCTGCCATGTGTTCTACGGCAGCAATGTAACGCCCATAAAAGAATCCTCCCCTACTTTGGAGAAAGTACAGTGGTTATCTAAAAAAGCGATTACAGCAGAGAATTGTATGCCTGGTGTACAGGACGTTTTACGCGTCGCACTTTCTGAAAAGAAGGAAGGGCTTTTGTTCGAGGAGCTATCGTTTCAACAAGTATAGGAATACCCCGCGCACTGTGTGCGCGGGGTATCAACACTTAGAGCCCAGTGCTGCCAAACCCCCCTCCCGCACGCTCACCTGAGGGCAGAGAAAGCACTTCACCAACAGAGCAAAGCTCCACCCGCTGAATGAGTACCTGGGCAATCCTGTCGCCCGGTGCGATAGGAAATGGCATATGTCCGGTATTCAGAAGGACAACCTTCCACTCGCCTCGGTATGACGCATCCATGACTCCAGCCAGCACCGCAATGCCGTGCTTGTGGGCAAGGCCACTGCGGCCCCACACCAACCCCACATATCCTCTGGGGAGGGCAACGGCGATACCGGTACCAATGAGAACTCTGCCTTGCGGTGGCACACTATGTGCCACCACTGAAAAAAGGTCGAGCCCTGCATCAGTGGGGTGTGCGCGCGATGGCAAAGTCGCCTCGGGCACTAATTTTACGACTTTTATTTCCACCGCAACTCTCCTTTAGCTGTGCCGCGATTGTCGGTCGCCGATGGGATGGTAGTCGTTCAGATCAATCCATGCGTCGAGGAACGGGCTCCCATACTTTTCTACACGCACGCCGAGACGGCGCAGGTAGTCGGTTGCATGTTCTTCACGCCCGTACTCCCACAGGTAGTGCACAAAGGTGATGCCTTTGTTCACTATCTGTTTTGCACACGTATTGCACGGATGCAACGTCACCATCATGTGCAGATTCTGCAGACCCTGTGTTCCTGCTGAAAGGTTGCCGATAGCATTGAGTTCCGCGTGAGAACCACGACAGAGCCCCTGCCCTTCTTGCAATTTGCCACCAACCACTCGGGCACACCCTGCGTGGCGCGGATCAACATCGCCGCGCGCGGCACCGTTGTAGCCCAACGACAAAATGATATCGCCGTGGAAAATAATTGCACCCACCTCATACCAGAGGCATGTTGAGCGTTTGGATACAACTATTGCTTGCTGTGCTATGACGTCGAGCATGGTTGGCCGAGCAAAGTTCTTTTTAAGCTTGTCGGGAAACATGCGTTTAAGTACCGACGCATCGGTACCTTTGACCCATGAGAGTGGCTTGCTGCTTTTGGACATGTGATTACTCCTTGGTAAGGAACGGCTCTCAATAGCATGCACGAGGTACATCCCTTCAAACAAGGTCAAAAAGATTGTATTTACCCACACACCTTAGCCGCTATGCGGCCTAAGGTGTGTGGGCTTGCCCTCCTGTATCAAGATGCGTACAGTGGCCCCAGAAACAGGAGGAAACACATGCTCAGCATTATCGTTGCCATGACCGATTCTCGCGTCATTGGAAGCAAAAATGCCTTACCGTGGCGCATTCCAAGCGATTTGAAACGCTTCAGGCAATACACCATGGGAAAATCCCTCGTTATGGGCAGACGCACGTACGAATCGCTTCCTCACCCTTTGGTGGGTAGGCACATCATCGTGGTGAGCAAAACTGCGAGGGCACAGCTCGCTGACGTCACGTTTGTGCAATCTCCTGAGGATGCACTGCGCGTGCCGAGGCGAGATACCGAACTGATCATCGCCGGAGGAGAAACAATCTATCGGTGGTTCCTAGCTCACCAATCTATCGAACGTCTCTACGTGACGCGAGTGTTTGCTGAAACACAGGGTGATACCTACTTTCCAACCATCACCATGGAAGAATGGCACCGCGAGCACCGCGCTCAGATTATGCAATGCGCCGGTGATACACACCCGGCACAATTTGAAGTGTGGCAACGAAATGTTCTCTAACACCGTGCGGCCGGACCAAAAGGTCCGGCCGCTTCTCGCATGAATTTTCTTTTCCTTCCTTTTCCTTGCGATAGATTGGTGTATTTTCTGAACTCGCACCCAATGCCTTCCCAGTTTTCAGCAGATAGAAGCAAGGGCGTGCGTTCGTATGTTAGCCCTGTCTGGAATGGTACTTGCGCCAGCATGGCAACGAGACAGGTTGGATCCATGTGCGAGTCAACGCGCTTCATAGTCGGCAACGAACCTGGCCCCACAGGAAAGCGACCGAAGAGGTCGACGCGTGCTGGATATTGATACGCCACATCGATCAACACTTCAGTCCACAGAAATTTCAGATTGAAACCGAAAAGCGGAAGTATGCGGTGCACACCTTCGTACACCGATAGACGGTCCCATGTTGCCACTTCTTGAGCAATACTGTTCATGACTGACGGTAGATAGTGTGCAATAAACTTTTCGCGCGTTGGTGTGCGGCTTTTGAGTATGACGCTCACGGGGAATACATACGGCGTACCGTAACGCGGTCTCGCCGAGGCCATCAGCCGCTCGTAAAAATGTTTGTTATCGCTTTCACTAAAAGACAGTAGACCCACACCACGCGCAGTCTCTGTGCGCGCAACCATGCGCAGGTAAAACATATTCAAAAGCCACAGTGGGAAATCGTCACGCAGTGGATTCAGTATCGTATGAAATTCAATGGTTTGTCGATCAAATTCTCGAAAGATGTTGCAGAAGCGATACATCGCTAGGATGGGATCCTCCGTGTATGGGGGTTCGCCACCCAACGTTTTCTTCTCCCATACGCGCATGCGCTCCTCAATGAAGTATTCCATGTTGCGCCACAGGACCTCATCTGCGCAAA
Source organism: Parcubacteria group bacterium (assembly GCA_943358385.1). GTDB lineage: Bacteria > Patescibacteriota > Minisyncoccia > Phycocordibacterales > UBA2100 > JAGOVW01. The sequence goes on along the minus strand of CALRGX010000002.1, from coordinate 24,598 downwards.
CGTTCTCCGCGCGCAGCATTGCAGCAGAAGTATCCTGATGATGAGGCCAGTGTCGGTACAGTGTTTTTAGGTACGCTGGTAGTTCCATATGAAAATTTTTTCCTAAAAACAGGATGCAGGCAAGTCTTCGACTTGCCTGCATGTTTCACTTCGCAATCTGCGCCTTAATCGCCGGATGCGGGTCGTATTTCTCCAAGGTGAAGTCGTCGAAGCGAAAAGCATCAATGTCTTTCACGGTGGGATTGACGCGCATCTGTGGCAGCGCAAGCGGTTCACGTGACAGCTGCAGGTCGACCTGATCGAGATGATTCAGATACAGGTGCGTATCCCCACCAGTCCAAATGAACTCGCCCAGTTCCAAATCGCACACCTGTGCAATCATCATCGTGAGGAGTGCGTAGCTGGCTATATTGAACGGGACACCCAGGAATACGTCTGCCGAGCGCTGGTAGAGCTGGCAGCTGAGTTTTCCATGAGCCACGTGGAACTGAAAGAGGCAGTGGCAGGTGGCGAGCGCCATCTTCCCTTGTGCCGCATTCACTTCAGGTGCGAGTGCCTCGTTTGGCATATCTGCCGGATTCCACGCCGTAACGATGAGCCTGCGCGAATTCGGCTTTGCCTTAATGTGTGCAATCACCTCAGCGATCTGATCCACGGTGCGACCATCAGAGGTTGCCCACGCGCGCCACTGTTTGCCGTACACGGGACCAAGGTCACCTTCTGCGGTGGCCCACTCGTCCCAAATCGAAACACCATTCGCTTTGAGGTACCCGATGTTAGTGTCTCCTTTCAGGAACCACAGGAGTTCGTGAATGATACCTTTCAAAAACACGCGCTTGGTGGTGAGTATCGGAAACCCTGCGGCCAAATCGAAACGCATCTGGTAGCCAAACACGCTGATGGTGCCGACGCCGGTTCTGTCTCCTTTTTGCACGCCTTTTTCACGGATGTGTCGGAGCAGGTCGAGGTACTGCTTCACGGTGCATCTCCTTGCCAAAGAAAGCCAAACTCCAGCATGCCACAAACAACAAGACCCCGCGAGCCGCGAGGTCTTGTTGTTTTGATTCAACTTTTTGACTATGCCGACACATCATTTCCCGAGAACGCGCGGCAGATTGAGCGCGTGCGGGGCGATGTTAGTCTGCAATGTCTATGCCCATCGAGCGAGCGGTGCCTGCGAAGATGCGCATACCTGCCTCAAGAGAGCCCGCGTTCAAATCTTCCATCTTTTCCTTCACGATCTCTTCGAGCTGTTTCTTGGTTATTTTGCCCACTTTTTCAGCAGGAGCTTTTCCTGATCCTTTTGGCTTGCCGAGTGCCTTCAAGAGGAGTCTTGATGCTGGCGGCTTCTTCATGATGAAGGTGTAGCTACGATCGTTGTACACCGTCATGAGTACCGGAATAATGGTGCCAGCCTTATCGCGAGTCTGGTCGTTAAATTCTTTGCAGAACTGCGCGATGTTTACACCTGCAGGACCAAGCGCTGTACCGATAGGTGGCGCTGGGTTCGCCTTTCCTCCTTCGATCTGGAGCTTAATCATCTTTGTTATTTCTTTTTTTGCCATAAATGTATATTAGATTCGTTGTACTTGATCTGCCTCAAGCTCTACCGGGGTCTCTCGGCCGAACATGGGGACCATCACCTTAACCTTTCCTCGCTCTTCGTCAATCTCCCCCACTTTACCTTCCAAATCCTTGAACGGACCATCGATAATCAAAACCGCATCATCAACCGCAAGGTCGATAGTGTGCTTCACATGATCATCGCTCATGCGAGAGAAAATACCTGCAACCTCCTCCTTGGTGAGCGGCACCGCTTGATTTGCAGTACCTACAAAACCCGTCACCTGCGGCGTATTGCGCACCACAGACCAGGCGTCATCGGTTGGGATCATGTCTACCAACACATATCCGGAAAGAATCTTTTCACGCACTTCTGTTTTGCGTCCACCTTTGATACGCACTTTCTTTTCAGCGGGAACCACCACATCAAAGATGTTCTCTTTCATGCCGAGAGACTCGACACGCTGCTTTAGGTTGCGGGCGACCGCATCTTCGTACCCTGAGTAGGTATGCACTGCATACCAACCGCGCTCTGCTGAGTGAATTTGTTTTGCCATACGAAAAAATAATGAGCTGCTAGTAAATATTATTCTGTAACAGGCGCATCAGGTGTTGCTTGCACGTCAATCGGAACGACCGTTCCGCCGGCACCTTCTACACCAATATCGAAGTCGAGTGCAGGCATGGTTGACGTTGGATTTGTCGTCGTTGAGATTTCAAGTGCCGGAGCCGGTGTGACTGGGCGCTGTTCTACCAATGTCTCGAGCCCACGAGTGAGGAGGAAGTCGAAGAAACCGACGTACAAAGACACAATGACAGAGACCAAGACCACGAGCGCGGTATAGACGATGGTCTGCGTCTGCGTTGGCCATGCAACGTGGCGCATTTCTGCCTGAGTATCCTTGAAATATTGCATGAGTCCCATAGTGTTCGAGTTTCGTTCGGTTTTCCTCTTAAAAAACGCCCTTGCGGGCGTCGTAGGGCAAAGAGTACTCCAGTAATCCAGATGCGTCAAGTAGCCATAGAAGCCTCTCTTTACGGGAACTCACCTTCAAAAAAAGCACTGCCCTCCATCGCGGCAGCCCACAACCCCCGGACCAGATGGTTCCTCTTTCATAGGCGGCAATTCCTTTCCCAGAATGAGAAGCTGTGTGTGGCGTCTCATCTCTTCTGGCGACAAGGGCCCGCGAACATGGGTCACCACATGTCCGTCAGGGGAAACAAATATCGTCTCAGGCATCACATACCCACCGATAGTTTGATACAAGAAATCAAAAGGGTCATACAGGTACACCAGACCCTCCTCGGCACCAATCGAGCGCAGGTATGCTTCTGCATCGTTTTGATCTTCGTTACGATTTACTCCAATGACCACCACGGCGTCTCCAAATTCTTTTTGGAGTGCCACCAAATCAGGCAGCTCTTGGGTGCAAAATGGACACCATGACGCCCACGCATTGATGACTGCAGGACGCCCTCCAATCACGGCATGTAATTCCACGGTCTCCCCTGTACGAGTAACCAAGGCGACACGGCTAATATCTTGTGCACGATGAGGCGCCGCGTGTGGCATCATCGCCAGCACACTTATACCGAGCACCACTATGAATGCCGCTACCTGATACGCACGCGGCATTTTTTGCGCAAAGGTCTTCATCTTTTGGATGATGCGTTGTGCTTTCATAGCGCGCGCACTACTTTGAGAATGCTCGTCATGTGCTTTACCGTCGGATTTTTGGTGAGTGCGTATATCACACTTTGCCCCTTACGGGTGCCCGCAACTATCTTTAGCCGCTCGAGCTTGGCAAGCTGATGGCACATAGCAGAGTGGCTGACGCCAACTTTCAGCGCCAAATCTTGCACACAGAGACCTTTCTTGTGCTTCGCGAGCAAGATAAGCAGGTATGCGCGCGTTTCGTCACTCAAAAGGAGCACGGGCTGTAGGGTCTTTCCCAGTGAGAGTGGTGTAGCCATATATGCACAGGTGCGCACATGATAACAGAAAGCGGCTCTGTCTGAGCCGCTTTCCACAGTTAGGTCAAGAAACACTACTGAATCTCGTACGTAATCGAGACACTGGAAGCAATTTTGTTTTCCCCCATAGGCAACTCGGGCGCTGGAGCATTTGCAGCGGCTGAGTCCATGGCCATGGCTTCGCGCTTCAAGTACATTGGCGGCGTGTAGCCTCCTCCGTTTTCAGAGAAACCAACGATGCGGACAATCTTTACCCCTAGTTGATCGGCCAATTCTTCTGCCTTGGTCTCGGCATCAGCAATTGCCTCAGCGCGCGCATCAGCTTGCAGCTTGTCTTCATCATCTATCGTGAATGAAAGACCGCTCACGTTGCTCGCACCCAAAGAGCCGACGCTCGCCAGAATTTCTCCTGCTGCGTCAGTGTCACGCACCTTTACCTCGATTGATTGCGAAACAGTGTAGCCGTCGAGCTTCTGCTCCCCTGGTGGGCAGTAGCCACGCGAGGTGCATGGTTCTTGGAGCCACTGGTAGTTGGGGTAGACATTGTATGCGGTAGTCTTGATGTCTTTGTCGGCAATACCTTTTGCGCGTAGTGCAGCAAGGATAGCGTTAGACTTTTCAGTGGCAACTTTTTGTGCATCTTTTACCTCTTTCGCTTTCTCTTCCACACTCACTGAGAATGTGGCGAGGTCAGGGACCGCAAATACTTCCCCTTCACCTGAGACGGTGATGGTGTTGGTCGCCGTAGTCCCAGAGCCGACAAAACGGAACTCTTTAAGCGTGGTTAAGAACTCCGCCGCGCCCCAGAGTGCAAGTGCCACGAGTGCCGCTGCTGCTGCTTTTACCATAATCGTTGGCGGAACAATGTGAATCTCTTGTTTTTGCGTGTCCATAATCTATGTAAACGTGTAATAAATAAGTACTAGTAGTCTAGCATTCTATAAGACGGCGCCATTATGCATCTCTTACACCTTGCACAATGAAGAGAGAGGTAGCATGCTGCACGGGTGGACTCCCCGGTATTACTCACTCTAGCGGCCATTGCCGGTATCAGCGCAATTTCAGCGCTCGCCGCCCTGTTCTACCCAGCCCGTTCAAAAAATCTGCACGGTCTCATGCTGGTGTTTGTGGGCATTGCGGTCGGAGCACTGTTGGGTGACGCATTCATTCATCTCATTCCGGAAGCATCCGAAACCTTGGGCGACAGTACGGCGCTGTGGGTTCTGTTAGGTATGGGTATCTTCTTCATTTTGGAAAAGTTCCTACACTGGCATCATCACCACGAGCCACACCAAGAGACCGAAGATGCCTGCGATGACTGCGACGACCACGTGCGTCCGTTTGGCTTTCTCATTATATTCGCCGACATTCTGCACAATGTGGTTGATGGCGTCATTATCGCGGCAGCATTTCTCGTTTCAACAGAAGCTGGTGTGGCAACCACGATTGCAGTGGCGCTTCACGAACTACCCCAAGAAATAGGTGACTTTGGTGTGCTCTTGCACGCAGGGTTTTCGCGCACGCGAGCCCTCATTGCAAACGTCGCCTCGGCCCTCTCGGCGTTTCTGGGTGCAGGGCTGGTGTTCCTTATTGGGTCATACAGCGAGGCAATGATTCCTGCACTTTCGGCACTTGCTGCTGGTTCTTTCATTTACATTGCCGCAGCGGATTTAGTGCCCGAGCTGCACAGGCATGCTCGTGTGCGGGATTCGCTCATACAGTTCCTTGCGGTCATTATTGGCGTAGTGATGATGTTTGGTCTGACCTTTTTCGAAGCATCGGCGCCAGAGATAGTGCCAGATACCGGGACCGCATTCAAAACTACCGACTCGCCATTCCTTCTTGATCCCGTGCACGAAGTAAACGCCCGCCCCACTGGGGCGGTTCTTCTTGGGGTAACGGACGGGGACACCATACGCGTGCGTCTAGAGAATGGAGGCGAGGAAAAGGTGCGACTTCTTGGTATCGACGCACCTGAAACGAACGCAGGGAAAGATACAAAACCAGAATGCTTCGCACCTGAGGCAACAGAAGCATTGCGCGCAGTGCTGCCAAACGGCTCTGCGCTCATGCTCATGACTGACCCGACGCAAGATACGCGCGATACCTACGGGCGGCTCTTGGCGTATGTGTACATTGGAAAGACTCACGTGAACGAAGTTTTGGTGAAGGAAGGTGCTGCACGCGAATACACCTATAAAAATCGTGCATACAATTTCCAAACGTCGTTTAGAAGCCTTGAAGAAACCGCGCGCCTTTCGGCGCGCGGTTTGTGGGCGAACTGTAGGTAAACCAGCTACTCCCCTGGCGGCATGAGGTAGTACGCACCCGCCTCTTCGACAAACACGTTCTTTATATTTGTGAGGCCAGTGACATCATCCAAACTTCCCACTGAGGCCAAAATCTTTGAGCCTTTCTTCTGCCTTTTAAAGAGTGCCGATCCGCACTGTGCACAAAATCCACGCTCAGCTTCATCGGATGATTGATACCAGGTCACATCGCCGGTAATAGCTACGGCGTCCTTTTCTGCGACGACCATCGGATTGTAATTACCATGGAGTCTCTGGCAGCTTTTGCAGTGGCAGCTCACTACGCCACCGACTTCCCCTTCGATACGGTACGACACAGCACCACAGGCACAGTGCCCGATTTTTTGTTGCATGCTGCACAGCGTAGCACGCGGCACTATTTTTTGTTCTTGCTCGTCAAAAGGCGCTCCCGACCCGAATGAATTTCTTTTGTAGAAAGTAGCACAACGTCTACTGGGAATGGAAATGGCGAGTTACTCACTCAATGTTGAATATTATTTTTATTATTGTACAGTACTTCAGGAAACACTTTCATAGGAGACCGTTGTGAGTAATACACCATCGCCTATTGAGACGTGGGTAGAAGATGTGGCTCGCCACCTCGGTGGCGTACGAAAGAAGGCCTCAGAAGACCTTCTGTGGCGCGCGTTTGTTGCACGAGATTTCACCGAGATGGTAGGCATCATTAAGAAGGACTTGCAGCTGTCTATGCATCTGCGTGTGGGGTATGTCCGTCGCGGTGGGGGTAACCACGCTGTTGCATGGATCAATCTTCCAACAGTCATGCCGTTTTTAGGGAGCGCAGCCTTCAGTGCTCTCACCTTGGACGTTTTCGTCCGTAAAGAATTCCTGGCAGAGGCGCCGTTCAAGAGTGTTGTCTATGCATTCGCGCACGAACTTGCACATGTGATGCTTGATGCAACCCATCATCCATTGCGACGCAACGAAAAAGTGGTTGACCTCACCGTGATGGTGCTTGGGTACGCCGACGTTTTGTTTGACGGCAAGACGTTCACCCCTCTCACCTCGTGGCGGCAGCGGAATGCGTTGGGTGACCTTTTCAAGGATACAGGTTTTCTGGAGAGTTCAGACGGCCAGCACCTGGAGAACGGAGCGACGCTTAAATCGAAGCTGGGCTACTTAAGCCAGGACGAAGCGGCACGTGCGCTGCATAAAATTGTATCCATACGACCACGTTAGAAAGTCTAGTCGAGACACCCAGAAATTCTGGGTGTCTTCCTTTTCCCAAAACAAAAACCACCCGAAGGTGGTTTTTGTTTTGGGAGTCGTGAGACTACCAGTCTCGTCGAGCTGGTCGATCCTCTTTCGGACGAGCGACGTTCACCGTGAGGCGACGTCCACCGAAGTCCTGATCGTGGAACATGCTGATGGCCTTGTCGGCATCTGCATCGTTAACCATCTCAATGAAACCAAAGCCCTTTGAGCGCTGAGTGACGCGATCGACGATGACACTTGCCGATGCTACCTCTCCTGCTGCTTCAAAGTGCGCGCGGAGTTCATCATCCGTCGTTTTCCACGGAAGACCACCCACGTACAATTTCTTGGCCATGCGTATGAGTTTGTTGTCGTAAAAATGCAAGACCAACCTGTAGAACCTCTTACGAACTCGTAGGAGTCACACTTCTTGCTTAGTGGGTAGTATACACCTCTCTTGAGTAAAGTCAAAGACCCTCTGGGGAGGGTCTTCTGTTGGCTGCCAATCTCTTTTTGCCCTCCCTCACGAGCAAGGGGGTTTATCGAGTTGTATGCGTGCCTTATCTGGGGTCAGAATCGAGCCAGAGCACACGACCAGATCGACGTGACGGGTACTGAGCAGTTTGAGCGCCGCTTCTCCATTTGCCGCATCCACGCGCACCAGTGCATGCCCGTGCATTTGTTCGGTCAGGTTTCTGAAATACTGGTCTGCACGGACCTTATCTTTTTCAACGATAAGCACTACACTCTTTCGCTGTGTGTTGGTAGCCATGTTTGGTCTCCATTGTTATCCTGATGTGGAGCCTACCAGTCACTCTTGTGTGAAGCAACGACAAAACCCGCTTGCGCTGGTCGTTGTTTTTGGGTGACTATCGGGAGTTGGTCACAACTCCTTGTGCCAAGGGTCGCGACCCCACCTCGCCGACAAGCACTCCCCTTCGTGCACTCAGTGTCGTCTTGTGTACCGGCTCCGGTTTTCAACTCCCGATAGTCACAAAAAATATGGGTCGAACAATGTTGCACATTGTTCTCTGTATTTTTTTTGGGTGATGTAGGTCGTTTCCCTCGAAATTTTCTCGCCGTCGCTCCAAAAATTTCTGGGCACCAGATTGGCGACAAGCGCTGCTGCGCTCGTACACCGCCAATCTGTTCAACTCCCTACAGTACATTTGCAATGTACCGTTAGTCACCAAAACAACAAAACCCGCTTGCGCGGGTTGTTGCTTTTTGGGTGACTATCGGGAGTTGAACCCGAACTAAAAGCTCCACAAGCTTCTGTGCTACCGCTACACCATAGTCACCATCCGGCTGTTTCCAGCACTCGTGTTATAGCACAGGTTTCGAAAATATTGAATTACTCGGCAAGGTCGACCGTCAGTATCGTCACTGGCTCTGAAGGAATTGCTTCTGCTTCTGGTGAACTTTCAGAAACGTCGCGACTAAAAAGCGACACTTGGGCTCCTTGGGGTACCACCGCAAGCTCAGTGCCACCCCCGGCAAACCAACAGAGTGCGTACTGGCTAGCACCAGCGACCGCTGATCCTGCAAATCCTTGCGACTGTTCTGCACAGGAACCAGTAAAGGCGCCAAGTCGGAACGGACCTTTTGTATAAGGCACTCCGGTATTTGGTGTTACCTCGAAAGCTACTGCCGCATCTGTCTGTGGGTTCATCATGTCACTGACGCCATCTTCAATCTCTCGAAACTCCCATGTTGCACGTACGGTATAGGTGAGCGTGGCTGGCTGCGCTTCCGGAGTGATGACTACTGGCTGAACAGCGGGTGCCTGAGGAGTAAGTGCGGCCAGACCGCCGTTCATGAAAAAGTACGCGCCTAGCGCAAGGACCACCAGTATGACAAATGCGCCCATTACTTTCATATGTTCAAGTATACGCTACTAATTCTTGTATGCAGGTGGCGCTTCGGTAATTCCCGCCTCTTGATTTACAAAGCGAACCAGCGCGTACAAAAATGACGAAAGCCGGTTGAGGTAGCGCCGTGTGTGTTCGCTGATGAGGCGTTCCCCACTCTCATGCACGGTAATCACTCGGCGCTCGACGCGGCGTGCGAGTGTGCGCGCAATATCCAATCGCACAGAAAGTTCAGTGCCCCCGGGCACCAAGAACGTAGTAATGGGCGGCAGTACTTTGCTAATGAAATGAATAGTGGTCTCCAGTTTTTTTACTGCATCTTCAGGAATGTGTTTGGGTGCACCGGCAAGCTCTGCTTGTGCGGTGAAAAGAGCATCCTGAATATCGTGCAGCATATCGGCTATTGATCTGTCCAGAAATGTTGCACCTTGCGTTTGTGCCTGCACTTTTGCCCACCCAATAACCGTGTTTAATTCATCGGAAGTGCCGAGTGCCTCAAACAGGGGGTCGCCTTTGGAGTGCCGCTGCCCTTTGTTTGAATCAAACAATTTAGTGGTGCCATCGTCGCCTTTTCCTGTGTAGAGGTTCATGGCGCGACACTATCCTGAAAACTCTACCCGCGCAAGAACGTTTAGTAGTACGGGTCCTCACCTTTTTCTTTAAGAAAGGTAATGAACGAGTCGAAAGTGCCGAGCACGAATTTGAACGGCGTTTCTAGAATGAAGTCGAGTAGGAATACAAAGATGTTCATCGATGCAAAACGAGTACTGAGCCAGCGCCCTGTGCGCACAATCGGCATCGCCAGCAGGTTACCCAAAAGCGACAAGATCCCCTCTTTCTCGACGTATATCTTCCACACGTTTGCGTTGTGCCGAATACGGAAACCAAAGTAGCTCACAAAAGTGAGGAAGAACAAAAATAGAATAATGCTCACGATGTTGAAATGAAGCGCTGTGAGCACGGATATAACCAACCCGAAGCTAATGCCAAAAAGCGCCGCGTAGAGTGCGCCAAAAACGAGAAGCAGCGCCCAGTTATCAGTTTGTGGCTTTATGTATATCCGCTCGCTTTTGTCGCCACGTACCACCGAGAGAACGCTCGCCACGATCCGATCGGTGTTGCTTGGCGGCGGCAGCTGTGTCGTTTGCACGATACCAAACAACAGAAGCGGATGGAAAAGGATATTTGTCCCCAAGGCGAAATAGTCGACGGCTGGCAGAAAGAAACGCTCGTAAGGCAATTCCAGAAGCAATGCCAAAATGATTTTGGTCGCAAATATATACACCACTGCACGAGCGCCGCTTCTAGTGAGCAGCTGCTTCTGTTGATCATACTTTTCTCCCAGGAACTTCTTTACCTCTCCTTCAAGACGTTCTGGGTTACTAAAAAGCGGCTCTGCCATCGCCCCGTAGCGCTTGATAAGCTCTTTAATGACGGAAAAATAAATGGCGTGGTTACGCAGTTTTGCTGTCATGCGCCAACCGAGTGGGTTTTGCAGACTCTCTTCAATAGCACGCACGGTGCGCACAAAACGCGGAGACAACGCTCGAATGCTCTCTTCGGTGTGTGGGTCGATAAGCTCCGGTAGCGCGCGCACCAACACGGCGTACAGGAGCGTGTCTTGGTCGTCCTTAAGGAGGCTGCGTCTGCAGGCGATAAACGTTTGTGTCTGTAATTCGCTTTCATCGACAGTGCCCACGTACTTGATCTGATCCTGTGCGGTCGCATAAAATGCCTCTGCAACCAGAACGTTAATCTGCTGCGGGTAGAGCATGCGCTCGATTTCACTCGCCATGAGGCTGCCCAGAGTCGAGAGCGGCACTTCATCGCCACCCAAAGCAAGATATTTATCAACAATACTCTGGATGTCATGGCCAAGCGCTTCGGGAACCGTCTTGTTCGGCAAGTACCCGCCGCCGACCAATTCCTGTAGGAGAGGCAGCCCCACGTCTGCGCCCCTCTCAATGAGAAGTTTTATATTAAGAATGCGCGCAATCGCACTGCGACGAATCGTGTGCTCTTCTTTGTAGTCGACCATGTAACGCACTTTTTCGTAGAGCACTCCTGCACGTCCTGCGAGCTTGTTCACTGAGATGGCAGGCCCCCGATCATCTGTATATATGTTTTCCTCTCGATGCTCGCCGAGATTTTTAAGGATCCACTCTATGTTAGGAGATACCATGGTTTGGCTTAGTGCCTGGCGCCCTGATTTCGAGTAATCCTAGCAGATACGCACAGGCGAGCAAGCCCGAGCACTTTAGCGCTACGCACCTAAGATTCTCGGGTAAACCACGCTCCTTACCGCGTCACGGCATCATGTGTGCGGATGTACCACCACAAACACCATGGACTCAATACCGTGAGTGTGCTTGAGTGATACTAGGTTGAGCAGCTGGCGATGGAGGAAGATATGGCACTCGTCGATCCACCACGAAAAGCATCGTTCCGACTTTCAGAAAACGTACTGGTCATGGCGCTACTGGCCGCCGCGGCTGCGCTCGCATTTGGCTGTCTTGTCGTCTTCGCTATGCAGTCGTACATTGATGGCGTAGTGCATGTCCGACTCCCCCACGGCCTGCGCTAAACAGTGCGCCCAGAAGTCCCGCAACTATTGCGGGACTTCGTCATGCAGTCACTTTCGCGCACATCACCGCGGTCATGCTTCCTGTTGCACAAAAACAAACCCTTTCGGGTCTTTGTTGTGCGCACCGAGAAATACAATGACCGTAAGGGAGTATGTATTTCCAAGTGCACTTAGTGTGCAGGAGAGGAATCTTTCCGACAACCTTTTCTCGCCGTCGCTCGAAAAGGTCGCCGGCCGCCTCGGCCGTTCCCGTCTGCTGACGGGTCCCTGCGGACTCGCTTTCAAGCCCTCACGCACGACACCCCATGTCGTGCTTCCTGCGTACAAAAAGACCCTTTCGGGTCTTTGTTGTGCGCAGGAGAGGAATCTTTCCAACAACTTTTTCTCGCCGTCGCTCGAAAAGGTCGCCGGCCGCCTCGCCCGTTCCCGTCTGCTGACGGGTCCCTGCGGACTCGCTTTCAAGTCCTCACGCACGACACCCCATGTCGTGCTTCCTGCTGCACAAAAACAAACCCTTTCGGGTTTGTTTTTTTGTGCGCAGGAGAGGACTTGAACCTCCAATCCCTTGCGGGAGCTACCACCTCAAGGTAGTGCGTCTACCAATTTCGCCACCTGCGCAAATACAACACCATGACAGCGTCGTGGCAACACTATACCCGAGCATACCTACGTTTACAAATAAGTAGCGTCGTATACAGTTGTCGCAGGAGAAAGGAGTATGCCATGCAAGACTTTGTTTCTACCGCCACTCCAGCACGAGAGCGTCCAAAATCCGAGGAAGAGCTCCTGCTCGACCTCTTTGCGGAAGTAGCGATGCGCGCATGGATTTCCGCAAAACCAAAAGCAGCGCTCACCCATCGAACACTGGAGCACATCTGCGACGCCGTGCGCGAAGACATTGCCGCAACTGAATCTGCACAACGTACGGTGGTTGGTATGCACGACGGTGCTCACGCTGACAGCATCCGGCGACCATGCGCACACCTGCTGAAGTGTCACAATGCCATCTGGCGACGCGTCATCGCCCACGAGGCAGCAACACGCGTGAGCAAGATGAAACCTGATGGGTACGTCTTCAATGCAAAGAAACTGCCGGCAGCGACACTGATACGCAGCAAACACGGCGCACTCTACAGCAGCTTCAGAGCTGCGGCGAAATCTTCCCACCTCTTGAAGTACTGAAGGGATCTACACACAAAAGAAACGGGCCAATGGCCCGTTTCTCCTTTTGGATGTTGAAAATAGTTACACCTTCGCCTCTTCTGACACCTCTGCTACTGGTGCCTCAGTGCCTGTTGCATCAGCAACTACGGTTGCCTCAGCTTCTGCCGCTGCTTTTGCTGCAGCTTCTTCAGCGTCGCGGATGGCTTTGATAGCAGCCTCCTCAGCTGCTACTTCCGCGCCACCCTTGGTTGCGATATTGACGAGGGTCATACGGCGCAGAGCGCGTTTCATTTCACGAGATACTTTGTCGCGGATATAGTAGAGCTTGGCACGGCGCACTTTTGAGCGGCGCAGTACCTCAATCTTGTCGATCATGGGAGAAAAGAGGGGGAATACTTTCTCTACACCAACACCACTCGCTACTTTGCGGACAGTAAAGGTTGAGCCCGCTTCTGAACCGTGCTTCACCGCAAGGACGAGCCCTTCGAAAGCCTGTAGACGGAAACCGTCTTTCTCTTTTACTTTCTGCTGGACGCGAACAGTGTCCCCCGGCTTGATGCCCAGGGTCTTGCGCTCCTCCATATTGACTGGCGAAATTGCGATTGACATAACGGGGGCACTGTAACAGAAAGGTGCCGCCCGCGCAATGGTGCGCGGGCGGCTTTTGCTCATCGCTTGGCAGTTTGGCCCTTCGGCACAGACCGTGAAGCGTGGCACTGGTGTGGCCAGTGCTCGGTCTCGTACGACGAGACTTCGCAGACTTGTCGCAACTGAGCGGCTGATTCGAGGACGAAAACCACCACTTTGTCGCGCGGATCGTCGCCTTCCACCAGCCACACGTGGGCACTGTGCGCATCGGCTGGGCGGATTTCAAACGTGTAACCGCTCAGTACGATGCGCAAGGGGTGCGTACCGATTCCCCCGGTCACCTTCACACCTCGTTCGGAAAAATAATCCTTTGCCGGTTGAGGCAATTCAATCCATGCCTGCTCGCCAACCGACGAAAGACAGGGGCCGTTGATGACCGCACACGCCTGGGCATTACTGCACAGTGAGCATAGGCTGGCAACGAGTGCTGCGAGAAATACTTTCATCACTTCCCTCCGTAGTGAACAGTCGCTAACTTCTGATTTTTATTATAACACTATTACTTATATATAACAAGTAACAACAGTCGACTGGAATCGATGTGTGGGCGCCGCCATACTCCATTTGGCACTGCACCTTACCAATGGAGGATCTATGAAACGCACACCGACCATCGTACTCACTGGTGGCCCCTGTGCTGGAAAGACCAGCTCTCTCACGCGCATTAAATCCTGGTTGACGGAAATGGGCTTTGCGCCCCTCATCGCACCAGAAATGGCAACCATGCTCATAGAAACAGGGTACGGCCCCACGATGCCTGGATTTCAGAGCGAACTCTTTCGTTTGCAGCATGCGCTCGAAGCACGCTGCCAAAGCGCCGCCACGCATCTGAAGGCAAGTGGCAAGAAACCAATCGTAGTGCTCGACCGAGCGCTCATCGATACCAAGGCGTACACCGAATCAGCTGCGTTTTCAGACATTCTGGCGACGATGGGTGTTCAGGAAGCACGACTTCTCGAAAGATATGATGCGGTCTTGCACCTGCGTACCGTGGCGTACGGAGCCGAGCATTTCTACACCTTAGAAAATAATGCCGCACGCAGAGAAGGCACCTTGGCGGAAGCACGTGCGCAAGACGACGCAACGCTTCAGGCATGGCTTCCCCACCCACACCTCACCATCATCGACAATCGCGCAGATGGTCTCGAGGGAAAACTTCTGCGTGTGCGTCGTGCTATTGCACATGCCCTCGGTATTCCTGAACCACTGGAGATAGAGCGGAAATTTTTGGTGGATGGCGCGAAGCTGAAAGAACTTCCTGTTCCCTACACCAGTATCGCTATCACCCAGACCTACCTTGCTCGAGGTCGTGCATCAGCACGGGTGCGGAAAGCAGTGGTCCATGGCAATCCGCTCTACACCTACACGGAAAAGCGCGATGTGCGCCCGGGCGTGCGCATTGAAATCGAACGGAGTATCACTGCCGTCGAATATGCCCACTGCCTTCTGGATCGAGACCCTACGCGTGTGAGTATTGAGAAAGAGCGGCGCGTGTTCATCTGGGAAAATCAGCGCTACGAGCTCGACCTCTTCATCACACCACAGCAAGGACTCGTGCTCCTGGAAGCAGAGGTCCATGATTTGGAGGAGCAACTCTTATTGCCTCCGTTCATGCCTCTTCTGCGAGAAGTCACCGACGACGACGCGTATTCAAATGCACGTCTCGCCTTGCGTGCGTGATATTCCCATCACATATAAAAGTGACCCCGGCGGAATGTCCGCCGGGGTCGTACTATGTGTCACCACGCCACGATTAGCGACGGCGACGGCCAGTGTGTGCTGGCTGCACATCATTGAAGATGAGCAGCAGCGCAACGCCAGCTTCTTTGGCCGCAGGATCATCGCGCTCGACACCGTCGCGAAGTAGGGAGACAATGTCTGACGCAATCAACGGGCCTTCAATTTGAGCATTGCGCACCATGTCGCCAGCAACCATGCCGCCGAAAAGCGCCGTGCCCATACCACAGCCCATTGTGTGGCCAGAACGTCCGATGTGCGCGGACACGTATGCGAGCGCTTCGAGGTCGGTATGAGCCCGACCCGTTTTACGCTGAGCTTGTGCCTTTGCTGCACCGAGAATTTTCTGACGCATGAACGGAGTCCACGCGCGCTCGCGTTGCAGCAAGTATTCCCACACCGCTGCTGCTTCGGCACTGCGCCGCATCAGCAACTCCTTCGCATGCGAACAGGTGTGCACCACCCGTGCGCGTTGGTCGAGAATAGCGGCTTCTGCATGTGGGTGGTCCCCTTTCAGGTACACCGTGAGCATGCGAAGCGCCCCAGGAAGCAAGCGTTCGCAGAGGGGGCCTTGAGAGTCCTCCACACACGGACGCGCCACCTCCTGAACCTGCGCGAGCGTCTCTGCGCGCGCAGGGCAACTACCGAGGATGAGGAGTCCGGTTACAAACACTACCGTTTTTCTCATTCTCTTAGTCCTTTTCTGGCTGTTTAGACCGTAAGTATTTTACTGCTTTTTATACAAAATGTCAAATATTGCTTGAAAATCAGCGGGAAATGGAGCATGAAATGTCTTTTCTTCCCCTCTGGGAATCGCGATGATGAGTGTGCGCGCATGGAGTGCCGGGCGATTAAATCCAAAAAGACAAGGCCTCCCTTCGGCATAGATATGGTCGCATACGATGGGGTGGTGAATTGCCTTTAAATGCACGCGTATTTGATGCGTGCGCCCGGTTTTTGGGCGGCATGCAACATGCATGAATTTTTCCCCGCTCGCTTCGTCGGTGCCACGAAGCAGCACCTGCCAGTCGGTGATTGCTGCGCGCAAATTTCCCTTTTTACCAAACTGTGCCGACCAGTGCTTGGGGTGCTGCCTGCTCCTTCCTATTTCTGCCTCGATGGTGCCGCTGTCTTCTTTGTTGTGTCCATACACCAACGCGTCATACACCTTTTCCGTGGTGCGCGCTTGAAACTGTGCTTTGAGAAACTCGTACGCTTCTTGTGTTTTCGCCAAAATCATCACACCGGAAGTGGTGCGGTCAAGCCTATGCACAATGCCTGGGCGATCAATTACCTCTCCCTGCGGAGAGGTCCACGGTTCCCCCACCCCATGCATGTGTGGGTACGTTTCGGCAACCCATGCAGCAATTGATGGCTCTTCAGTGCGCCCATCGGAATGCACAATCAGACCTGCGGGCTTGTTTATAACAAGAACATCATCGTCCTCGTAGAGTATGGATATATCTAATTGCATGTTGTGTGTATCTTAACTCAAACCTATGGTTTGAACGGAGTTACGGGCCGCCCGAGTATCGTGCCTCGCACCTGCCACTTTGTTTTCCCTAAACGCTAAACCCTTGTACCTTTTCCCTTGCACTTAGTCTCACCTTCTACCTGTAACCTATCTTCTTTATTTTCCATGCCGACGCTCACGCTCTTTGTATTCCGTCAGTATTTCATCCAAAATAGCCTCGCTGAAATCTGGCCAATGCGGCGTAATGAAGAAGAGCTCGCTGTATACTCCTTGCCACGTGAGGAAACCGGAAAGACGCTGCTCGCCACTAGTACGCACTATAATATCTGGGTCAGGCATGCCCGCCGTCCACAGGTGCTTTTGCAGCGAATCCTCGGTGATGGCACCCTCAATCGCCGCTTTTTGGGCTGCCTGCACTATTTCAGCACGCCCCCCATATGAGAGACACGCCCACACGGTGAGCCTTGTGTTCTCTTTCGTCATGTCCTCAATGCGATCCATGCCCTCGCGCAAATCTTCCTCGAACCGCTCGCGCTGCCCCGCAAAGCGAATCCGTACACCTTCTTTATGTAATTCTTCCGCCGTCTCATTAATGAGCTTCCTAAAAAGATCCATGAGGTATGCCACTTCTTCTTTTGCACGTCCCCAGTTTTCTGTGGAAAATCCATAGAACACCATGTGAGGTATGTTTCGGTCCCGCACCCAGCGCGCTGTGTCTTTGATCAGGTCAAAACCTTTTGCATGCCCTTCGAGGGTATGGAAATTTCTCTCTCTCGCCCAGCGGCGATTACCGTCAAGAATGAGGCCAATGCACTGAATTGATTTTGCTTCTTTTTCAGCCATCGGTCCACCGTAGCGCGCCTGCTGAAGAGCGTCAACGTAGCGTGGTGCACACGTGGAGCGCACTCACGGCAATACCCACACCCATACTTGCAGATTTCTCCAAAAATGGTATAATTTACCTATGAAGCGTCGCCGCCTAAAGAGCAAGAAAAACACGCGCTACTCGTTCCTGCCGATCCTCACGGGATCGGATCTTTCTGCGCGACGCCTCCCGATGATGGAGACACGCGGCAAGGAACCGGGCCCTGTGGTCTGGATTACGGGCTGCATCCACGGGGACGAGGTGGGTGGCATCGTCGTTATCCAGGAAGTGTTTAAGTACTTGGCAACCAACCCTCTTTTGAAAGGAACCGTACACGCACTCCCTCTTATGAACCCGATTGGGTTTGAGAACGTCACTCGCCACCTGACCGTAACCCATGAAGACTTGAACCGTGTGTTCCCCGGCCGCAAAGACGGGTCTCTTGCCGAACGCACTGCACACATCATCTTTTCAACGATTGAAAAGACGGACCCGTCACTGGTGATTGACCTGCACAACGATTGGAACAATTCCATCCCCTACACCCTCACGGACCCATACCCTGGCCTCGCTCGTCGTACCGCGTATCGTGAGACGCAGCGCTTGGCACATGCAACTGGTTTTGCGGTCATTAACGAGGAAGAATCGCCTGACGATCGCGACGATTTGCGCCGTTCTCTTTCCGGTTCGATGCTCTCCCACGGTGTCCCCTCTTTCACCATTGAATTGGGGCCAGCCTACGTGGTGAAAGAAGAATTTGTCGCACTCGGCGTGAAATCAGTTTTGAATGTCCTCTGTGAACTGGGCATGCTCCCTGAGTGCGAACGATTTGTATACCCGACGCCAAAACAGTTTGATGACAAAGTGCTACGGTACACACACGAACCACGGGCATCGAAAAGCGGTGTTGTGCGCTTTATTGCGAAGCCTGGGGCCGCGGTAAAAAAGGGCGATATCTTGGCGCGTATCTATAATCCTTTTGGACGGCTGGAAGAAACCATACTCGCCCCACGCGACGCATTGATTCTTGGCCATACCGACTACTCGGTGGCCTTTCCTGGGATGGAGCTCTATGCCTTTGGGTATAGTTCGTAGCTCTTCGCACCCCACCCTATGAACGACCTACAAGGTCGTTCATTGGACTCATTCGTTTGTAGCGCTCTCCAAGGCAATCGTTTCCATCCATGCTTCCACAGTCTTTTTTAAAACGGTGTCATAGACACTAGCTGTAAACGTCCCGTGCGGTTGCGAGTCTTTTTTTTGTTTACTTGACTTACTTATAACCACGGCAGCTCTTTGAAATTGCGAGACAGGTATCCCTGAAACAGCCGCCCAATAGGCTTCTGCTTTTGCAACCGAGAGATGTGGGTGAATATACACTCGCCCTCTAAACTTTTCATCAGGTACCCCGAGGATTTTTCTATAGAAAGCCATAATGAGACGGATGATGCGTGGGTCGGTGTTAGCAAGTTCAAGTGAACCTTGCTTTTTCTTACTGCCTTCACCCCAATAAAGCGCGACCCCCAGCATTAAAAGATCCCTTTGGGAGATGCCGCCAATTATGGCTGCCGCTCTACTGGCGACCACAGCGTATTTATCGGCAGTTTTTTTCATTCGTGTTTCTCGACGCCTCTCCATAACATCACGTTTTAGTGAGTTTGCAGCAAGTACATTCCGCTGTTCTTGAGTAAGTGCAATGTCGCGTACCCACACAGAGATGCTTGACCGAGGCACCCCGACTATACGCTCTATTTCTTTGATGGAGAGCCCCGCTTTCCGCAAATCCCTTGCCTTTTTCTTTTCTAGATGTTTCATAAATCGAACCTCTATTATATATACTATACACGGTGTATAGGTTGCAGAAAAGTCTATCGTGTATACAATGCGAAGTGTTGCGCCCTTAGCTCAGTTGGTTAGAGCGATCGATTTACACTCGAAAGGTCGGGGGTTCGAGTCCCTCAGGGCGCACAAAACAGAGGAGCCAGACACGCAAGTGTCTGGCGACTACTGTTTTGCAGCAGCGCTGAGGGACTCGAAAAGCGGAGCCGGTACACAAGACGAGCGCAGCGAGTGCTTGTCGGCGAGCTAGGGCAGGAGCCACTTAGTTTTTTCTGCGTAAGCAAGAAAAAGTATAGTGAGCTGCGCCGAGACTCAGGGCGCACAAAAGATTTCACTAATCACCTGTCGTTGTATTTGTTCGATTCCATGGCCGTTTGATAAATTCCGCCCGTGTCATGATGGCGAGAGCCTCTCCTTTTTCATCATCCCTCTCACCCAAAGTAAAACCTAGAGATTCCAAGACTCGTGGAAATTTGTAGACCAACTTCGACCAACCGGTAACATGTGTAATATTTTGAAACTCTGCATCATTATTGCGGAGCCTCTCCGCCAAGTTATCCAACCCTAGCTTATATTCTTTGAAAGCTGCTTTTCGTTCGGATAACCTTTCACCTACAGGGAAAAGATGGATACCGAGTTGGTGTGGGTACTCTTTATTGACCAGGTCGTACCATAGGAAATCATTGACTCTTGTTCCGCCACGCGACCACAGTGATACTTCCTGGCTCGCGCCATAGGCAGCTTTAGAAACGCCGGTGAGGTCACTCTCTGTGATACGTTGCGTCAGTCGTCGTATTTTTGCTCTTGGGCTTTCGTCCATGTGCCCCCGCTAGGAATCGAACCTAGAATAACGGCTTAGAAGTCCGCAGTTATATCCATTTAACTACAGGGGCGTATCTAAATAATACACTTGCACTTGTGGTCACGCATAATGCTCTGCTGAACATTTGCTCGACCCCGCCTCGCGCCGTCGCGCTCCGGCCTTGCGAAGCTACGCGCACTCGCTTCTCACCCGCCAGGAATCGAACCTAGAATAACGGCTTAGAAGTCCGCAGTTATATCCATTTAACTACAGGGGCGAGTGAGAACTGGTGGTAAGAATACGATATGTTCTTACCAGCTTCGAGCGCAGCCTCTGAAAGCTTCGCTTACAGAGGCGTGCGCACATACTAGCGCGGGTTAGGGCGCACTCCAACACCACCGCTATCTATCGCTTCCCTGCTGGGGTGCGTGCTGGTTCGGGGACGGCGATGCCGTTTTTGAGCGCAGAATCAAAGCGTAGGCGGCGCTGTTCGTAGAGATCAACGACTGCTTGGATTTTGTCGCGTGTCAGCGTTTCTTCGCCGGCCTGTACCAGATTCTCTGCATTTGTCGCGTTGCCGCCAAAGAAAAAGAGGTGCCCTCCTGCAAGTAGCCCCATGGCAATAAAAGTGAACGTGACAGTGAGAAGCACTTGCCAATATAGCTCAGCAAATTGGCGCATGGCACGTGGCTCGCGACGTAGCTGCCACAGGGTAATGATGTGAAGAATATTTCGCATATTTATTGTGCTGATTCTGCAGCAGGGGCCTCCGCCTTTGGCGCTTCTTGGTTTGGTGTATACAGCTGTACGCGTACCGTCCCTCTCCACGTGCCATCAATAGATTCGAGCTGTGCCAATTCCACGACCGAGGGTACAGGAAAATCCTGGAGGAGCGAGAGGAACACATTCATCGACACAAAAGAACCTTGCATCTGCATCGTTACCAAAACCCCACTCAACGTGGCGTCTTTTTTGTGCGCACCCAAAGGTGACACCGCCTCCACACTCATTTGCACTTTTGCCTGGCGCGCAGCGTCTTCGATCAGCTGCACCAGTGCGACCGCATCGACACCGTCTGCAATTGCCATCAAACCAGCCCGCTCTTGCGCAGTATCACGCAACAGAGCGCGCACCGAAGAGAGGTATTTGCTTTTGTTATTTCCATCGCGCACCTCCCCTTCCAAGCGCACTACCTCGTCGGTAAGCGCATACGTGTGTTGCACAAACCACAGCGAGCCCGCCAAGAGTGATACCGCAACCAAACACGCAGTAAGCGCAACAGGGAGCGATGTGACCAATCGATTCATCATATGCCTTCTTTATTCCCCGCAATCACCGCTGCGATTTGGAATGACCCATCTTCTGCACGAGCAAGCGACGTGAGCGGGATAGATACACTAGAGAAAAGTCCTTGTGCTTGAAGTAAACGCACATATTCCTGCGCCGCCTGCCGGCGAGTAGCGCTCCCCGAAAGGGACAACGTTGTCTCGTCTACCTTGTGGGAGTAATTAATCGACGTAAGCACCACCCCAGCAGGCGCACTTTTTACTACTGCCGCGATTAATTCAACGGTCCGTGGTTGAAGAGCGATATGTTCGAGTGCTGAGATTCTTTTGCGCGCAAGGATGAGTGCGGCCCGATCGGCTTTGTTGTTTTCTGCGGCAGTAGTAGCTCCATAGCGCGCCGCTTCGGTTGCCGCCTGTGCCCGAATGTACGCAGGCAGAATCGCCAGCGCAATAACAATAGCGGCGAATGAAAACGCTCCGGCAGTCGTTATCAAGACCTGCGCTAGCTGCGTCTGTGTGTGTGCTCGATGAAGCGTGTCGGTGAGTACATTCGCCATAAACTTACTGCAGTAGTACGCGCATTGGTTTCATAATAGCACGCACGTGAACTGCAAAACGTGCTACGCACTTCGGAGTGCGAGACCGATGGCAGTTGAAAGACCGAATGCATGATGTCGATCGATACTTGGTACGTATTCTTCGAATGAACACACGTTTCCCCATACATCGGCACGCTGCGTGCTGGCGCGCACTCGTCCTGAAATATATTCAGGAAGACCACGCAGGTTTGAACTACCACCCGTAAGAAGCACTTGCCGAATGAGTGTGACGCGTTCGCCATGCTCGTTGCGCTGGGAGTCCCAGTATTCATAGTGGCGCTTGATTTCATCGGAGAGTGCAGATGCCGTCCCCGAAATTACTTCGGCAACAGGTGCGTCTTGGGTGTGTATCAATCCTTTGTTGTTTTTGTAATCTTCTGCTTTTACTTCATCGACTTTTAGCTCTTTCATGAGGATATTGGTGATACTGTCCCCACCCACCTCCACTGTAGAAGTGAAAATGGGGATGGTGCCCCGCAAAATGGCAATACCAGTACGCGCACGACCAAAATCCACCATCAAGGTCGAGCCTGGTGTGCCTGGAGGCACTATTGCGCGCGCAATCGAGCGCGCCTCAATTTCAAGTGACGCAAGCCGCACTTGTGCGTGTGCAAACGCGGCCGCATAGCCATCAACCACGTCGCGCGGAAATACGGTCACGGCAATTTCTGCACCGACGCCGTCGGGGTGCGCTTCGATAATATCGTAGTCGTACACTGCCTGTGCAGGCTTCAACGGCACGCGTCCTTCAAATTCAAATTCAATGACAGTGCGCACCTGGGCACGATCCCGCGCGTCCGGCATGTGCATGGTAAACACATACGCAGCCTCTTCTGGAAGAGCGACATGCGCCGCCCGCGGTGCCTTCGCTTGAGTAAAAAGCTCTGCGAGTCGCTTCCCTAGTATTTCTGGATTCTGCACAATGCCGTTCACCACCACACCACTTTCGAGTGGTCCTTGGGAAAAGGCGCCAATTTCAAAACCATGGGCCGCTTGTTTGAGCATCAAGACTTTGATCGAGCTGTCGGAAATGTCCACGCCACTCGCCCGTGGCAAAAGTGAATACGGCGGCGCAAACCATTTTTCTAGAAAGGTTTCGTTGTGGCGCACCACATCTGCAGTGAGTGATTGAATGAGGAGCGTGCTACTCATACATATAGTATACCCGCACACATTGAAAACGTGGACCACATTTTCACTGTGTGCGGGTATACCCACCTACCTCGATTACTTAATCATGGTGCCTGGCGGCACATCTTTTTCCGTGAGGAGAAAGGAAAAATCATTGTCGCCGAATGAAAGCGCCAAGAGCATGCCCTGGCTTTCCACCCCGCGTAACATTTTGGGTGCAAGATTCACCACGTACGGCAATTTCTTTCCGACGATTTCTTCAGGAGTGCGGTACAAAGCGATACCAGAGACAATCGTGCGCACACCCACATCAGCCCCGAAATCAACCGTGCACTTCACCAGTTTGTCGGTCTCGGGCACCATTTCTGCTGCCAGTACCTGCCCTATGCGGATATCAAGCTTCGCAAAATCATCATATTGAATGAGCTCTTTCATGGTCGAAATGAGTGTGAGCTAACTAGAAGAGACTCGAAAAAGTCGATGCGAGCCAGCTCGCGATATTCGTGAGAATGCTTTGAGCTTGTGCAAGGAAACCTGGGTCCGAGGCAGGAAGAAGCTCCGTGTCTATTCCGTCTGAAAACGTGCTCACTACTCCTTTCAAATTAGTATTCCCCGTCTTCCCCGTAGCGCCCCCGGTCGTGTTGCCTTTGACCAGATTTGGATCTACCGCTGTATTGGTGAGGTTGCCGTTCTGAGAAACTCCCGTTCCTGTTTTTGTGGTACCCGTGGTTCCTGTAGTATCACCGGCCGTTTTGATTTGGGTAGTGACCGAATTGAGAATATCTTCTACCGAAGAGTCGGATGATGTTGCAGTGGCATCTGTATCGGTATCATCGCCAAAAATGTTTTTGTATAAGTCACTGAGTGAGTTATTTAGGTCGTTGATACCACAACCCAAGCGATCTGCGGCAGTGTAATTTTTGTACTCAGGAGAAGTGGTAGCCAGCCCTTTGAGCTTCTGACATTTTTCATCAAGTGGATTTTTAGGCTCTGTTGGCTTGTTTTCTTTTTTAGGAATCTCAGGCATTTTTGGCGGCTCTCCGCCCTTTCCATCTTCCTTTTTAGGGTCACATTTTCCGTCGGCTTCTTTGGGGCATTTGTTTGGTTTGTGTGGCTCTTCTCGCGGCCCACCTTTGCAGCAGCTGTTGATGCCTCCCGTACTCGAGCCAGATTCAGTACAATATTTCTTGCATTCAGGATCCTGTGGGCACTGGCCAGCTCCTCCTGGCGCCTGGCATTGCTCGCTCAGTGTTTTGGTCCATTGGTTTTTGCACTGCGCTTGAGGTGTCCCCGCGTCGACACACGCATCAAATGCCTCGTCCGCACCCGCTGCGTCAATCAGTCGCGGGATCCCGAAAGATATACCGCCAAGAAGGGCAACCCCGACTGCAATAATGAGTGCCTCTTGGGCAAAGCCTCGCATGTGGGCATTGTACCCTCTCGACGTACTAGGGTCGAGCCTCTCTGTGAACATCCAGGAAGCGTTGCAAAATTAACGTGGCGGCACGGGCGTCGTGCAGATCATCTCTCTTCTCTT
>CALRGX010000001.1 GCA_943358385.1 Parcubacteria group bacterium | reverse complement strand
GCAAAATGTAACTTCACGCGCTGAGAGCGCCGTGGGGGGCCGCGCCGCAGGCGCGGCCATCGCCAAAAACGCCCGTCGCTGCGCGACGAATTGAAAGGGTGCGGGAAAGGAGAGGTGGAGGGATTTGTTTCGTGTAGAATGCGGGTATGCTCAAACCAAAATATTTTCTCTACGCGCGTAAGAGCACGGAAGACGACGACAGACAAGTGATGAGTATTGAATCACAGTTACACGAATTGAGAGAACATGCGCGTAAAGAAAATCTTGAAATCCTCGCGGAGTTTCAAGAGTCGAAGAGCGCAAAGACGCCGGGGAGAGAGACTTTTGGTGAGATGATGGCAAAAGTAGAAGCGAGCGATGGTGTTGGCATATTGGCGTGGCATCCTGACCGACTGGCTCGTAATTCGATTGACGGCGGCCGAATAGTGTACGCAGTGGACACGAGAAAGGTAGCGTCTTTGTGCTTTCCGACTTTTTGGTTTGAGCCTACCCCGCAGGGTCTGTTCATGTTGCAAGTGGCGTTTGGGCAATCCAAATACTATTCAGACAATCTGGCGGAGAATATCAAACGCGGGATCCGCCAGAAATTGCGCAGGGGTGAATGGTTGAATCTCGCACCATTTGGGTACCAAAACAACCCGAGCACCCACAATATCGAGCCGCATCCCACCGAGGCGCGTATTGTGAAGCTCGCGTATGAAGAATATGCCAAAGGTTCACATTCGTTTGTCTCACTGGCGCAATTTCTGGTGGATCTCGGCGTCGTTTCCAAGACCGGGACGCCACTTGCCAAAGTTTCCATCAAAAGACTGCTTACACACCGTGTCTATCTCGGCTTTGTTAAGCACGGTGACGAATGGTTTGATGGAAACTTTGAGCCAATTCTAACTTCCGCATTGTTTGAAGCCGTGCAGAAGGTACTGCAAAAGAGAGAGCGGCCGCGTCTTCGCAATGTCAAGCACGACTTTCCGCTCACCGGCCTAATCCGCTGTGCCGAGTGCGAAAGTATGATTTCGGCTCAATGGGCAACCGGAAAGTCCGGCGGGAAGTACCGCTACTACCGCTGCTCCAAGAAACGCGGCCGCTGCACACAGCCATACGTCCAGGAAAAAGAGCTCGGCTCGCAATTCAAGGCACGGCTCCAAACAATCTCGCTTTGCGATCGATACACCGACTACATGCAGAAACTGGTGGAAGATATGGAGCGTGAAGACAAGACAACGACGCAAAGCGAGGTTCAGCATCTTTCCTCACAGGTCAAAGCGGCAGAGGGGCGCATGGACAAACTCGTGTCCACCTATCTTGATGGCGATATTCCGAAAGACATCTATCTGAAGCGCAAAGACGAAACCATGCGCACCCTCGCCGCTTTGGAAGAGAAGAAGAAAGACGCTGAACGCGGTAGACGGATGTGGGTCGAACCCCTGCGTGGGTTCGTTCTGGACTTGAAACAAGCCAAGATTCTCTCATCGTCTGATGATTTGCACGAAATTCGTTCCTTTGTGAAAAAAGTCGGAACGAACCTCACTTTACAGAACAAATCCCTCCACCTCTCCTTTCCCGCACCCTTTCAATTCGTCGCGCAGCGACGGGCGTTTTTGGCGATGGCCGCGCCTGCGGCGCGGCCCCCCACGGCGCTCTCAGCGCGTGAAGTTACATTTTGCGGAGGAGGAGGGATTCGAACCCTCGGAACCCTTTCGGGTTCAACACATTAGCAGTGTGCTCCATTCGGCCGCTCTGGCACTCCTCCGTAGAGCGACGCTACGCGTTCACTCGTACAGAAAGATAGCATTTTCTGGGCATTTGGAAAACTCCGCACTGGAACAAAAGTTGTGGTGAATTACTTCCTTTATTTACAGGTTCCTGGTCACATTAGTTACCGTAGCTGCTCTGTGAATACGAGCTTCCGCCACGATCGCCCCCATCATAGTATGTCCCCTGACTATAGGTACTGGGTGGCGCTGACGCCGTAATACCGAAAGTGGCCACCGTGCGTGTTGCGGCGCTGCAGGCTGCAGTACCACACGCCTTTTCCGTTATCACGGCAGAATACGAACCTGCGGTCGAGTATGTATGCGTTAAAAGAGGCGCTGCGGCAACTGGGAACACGCCTGTTCCGCCGTCCCCATACACAATCGTATAGTAGTAGCCCGAAACAGGGTTAAGAACCGTGAAAGTGGTGGTGAACGGTGTGGTGCTCGCGGTGATATTGGCAGCTGCGCCCGCCTGCGATGGAGCCGCAGCTGCACGGACCAAGAATGAGCCTATGGAGCGACTGTAGCCGGTGCAAGCCGAGCCTGAACACTGCTCACGCTCGGTCACGACCGGAGTGAACGTGCCGCCACGTGTGTACACGTGTGTGAGCGATGCAGAAGTACCATTCAATGCGAACACTCCGAACTCGCCATCGCCGTATTCTATAACGTATGCGCGCTCACGATTTGCCCCCGAAAGTACGAATTGTGTCGCGAGCGGTGCGGTTCCTGAAGCGTTACCTATTGCCACCGTTGCGAGCGCCACAATCACCGGACGCTGCACAGAAATAGTGACATTCCCTACTGCACGTGGCGTACCGGTACAGACGCCGCCAGAGCATCCGAGTTGTTCCGAAAGCGATGCTGTGAAAGTGCCCTGTGCAGTATAGGTGTGATACTGCGTTCCTGAACTACCCGCAGGAAAGGCTGCGGCCGATCCGTCACCAAACGAGATGGTGTAGTTACCAGAAGGATTCGCATTTCCAAGCTTGAACGTTACCGAGAGCGGTGAAGCACCGGAGGTCGGTGTGCCAGTAAATGTTACCGTCACGTCTTGCACACACTGCGCTTGCGGGCGACATCCTTGCGCGTTGAGTGGTTGCTCTTGAATTTTTTGTCCTGCAGGGCAAGAAACAGCGGCGTACGTTGGGCACGTGCCGGGGTTTGGATTTGGCGTTGTGGTCCCCGCAGCGCATGCTGCTCTGATTGCCGCACGAGTCCTGGGGCCGACTGCTCCATATCCTGTCGTTTCCGGAGTACCAGAAGTAATCACATTGTGCGTGCGCTGCCAGTTCTGAACAGCCCGCTGTGTATTCGCGCCATAGAAACCAACCATTGCACTTTCTTCAAGCAAGCCTTCTTCGTATAAAAACTGTTGTAGCTCCATGACCTCATCCCCTTGCGAACCATAGCGCAGATTCTGGGTCAGCCGAGGACAAGCCGAATTAGTTCCCGGCGTGGTACTACCGCCACCTTGTGCTTCTAATTGTTGCTGTAGTGCAGCGATCTGCGTGAGGAGTGCGGCAATTTGTGTACGCAACTCGTCCGATGTGAGCGCCCCCGCAAACACTGGAAGACCAACCACCACAAAGGCAGCTATAGCACCGAGTTTTTTAAATGACATACGTATAGTCTCGCACACACACGCAGCCTTCCTTGCCGCGGTGTGGAAACACCCCCTGCAGCTTAGAGCTACAGGGGGTGTTTTATTTTTCGTCTACTGCCGATTCAACCGGCCGCACGCCGCGGAAAAGGTGGTCCGGCAACATGCGACTGAGCATACCCTCAGGAAGGTGAGTCGCATTGAATCCTGCAGATTTGAGCACCCGTTGAGCGATTTCGGAGCGCACTCCTTTGCAGCACATCACGACAACCGGGGTCCGCTTTTTAAGTGCACTTTGCAACACGGGGTGTTGCAACGCTTGTTCTTGCAGCATCTCGCCGGCCATCACACCTTCGTCTTCGGTATGTGTCGTTCCTAATGCTGTTGGGAACCGGACGACAATGCACTGCGGACACGGCTTTACTGTAAAAGACCCACAATCCTCTTTCAGGCGCACGTCGACAATGACCATACGTCCGTTTGCAAGGAATTGGTTCGCATGCGCAGGGGCGATAGAGTCTTCCATCTGCTGTACTGCCTGCACCTGCGTCAGCTGTGGCCGAGGCAGGAAGGGCGAAGAGACGAACGCGCTCACGTAGAGCAGTCCGCATATAATGCCGCTTTTACCGATAGACATGGTGTCTGTCCCTTCAGGATGAGGTTGCTACTTTTACTATGCCACACATACAAAATTTTGCACAGCGCCTATACTGTACGCATGATGGATACAAAAATTGTGGACATCACGCGCATCACCAAGGACCAGGCCGCTGCCTTGCTTCGCCTGCGCCTTTTTACGGTTCGTGATCTGCTCTACCACTTCCCTGTCCGTTACGAAGAACCGGGGATGAGCGGCTCTGTTTCAACACTGGTACACGGCGACAAGGTCACTCTCTACGGGCGACTCATCAAGGTGGAAGCAAAAAAATTGTGGAAGAGCCGTCGTGCCGCTGCAGAAGGTACCTTCGAAGACGGGACGGGGCGAGTACGCATACTGTGGTTCAACCAGCCATACATGGCAAAGATGGCACCGATTAATCAACCCATTGCATTAAAGGGAGTGGTCGCGGGCAAGGATCGTCCCTATATCACCAATCCTGAAATTGAACCTCTCAGTGGTAGCGCAATTCCGGAAGGCATGTTTAGAACTGAAGCGCCCGATGCTACAACAGGTGGCCTCTTCCCTGTGTATCCAGAAACCAAAGGAATTACGAGCCGGTGGTTTTATCACACTATCAAGAAGATTTTTGAAGAAAATGTACAGGTGACACTCGCTGATCCTATTCCTGAAAGGATCCGCACACCGCTGCACCTACCCGATTTGTATACGGCACTCCTCCATATACACCTACCGCAAACCAAAAAGAGCACGGATGCCGCGCGCAAGCGATTTGCGTTTGAGGAAATATTTGTCATTCAAACAGGCAAGCAGTTAGAGCGAGCTGAAAATGCCCGTGAACGAGCATTCGATGTAACCACCGACACTGCACGTCTCGAGAAATTTATTGCATCATTACCTTTCCCTCTCACCCATGCACAAGAGCGCGCCGTCGCCGACATCACCGCCGATTTCGAAAAGCCGCATCCGATGGCACGCCTTTTGGAGGGCGACGTTGGTTCCGGGAAGACGGCCGTCGCCGCCGCCACGGCGTACGCCGTCGTCACATCGCGTCCGAAAGGCCGCACGTCGGGCACGCTCCAGGTAGCGTATATGGCGCCTACAGAAATTCTCGCAACACAACACTTCTATTCATTTATTGAATACTTCAAAGAACTCCCCATCAATATTGCCCTCATCACCGGAAGCGGCTGCTACAAGTACCCTTCCAAAGTACACCGCGATAAACCAACTCCCATTTCTCGCACACAGTTATTGAAATGGGTTAAAAACGGCGACATCGCGATGGTGGTAGGCACACATGCACTCATCCAGAAAAAAGTTGCCTTCAAGCATTTGGCGTACGCCATCGTCGACGAGCAGCATCGCTTCGGCACTAAGCAGCGCAAAGCACTCGCCCAGAAGGGAGACGCCTCGCCACATTTTCTCTCGATGACTGCAACGCCGATTCCGCGCACCCTTGCCCTCACGCTCTATGGCGATTTGGATCTCTCGGTACTCGACGAGCTTCCGAAAAATCGCGCCGGCGTCATTACGAAAATTGTGACCAAAGAAAAACGCACTGAGGCATACGGTCAGGTGCGAACACTACTCAAGATGGGGCGCCAAGCATATATCATATGTCCACGAATTGATGAACCCGACCCAGAGAAAGAAATGGCACTGCGCGCAAAGTCTGTTACTGAAGAAGCGGCTCGGCTAAAGAGAGAAGTGTTTCAAGAATACGAAATTGGGATTCTCCACGGCAAGATGAGTTCTGCAGAGAAAGATATGGTAATGAAGAAATTCTCCGACGGCGTCATAGATATCCTCGTTGCAACTTCAGTGGTAGAGGTAGGAGTCAACGTACCAAACGCCACATCCATCATGATTGAGGGCGCCGAGCGTTTTGGTCTTGCCCAACTGCACCAACTACGCGGGCGCGTCTTGCGCAGTGCGCACGAAGCGCTCTGTTTCCTTCTCCCCGAATCCACGAGCGAGACGAGCCGTGAAAGACTTAAAGCTTTAGAAAAAACGCGCAGCGGTTTCGAGCTGGCCGAATACGACCTCCAACTACGTGGCGCCGGCGATTTATACGGCCGCGTGCAATGGGGTGTCACCGACATAGGTATGGAAGCACTGCGTAATCCCCGCCTCATCGAAGCGGCCCGCAAAGCTGCAGAACTGGTCGTTCTTGAGGACCCGACATTGGGGCAAAACCAAGCACTCGCTGCACGAGTAGCAGCGAGTGCTGAGCGTCTGCACCAGGAATAGAATCCGTCTTATACTTCCTGCCAATTCTCTACGACGAGATGGTAATCGTCGCCGTGCGTGCAGTCTGCGTGCCTCCTGACGTTGCAGTTACCTGAATATTGAACGTACCATTCGTATTGTAGGTGTGCTGCTTAATCACATTTATTCCTACCGTGCCGCACGCCGTCGTAGTCTGACTCAAACTGTCAGTCGTACCATCACCCCACGTGAGCGAGTAGCCGGTGCACGCATCTTTAAGCGTAAAGCGCGCCTCGACTTTGCGAGGATCGCCACCAATGCCTGGAGTAATTGCGTAGTCGTAAATCACTTCTGAATTTGATGGTGGAGCGCCGCTGGTCACGATGGTCGCCGTCTGCTTTGGTGTTGCACCTGCAATTTGTGACTGTGCACGATCGTACAACTTTGCCGAGAACGTACCACCTGATTCGTAGCGATGAGTTACGACAAAACTTTGACTGTTACAAAGGTCTGCTGGGAACGGCAATGAAGCGTACTGACCGTCACCGAAATCAATTGAGTACTCGCCGCCGTTACACGACTTTGCACCATTGATGGTCACGTTGAAGGTCACGTTGAGTGGTGCGTTACCTGTGGCAGGAGATGCAGTGAAGGCATCAACGCCCGTGGGATTCGTAGGGGTCGTGCCTGGGGTACCGCTCACGATTACTTGTTTCGTGTAGAAACGCGTGCGCCATACGTAAAACCCACCACTCTGTTCATATGAACCGAGCTTCAAGGTGACGGTACGTGTCGCACCACCGTTGTATGTGTGCTGCATCGATACCAACTGTTCAGCCTGTGTGAAGGTTGTATTGCCGGCAAGCTGTGGACGGTCGGTAAATGAACCCGCACCCGTTGGTGTTGATCCATCACCCCAATCTACTTCGTATGGGTCCCCTGGGCGGATGGTGAATTGTGCTGCAACAGAGAGCGGAGATGGCCCACCTGCAGGAGAAACGGTAAGCCTGTTGGCGGTCGTGACGACGGTACCACTACCCACGGTAATAGTGCGCAGGTTTTGCGTGCCATACAAAGCCGGTGCACCACCAGTGGTAGTGCGCAACTCTTGCAAGGTGATTTGGTACGTGCCCGTTGCACCATAGGTATGGCTTACCGCACGCGTTAGTGAAGAGCCACAACCGCCGTTCGTGAGACCGAGTGAGTGCGTGTAGATATCGTCGTAACGATTGTCTCCCCAGTTCACACGAATCACTTGATTGATCATAGGGTCGCTGTTACACGCGTAGGTAGTGAACGTCGGTGCAACAGTAACCGGCACACCAAATGCAACGGTGTCTCCGGTAGTCGGCGGGATATATGGAGGAATGTATGGTGTGGTGCCCGATCCTTCGTAGAAGACTTGTCCCGAAGGAGTGCGGCATTGGCGCGGGTACCCTGACGTGACAGTATTTCCTGCGGCTGCGACACATTGCTCGAAGGTGGTCATCGCCGTTGGATAGGTTGGCTGCGGTAACGTGCCACTTACCTGTACCTGCACTTGTGTTTTGTGCGTTCCAATAGAGAGGGCGAGCGTGTAGTTGCCTGGTGATTGGTAGGTGTGCGTGACTGCCTGAGTGAGCGGCGCACAACGACCAGGAGTAACCGAGATTGGATACGTAGGCGTGCCATCACCAAAGTTCAAAATGTACGTTGCGGATTCACATGATTGCGATGCATTCACCGTCGCTTCTGCCACAATGTTGAGTGGCGCGGGACCTGCAATTGGCGTTACTTTCAAAAAAGCGCCAACCTGCGAAGGAAGCCCCGAGGGGGCGCCACCAATCGAATTACATCCCGTAGCAAGCGCCGTGCGTGTGCGCGGCCCCACACGACCGTAGCCTGTCGATTGATAGTTACCCGCCGCTACAATGCCGCAAGAAACCTGAAAACGCTCCACCGCACGCTCGGTAAGGGGACCAAAAAAACCAGTTATGTCTCCTTCAGGATAAATCGATGCGTCCAACGAGAGGAATTGTTGGAGACGACTCACATCGGCACCACTCATCCCGCGCTCGAGGTAGCGCGTGATGGTGAGGCCGCCGTTCAACACGTCGCTATTTGATGAGCGATTAGTGTTGATGGGGGCCACTCCCTGTGCATTTGGTGCATTCGTGCCCCCTAGCTGAGTCTGCAACTGCGTCACATTCGAGAGCAAGTCGAAAATCTGCTGTCGCAGTTCTTCCTCCGTGAGTGCCGACACAGAAAACGGCATCAGCAATGCCATGCACATACCTGCCCCCAGTAATCTGAATAGACGCATAAAGTTCCTCGCTAGGTTGTAATGCGTTCATTGTGGCACAGATACTGGGGCCCAAACGACTTGCCTGGGAATATCTTGCGAGCGTTAGGGAATCTTTACGGTGGCACTATCGCGCCATACTTAAGTCCCTGATTTGGGAAATAGCTTAAGTGTCGCTATAGTGTGCGCATCCCCGCCTTGTGTGAAATGGTACCCGCCCGAACGTGTCCGTTCGGTACGGGCAGGGAGCGCGAAGCTTATCATTGGCAGCGAGGAGATTGGAAACTTGTGTCCGCCTGTAGCTCAATGGTAGAGCGCGAAGCTTATACCTTCGTGGTTTCAGGTTCGAGTCCTGACGGGCGGACAAAGGTTTTCAACCTAGCCCGAGCAAAGTGCCGGGGACACTTTGCGTGTAGGACTCGAAAGCGAGTGCTGGGCACCCGTTTAGCAAAACGGGTAGCACGAGGCGGCGCGCGCATGTTTTAAGCGACGGCGCAGAACATGTGTGCGAGAGACTCCTGAGATGTCCAGGCACATTAAATTAATGCGCCTGGGCGGGCCCGCACACCTTGATTCAAGGTGTGCAGGTGTACGGACAAGGGTTTTCAATCCAGTTGATTTCGCGGGCTGGGAGAACAACCAGCGCACCGTGTATAATGGCGCCATGGAAAACCGACGCCCTTCGAACGCACAGTGGCTCACCATGCGGCACGCTATTTCCACCCCTTTTATCTGGAGTGTACTTTTCCCTATTTTACTGTCGGATATCTGTCTCGAAATCTATCACCGCATCTGCTTCCCTCTGTACGGCATCCCGTACGTGGAGCGCTCGCGCTACATACGCATTGTTGATCGCTATAAACTCCCCTACCTAACTCTGTCAGAACGCCTCGGCTGCGCGTACTGTGGATATGTAAATGGCTGGCTGCACTATGCATCCGTTATTGCCGGAAAGACGGAACACTACTGGTGTGGTGTTGCGCACCTGGAAGAACGCGGCTACGTTCCTGCACCTCATGAAAAAGATTTCGTACAGTATGGCGACGAAGCAGCGCTGCGAAAGCGCTATTTTGAAGTAGAGCACAACATAGCGCACTCATAGGAGCAGTGAAACATGGCCTATTTGCTATTTTAATAAATAGTGGTATGGTCTTGCAAGTCAACATGGAGGACAGCTGATGACTGACGCAGTGAAGTGGTTACGTGACGAGCGGGGCCCGATGTGGCTCCTGGGTTTCGCCATTCTAGTGGCCATCGTGGATCTGATCCTGGTCATCCCGATTGGCGAGCTTTTGGAACCGTATCTTGCTACCGCTCGCACCAAAGAAGACAGCGACGAGCTCGTGAAGATGTTCCTTGGTGAAAACTACGCGGCCGATTACAAACGCGCCCTCTTTCACACGGGACTCTTCGGAACGGCGTTTTTCTTCGCACTCATCGAAGAGCTTCTATTTCGCACGCTGCCATTGGGAATTGCGATCAGCGCCCAGCGCAAATCGTGGGTAGCAACCGCTATTGTTCTCGCTGGCACCGTCGTCGTGGCCGCTGTGGCATATGATCACCTCGGCGCCTACTGGAAAGACGGGCTCGATCCCAAAATTCTTTCAGTACTCGGTGCGCTGATGGTTTTGAGCATCATGTCGATGCTCTTTACCACCTCGCCCATACCACTTGCCTGCATCGTCCTCAGCTCATCCATGCTCTTTGCCTAAGTGCACCACGGATGGTTGAGCTTGTTCCTGCAAGGCATCGGCGGCATCGCGCTATCGGTCGTGTATCTGAAATGCGGCGGCATGGAAGGACGGTGGGCAAAAGCTACGTGGTACTCAACGGTCAGCCACACGTTCTTCAATTTCGTACTGTTCGAGTACATGCTCTATGAGCTCTTAACCACTGCAGTGAAGTAACTCTGCATCGCATCATGGCCGCGCCCGATTTCCGGGCGCGGCTTCTTGTATGTGCAGCGTTTGCACCAGTCCACACTCACCCGTATAGTGCCGTGAGCCTAGACCTTAACGAAGGAGAGAGCGATGGGCGTTATCGAAGACTTCTCGAGAAAATTCAAAGGAGTGACCTTCCCCTACCCAACCATGGTCGCTGGCGGCATTGTGAAAACTGCCGATCACGCACAGCGGCTTATTGCTGCTGACACCATGTTTGAATGGGGATCATTCACCACCGACGAATCCCTCGGAAACGGCGGACGCGATTACTTTGCCGCATACAACGGGCACGAGCTCGACTTCACCCTGAACTCGATTGGCCTTACCAATCCAGGAATGAAGTATGCCGAGCAACATGGCCCTGAACTCTGCCTGCGCGCACGCGACAGCGGCCTGACCTTCTGGATCAATGTGTCCGGCCAAAGCGTGTTCGACACTGTCGCGCTTATCAAGCGCGCGATTGCCGCCGGTTTTGAAATAATTACCGTTAACGGATCGTGCCCCAACAAGGCCGACAAGGCGAACCAAGGACGGGCGATGCCCATCCTCTGCTACGATACCGACGCGACGAGCGAACTCTTTGAAACGCTCGAAACAGAAGTTGGTCCGACCAAGGCAATCATCCTGTGGAAAATATCCGCAGGAATGCCACAGCCAACACTCGAGCACAACATTCGACTCGTTGCCAAGTCGAGCGTCATGAACGGTATCGTTACCTGCAACACCGTTCCGAACGGTTTCGACCTTCTTCCTGACGGCAAGCCAGCAATCCAAACCGACAACGGTATCATCCGCGGTGGTGTGGGTGGCCCCGCAATCTTCCCCATCGTCTTGGGGCATGTGCACTCGAGTGCCACGATACTCAAGGACGCAAGCAAGATCGTGATCGGTACCGGCGGTGTGAACAGTGCTGATCGCATCAGGACCATGAAGCGCACGGGCGCGTTTCTCACTCAGATGAACAGTGCGTTCCGTGAGGCCGGTGAAGACCCCACGTTCATTCGCGACGACATCCTCCGGCACCTTGCCGAAGAAGTGTAAGACGGGTCAAAAATTCAGTGGCGGCACCTTTGGTGCCGCCACTACTTTTGTATTGCCGTCCCCACCCTCCTCTGCTAAGGTGCCGCAAGTTGCCGCTCGTTAAGAAAGGAAGACCCGTGACCAACAATCTGAAAGCACTCGTAACCCGAAATGCTGACGGCAGTATTCTGCGCATCGTTACCCCGCGCCCGTCGAACTTCCACACGCACTTTCGCAGAGATGCGCTGATGCGTGCCGTCACCAAACACATCGTGAAGCACATGCTCTATGTGCTGGCGATGCCGAACAACGGCCCCATCAGAACCATCGAGGAAGCGTTGAGCTACCACGAAGAGTTGATGGCCGTCGCCATGAATGACGGCATCCGGACGCTGAAGAAAATTCTGATGACGCTCTATCACACGGTGGATGTTACACCGGCAGTAATCGAGCGCATCGCGAAATCTTCGGTCGTCTACGCTGTGAAGCATTACCCGCCGCACAAAGGTGCAACCACCGGCTCCGGCCACGGCATCCCCTTATGGGAGAGCCGTTCAATGCTGGAAGCGATGGAAGACACCGGCGTGCCACTCTTGGGACACTTCGAAAGTGTCTACGACAACGACGGCAAGGAATTGCCGCACAGCGAGCGCGAGAGCTACTTCATCAAAGAACACCTCTGGCGCATCCGCGATCGGCACCCTCGACTGCGCATCTGCTTCGAGCATGCAAGCACTGAAGACGCTGTCGCCTTCATCAAGGCAGACACGAGCGGCAGAACAGTCGGAACATTCACACCGCAGCACATCCTCTTTACCGACGAAGATTTCGGCCGCTACTCATGGCGAAATCATCTGAAGTGCATGCCGATTCTCAAAGGCGAACGACATCGCTCCCCGGTTGCGGCATTTGTAACCTCCGGTGATTTCCGCGCCATTTTGGGTGACGACACCGCACCGCATCTCTCGCAGCTCAAGCAAGGAGAGCTCGACGAATGCGCTAACGGCTGCTATCTGCCGCACTGCCTCGCACTGTATGCCCTTGCATTCGAGCGAGCAGACGTGCTTGATGGCCGCTGGGTACGCTTCAGTGCACTGAACGGTCCGAAATGGTGGGGCTTGCCTCCGCCAGATACGGCCGACACCGTGTGCATTCGAGCCGAAACCGAGCGTGACATACCGGAGCCCACGGCCGTTCCTGAAGAGAACGATGTGGTCATTCCTCTGGGTTGGAGCACCGCAGGTGACCAGCTCAAGATCGGTCTCCTCACGGTGTAATCACCATGGGCCGCAGCGCATCGCGCTGCGGCCCTTCCTTATGCATCATTGTGCACTCATCACGCGCATGCAATCATGAACGAAGTGCAGTAAGCATCAGGCGGCACGTGAAAGGAGCTCCTATGCAGTACCTAGCGAGGATGTTCGTGATTGCTTTTCTCCTTCTGTGCAGCACCAGCGTTGCCGCACAGGATACGCAGAAAAAGCAGCAACCACGAAAAGAAGACCCGTTCATTGTCACCTACGTTTCATTTTGCAAGGACGAAATCCGAGCGAAAGAGTTGGCGGATGATATCGTGATGGTCCTCGAGCAAACGCAACCCAAGGAACCTCATGATCTCCGCTCGTACCTAGACGCTGTTGGAAAGTCGCATGATTGCGCGCCTCCCGCAGGTTTCGATGGTGCGTTCTTCCATTGGGAAATGCATCGCGAACACACGCGCATCGTGCAGCTGCCAGGATATCGCGCAGGTGTGCGCCCGCTTTCTCGCATCATCAAGGAAGGAGCACGCTCAGTGAATCGGCATGCTGCAGTCGTCGCCGTACCACTTGAGTTTGCCTTGCGCAGCGAGCGCATACGCGGCGCTCGCCAGATGCTTGAATTTTTCAAGCAACGCGATTTGGGCACATTTAATGGCCCAAGACGCCCCAAGATGAAACTCGATATATAAAGAAAGGGCCGCAGCGCATCGCGCTGCGGCCCTTCCCTATGCACCACCTACACCAACGGCTGATGTTCGATATCTTCTTTCTTTTTTGGCGTGATTCCATTTGCCACCAAAAGCGCTTCGAAATCTGCGCGCTCTAGCGTTTCCTTGTCTAGCAGTACTTTCGCAATCGCATTCAACACTGGGCGATACTGCGTGATAATTCCTTCCGCCTTTTTGTAGGCTCCTTGAATGATTTCCTTTACTTCACTGTCGATGAGTGCGGCAACTTCCTCTGAGTGTTCGTTACCGTCTACACCTGTGCCTCCGAATATTGGCCGGCCACCACCTGATTCCAGTGCCATAGGACCCACTTTCTGAGACATGCCAAAACGGGTTACCATATCGCGCGCAAGCGACGTAAGGACCTGCAGGTCGTTACTTGCCCCGGTCGTTAAGTCGCCGAACACTTCTTTCTCGGCAATGTAGCCACCCAAAGAAACTGCAATGTCGTCGAGGAACTCATTTTTTGACTGCATCTTTCTGTCTTCAAATGGCAAGTGCAGCGTGTAGCCTGCAGCACGACCACGAGAAATAATTGACACCTTGTGCACTGGATCAGCGTACGGCAACAAAGACGATACTAGTGCGTGCCCTGCTTCGTGGTACGCCGTAATTTCCTTTTCTTTCTTGCTTAGAATGTGCGAGCGGCGCTCCGGCCCCAACATCACTTTTTCAATTGAACGCAGCAGGTCGTACTGAGTCACTTCGGTGCGATCTTCGCGGGCCGCCAAAATAGCCGCTTCGTTCATCACGTTGGCCAAATCAGCACCTGAAAATCCTGGAGTGCGCTCGGCAATCACCATCAAATTTACATCCGCATGGAGTGGCTTCTTGCGCGCATGAATCGCGAGGATTGCTTCGCGGTCTTCTCTATCTGGTGGGTCGATCGTCACACGACGGTCAAAACGGCCAGGTCGCAGAAGTGCGGGATCCAATACGTCAGGACGGTTGGTGGCTGCCATCACAATCACCTTCTCGCTGGGTTCGAAACCATCGAGCTCAACCAGAATCTGGTTCAATGTTTGTTCGCGTTCGTCATTCCCACCACCAATCCCAGTACCGCGCACCCGCCCCACCGCATCAATTTCATCAATAAATACAATGGATGGTGCGGTGTTTTTTGCCATCTTGAAAAGGTCGCGCACACGTGACGCGCCCACACCCACAAACATTTCTACGAATTCTGAGCCTGAGATAGAAAAGAATGGCACCCCTGCTTCACCTGCAACCGCTCGTGCAAGCAATGTCTTTCCCGTACCGGGTGAGCCCATCAGCATGACTCCTTTTGGAATACGTGCGCCAATCGCAAGAAACTTCTTGGGGCTTTTGAGGAAATCCACAATTTCAGTGAGCTCTTCTTTCGCTTCTTTTGCACCTGCAACATCTTTGAAGGTAATTTGCTGCGCGGCATCTTCGGGCGCAGTAATACGTGCACGCGATTGGCCAAAGGTAAACGCCTGCATGCCAGCGCCTTTTACCTGGCGCGTAAGGAACCACACCAGCCCAAACAAGAGAAGAATCGGGAGGAAAATCGGCAACAACGTGAGCGCCCAGAATTTCACCCCTGTTTCGTCTTTTACGTCGATCGACACCGTGGCAAGTTTTTCTGGGGTCACGCCATAGAATGAAAGCGTTTCAGTCAATCCAGCTTCAGCTTCTTTGCGCGACTTTTTTACTTTCTCATCAAGGTACGTTGCTTCGATAGCATCCCCGCGAACGATGATTTTTGTCACCTGCCCCTGCACCATATCTTGGGCAAGCATCGAGAGTGACACTTCTTCCTGCTTTTCTTTCATCTGCTCGCTCACGTACCCATACCCACCCATAAGGACAGCCAATACCAAGACAGTGATACCTGCTTGAATCCAGAAATTCGGCACACCATCATCCGGCTTTTTCGGGGCAGGCTTTACATCGTCTTCCATCTCTTGCGGCGCACCTGGGGGGTTTTTAGTCATTAAGCGATTATAGAGTTTTCTGAGGGTTTCGCAACGGAAATCGAAACGGGCAAGCCTTTGGCTTGCCCGTCGATGTTCACCTGCACTTTGCAGCTATACCCGCCACATTTCCTCAATTGAACGGTACCCAGCCTGTGCTGAATTCAAAACAGCATCCGCAGTTGCTCCAAAGGGTATCACCGACTGGTCTGGCGACGGCACCAAGGCAAGTAGCCGCACACGACTGTTGGACCGTACTTTTTCGCACATCGCAAATGCCCGTTCCATACGCTGGTCAATCGAAAGCAGACCATCTAGGAATGCGTTGTGCTGCCAGGTAAGCCATGCGTAGGTAAACATAAGAGACTGGTACGTCCACTGCTCCCACACACTGAAGTGCCGTGGATGCATGCGCCCGCCCAGAATCAATACGTCGATGTCGTTATGCCCGACATTCGCCTTCCGTACTATCGAAGGAATCGGGCACGGATGCGCACTAGCGGGATCGGTGTACCACTCGCCTGCTACTTTTTGTGGAAGTGCAAACAGTGGAAATGCAGACGACGCAGCAAACAAGTCGACTATATTTTCTGTTTTGCTCACGTCGTGCATTTGTAAGCGGCGCTTGCTATCCGTGACCCCTACCAGAAACAGATGCTTGGCGTCGCGAATCGCATGCTCGTGTAATTTGAACTCTGCATGCACTTCGCCTCGGTGTAATTTTTTAAGGTACGCGAGCCCCAGTAGATCCCACTGCTTCATAAGCGAAAAAGACATCCCCGCCAAATGCACATATACATCAGCAGTGAGTGCCGCCTGACCTGCCCAGAAAGCACCCAGGTTCCAGCTTCCTGCTGAGAGCCCTAGACTCACATCCACGTGTTGTTCGCAGACACCACGATCATGCAATGCATGCAGCATCCCTGCTTGAAACGCTCCGCCTAACCCACAGGGCGTTGCAATGATGATGCGCGTACGCTTTTTTTCTTCCTGCCCGCTGCACTCTCGCATGAGTGTGTCGAGGACAGTCTTTGAGCCAATAAGATCCATGACCTACCTCGCTTTCTCTCCTGCATACAGCATAGCGCTTTGTATGGAGTACATACGCCCTGTGCACACAAAAAGGAAGAGCCGGGCGCAAGCGCCCGGCTCTTTACATTCACCGCATATCTTGCGGAGCAAGCACCACCAGTGGTGCCTCCCCTGCCCACAGTTGCAGCTCGTGGCCGCAGGAATCGGCAAGTTCGAGCGATACCACAGTGAAGACCGTTTTGCTGCTCGCCCGTGCCAGGTACACGTCTTCGTCTTCCGGCGACAGCTGCGCCGACACCTTCAGCACGATGTCGTTGACGGCGGCGAACAGGTGTGAACCGTTCCCCAACACGCGAGCGGCACCAGATTCATCGACGCGCAGCACAACGGCAAGGCCGAGTGTCATGACGAGGCCGTTGAAGCTGAGGTCGAGTATCGGGGTTGCGCTAAGGCAGCGCATCACCTGCAGAAGGCGCGAGAGCGTTGCGGCGTTGTCCATCTTGAAGACAAAGCGCGCATGCGGGCTCTCATTCCGGTTGCCCGGAACGAGACGCGCTGCTGCAAGCGGCACTATCGGCGTCAGCACGGGGTGTTCCGATTTCAAGCACAGCTTATACATAGCCAACTCCTTGGCTGGTTTCTACCAAAACAATATTCCAACGAAAATCAATACTTGTCAATACTTCGCAAAAAAGCTACGATTCTCCCATGGCGTTGATACGACACAAGAAAGCACACCTTGAATACGAAATCTTGGAAACTCTCCAGGCAGGTTTGGAGTTGCTGGGAACCGAGGTGAAGTCCCTGCGTGCCGGGCGTGGAAAGCTGGAAGGCGCGCGCGTAGTGGTGCGTGGTGGTGAGGCATTTTTGGTGGGGGCCAACATCCCCGCATGGCAGGCAGTAAATGCGCCTGAATACGACCCCACTCGTCCACGCCGCCTACTTCTAAACGCCAAGGAATTAGGCCATATTTCCGCCATTGAGGGTGCCCAAGGCTTGACAATAGTGCCAATTTCAGTGTATAATAAAGGCAGAGTTTTGAAGGCAGATATCGCGATTGTGCGCGGCAAAAAGAAGCACGACAAACGCCAAGACATCAAGAAACGCGATGAAGATCGCCGCCTTCGACGCAAAGAATTTTAAAAACGTATATTTGAAGGTGGCCACAGGAGGATTGCATGAAACACAGCCCCACAAAGGGACCTGCGCCGGTGCGTTTCAGAGTCGTGCTGACAATTGTGTTCCTGGCGATGCTCGGCATATTCTTCCTGAAAGATATTGTCGAGTGGCACGGTCTCGCAAGTTCCTCACACACCCCGGCACTAACCGATACGACCCGGCAGTGACACTACGATTCCGAGGACCGCACACCTTGTGCGACCTCGGGGTCACCTTCAAGCATACGTTGCAGCTCTTTGAAATCTACGAATGTTGTGGGGTGGCCCAGCGACGTGCTGGC
Organism: Parcubacteria group bacterium; assembly: GCA_943358385.1. Taxonomy (GTDB): domain Bacteria; phylum Patescibacteriota; class Minisyncoccia; order Phycocordibacterales; family UBA2100; genus JAGOVW01. Next base: position 121,167 of record CALRGX010000001.1, on the reverse strand, counting down.
ATCCCACCAGAAAGGTCATTAATCTCATGCCCAAAAAGTCTGAGAGAGATCCGAACTCACCTGAGGACGAGGCAACGGTTGCGCGATTCCATCGCGCATTCGAAACCCGCGGCAGAGCTCCGTTCATGTCCCCACCTCCCGTGCCGGCCATCGACGACACCGCCGACGCCGCAGAGGAGGCGGCATGGTGGAGCAAGCGCCAACCGCAGGATGAGCACGGCCTCCTGACCTGACGACGGGCGGTGCACGCGCAATGCGTCGTGCACCGCCCCCACCCCACAGCATTCGTACATACAGACTCTTGAGGGTAGAAACAACGTGGGGAAATAACAATGCGCGACCCTATGCCCGGCGCTGGCGCCGTTGGTTTATTCTTCTCTACCTTCTGGAACAAGATTCTCTTCCCTACCATCATCTTGATGGTAGTTGCCGGCATCACCTCATGGCTCGTCTACCGCATCACGCGGAACGAGCAGGCGGCGAAAGTTGCTGGGGCCGGCGCACTGATTGCTGGCTATGTGGGATTCTTCTTCCTGAAATAACGGGGGCGAGGCGATGCAGTGCATCATGCCTCGCCTCTACTCTCAAGCGTCTGTTTAAAACCACGATTCGCAAGTGCCCAGAAGTAACCAGGAGAATACACCTATGTGGAACCTGATGCTCTACGCACTGCTCGCAGTGACAACCGTAACCGGCCTTGCCACCTGTGTGGCAATCGGTGACTTCTTCGGAAAAGCGGTTGGCCTGTGAGCCCTTGGGCCGAATCGCGCGCGCGTTGCGCACGATTCGGCCTCACTTGCGAGCAGTGGTTTTAAAAAGATGGAAGCGTATACTGCTCGTAGCCCTTACTGAATATTTACGTGTGGCAACCAGAGGAGGCGCTGATGCGCACCATTTGGCAGTTTGTTATTAAGGCGAAGGAGTACTTTAAAAATACTCCCTTCGACGAGATTGTGTTCGGCCCGCCCGATGAGGACTGGCTCGACTAAATCTCGGGGAGGAGCCGCCCACTCCTCCCCACACGCAAGCACTCATACAGTTCCTTAACAATTCATTCCCTTCTTCCTTCTGCCCATGGCAGCTAGGCAGTCCTTCCCCGTGAGATATTCAATTCGCGTAGTATTGCAGATCACAATAGTTTCTCACTGCAGAGCACACACGTTTCTTTTTCTGACACGATACGCTCGGTAGCAGTGCGACAGCATTGATATCTCACGGGGGATGATTGGCTTCGACAGGGAGATCGGCTCATACAGATGCATGGCATAGCTGTGGTACCTATTAAAACTGCCACAACCCAATAAGTGCAACTAAAACAGCACGTGGCGTTCTGAGCCCAATTCAGGCAACAGATCTCCAGTTCGCTTTCGCGTAAGTCCACCTTGTGGCAGCCATCGCGGCCGTTTCGCTACCGACATCCGATACGTAGTTTGAAACGTCATACCTTCGGGTCCGGGCTAGTCGTCGCTTTGCGACTGCGCCTTAAAGAAAAATAGATCGACGATGCGTCATCTTGTGCATTCCACACTCGCACCGTTTAAAAAACTCTGAATGTACTACGCCCTGTAGATATTTGTGTGTTCCCTCACTGCACGCGGGTTCAATTCCCGCCATCTCCACAAAATTAAGGAGTCTCACGACTATAATTTTGTAGGATGCCGTGACGCACTGCGTACACGGCGCCACAAACCTTTAAGAAAACGCCGCCCGCAAGGGCGGCTTTTTCGTTGGTGGAGATGAGCGATGTGCCTGCGCACATCGCGAGCGGGAATTGAAAGGCGGAGCTATGTTTCTTTAGCAAAAGAAACCAGCGAGACGGGGTGAGAATGCACGGGATGCATTCGCAAGGCCGGAGCGCGTCGGCGCGAGGCGGGGTCGCGCAACCGTTTAGCAAAACGGTATGTGTGACTGGAATTTTTCGAGCGACGGCGAGAAAAATATCCCTGACCGATTCCCTACCGTTATAGATGAAAAATCTGAGGCGCCGCCCAAGAACGCGAGGTCTTTTCTGAGTCCAGAGGACGAAAGAATAGCCCGCGATTCTGGGACAATCCCGACATGAATTATTATGTGCTCTTCAGACACCTTGAGATAAAAAGGTTCCTGACAGCTTTTCTGCCAAGAAATCTTATTTTTTAGAATTTTCTTGATGTATAATCAGAATTACCAAATTAACTGGTACGTTGATGAACAGTAAAATTGCGCTAGGAATCATAGTAATGCTCATTGTTTCAAATCTTGCTCTTCTTTTGGCATGGCAAGGAGAGAAAACTGACCGTCTTTACTATGACTACGCAGTCCCTCATATCGACCTAACTGCAGAAATGGAATTCCGCAGAGATGATTCAAATGGACGATTTACAACAAACGCGGGCGAGAGCGACATAGCGGTTGGCAAGACTAGTGGCTTAGTTGTCTTTCCTGATATTGCCAAACAGCCTAAGGATGCACGTCAGTACTACACCATTGAAGCGACCGACGGCAGAGATGCGAATGGAGCCCAACTTTTTACACTCCTTGAAACACTTAAATTGAATGCCCTCCCACCGAAATCATTCGATAAGGAAGTATTGCGAATCATTTCGAATACTGAGCAGTTTGTTACGCTTGAGAGTGAGCAAGGTCACACTTTCCGCATCAACAAGATAACAGGTGAGGTAGCCATAACCGACGCGGGCGGTGACGCGGTTTCTCTAATCACAAGCCAGGCAGATTACAAAACTTTTGTGCTTCGTTTGCTGAAGTAAGGCAATCAATCGCCTTGGCCTTAAGGCGTCAGACTTACTGCCTAAATTCGGAATGCCACCCTCCTTCCCCCACCCCTCCCGCTATGGCATAGTGCCGCAAGTTGAAACCACTGGAGGAATCCATGGACCAATCCCTCGTCTACCTTGTTCTCGCGCTTTTGTGCCTCGTTGCACTGTGGTTCTTGAGCCCCACGTTTCGTGCGTACACCTTTCGGGCCATCATCGGCCCACCAAATCTGCGTATCGACGAGCTGCCGAGCATATTCAACGGCATGCACAGCTTCCGGATTGAGAAGAATCCGTCGTGGAAAACACCGAGCACGGATCTGACGGTACTGGCCCAAGACGACCAAGTGAGCATTATCTACCAGACCAAGCAGGGCTCGAGTGTCCTCTTGGAGACGGTAAACATTGCCTATCGTGGCAAGGCCGGGATGGTTTTCTCCTTGAAGAACGGCAGGATGGTTCACTTCGATCGAATCGGCGGCATGGCGCGCGACAACCCCGAGCTCTCACTCAAGGAGAGAGCGGCGCTCGAGCAGTTTATGAAAGGAGTGCGCAACTGCTTCGAGAAGCTGTAGGCCTCGCGGGATTCACCCACACACAAGAAAGGCGCGCTCTATGAGCGCGCCTTTTGCTTTTGCTGGCTCGGTGCCAACTATTTCGAGATGAGCGACAGCATCACCCGAGCATCGGCGACGCGTGATACAGGAGCCAGCCGCAGAACGCGATGGTGCCGATGGTGGCCGATACTTGCGCCATCATGCGCGTCTGCACCGGGAGCAAGTACTGCCCCGCGATGCCCAAGATCATGAGCGCTGCCGCCCAATACGGAATCAGTTCGAATTTCTTGTCGAGGGCGACCGCCGCCGCAACGAAACCGATCATGCAGATGCCAAGAGCAAACTGGATGAATGTGTTCGCAGTGAAGGCCTGTGCCCGTTTCTCGATTTCGGGGTATTGCCCCGCCGTGATGACCTTGTCAGCCAGTAGCTGATCCAGGTCCACCGTTACCTTCTTCATATCTGAGCCCTTCTGTGAAAGAGCGCCTCTCTGTAGAGGCACTCTTTATATAATGCCACGTAAATAAATGAATGTAAGGAGTTCGCGAAGGCATGTGCAAAGCTCTGCTTTTCCCCACCGTGCGTAAAGCTGCATTGGGTCTACAATGCGCACATGGCTCTCTTCCCCCAGGATGAATACCTCAAGTGGCTCAAAGATGGGGTCGAGCTCTCGCGTTCGTTCTTCGAGCACATCTCTCACGCACTGAATCCCATGCGCCCGTGGATGAGGCGGTACGATGGCACGAAATTCCGTGCCGACACCATCGCCGGCCTCACTGTTGCCGGCGTTCTTATTCCACAATCGATGGCACAGGCGTTGTTGGTGGGTGTCCCGCCGGTGTACGGCCTGTATGGCGTCTTGGTTGGATCAAGTATCGCCGCACTCTGGGGCAGCTCGCCCTTGGTGATTACCGCACCCGTTGCAGTCATCAGCCTTCTTACCCTCACTTCACTCGTGCCCTTGGCCACCCCCAACACTCCTGAATACATCGCACTTGCGGTGATACTCGCTCTGATGGTGGGGCTCCTTCAATTTTTGGCTGGCGGGTTTCGTTTAGGGTTTTTAGCACGACTCATTCCTAGCTCAGTGCTGATTGGGTTTACGGTGGCAGCCGGTATCATCATTGCCGCTATGCAAGTGCCGACGCTCCTTGGTTTTTCCGTGCACCAGGACCCTTTGATGTACGCCACACTCGAGCAGATCGTCGCAAATATATTTTCATTACATCCACTTACGGCACTCATTGGTGTTGCAGCGCTCATATTGATGATTGTTGCTCGGCGCACGATGCCTGGAATTCCGATGGGTCTTATTATCCTGGGCGCCTCGATACCATTGAGTATGGCGCTGGGGGTTGAATCATTCGGTGTGCACACTATTGGCGCGGTGCCCGCAGGACTCCCTGCATTTTTCTTGCCAGAGTTGACGCTCTCTGGCGCCCTTTCACTTTTCGGAAGTGCCCTCACGATTGCGGTGATTGGATTCATGAGCACCTATGGCATCGGCACGAGCCTCGCGCGCACGAATGGCGGCCACCTCAGTGCCAATCAAGAACTCATCGGCCAAGGCAGCGCTAACATTGCCACCTCTATCGCAGGCGGGTTTCCGGTCGCTGGCTCTTTTTCAGCATCAGCTGCCAATGTTGTTGCCGGCGGGCGCACGCCCATGGTGAGTATCGTACTCTCCGTCGCCACACTCCTTACGCTTACCTTTTTTACTAAATTCCTCTCGTATCTACCGAGCGCCATCTTGGCGGCGGTGGTTATAGGCTCGGTCATTCAATTGGTGAAATTTGGCGAGTTTTCTAAAGCGTTCTATATATCCCGCACCGACGGTTTCATCGCCGGCATGACATTCGTAGTAGCCCTCATCGTAAAGCCAGATACTGCGGTGATATTCGGTATTGTCGTTTCTCTCATTCTCTTTATCAATCGCATCATGTGGGCACGTGTCGATGAATTGTGCATCGACACCGAGCGCAACATTTTCCAGCCGTGCACGGCAGACACTGATGCAGTGCGCTTACACGGTGTACTCATTGCACGCCCCAATATGTCTTTGGTGTATGCGAATGCCGAGCACATCATCGAGCAAATTCACTGGCTTTTGCGCACTCGTGAACGTACGGGCGAGCGCATCGAGCACGTGGTATTAAGTTTTGCGAGCGTCAATTACATCGACCTCACGGGAGCTGAGGCATTTGTAGACTTCTTGAACGACATGCGCCGTCGCCACATCACCGTGCACGCCATCACCCTTAAATCACACGAGAAGACCGTGCTTGAACATGCCTGCCGTGATTGCGAGATGCCGTCTATTTTTGCCTCGATTGTGGAGATGCGAAAAGCTCTCGCCTCGTCGGTCCAAACCAAATAGCTCAATGCATGCACAATCAGCAGGTGCTATATTCCCTCGCATGACGTACGAGGCACAGAAGCGCATCATTCTCATCGTACTGGCCCTCTATTTCTGTATTGGCCTCTACGACAACTACTTTTATGGGAACGAACGCTATCCCGTCTTTTCATGGTCTCTCTTCTCTACCATTCCCAACGAGAAGACCACCTATACGGTGGCTATTTCGCGCCTGGGCGTGAACACCTACACCCCAGCACTCAGGTTTGATGAGAGCCGCCAACTGTTCGAGCTTCTTGGGCAGTCCCCCACACAGTACACTCCCATGATTGAAAACATGGGTATGGCACTCGACCGTGGTGACACTGAACGTTTCACTCGCGAAAAAAAGCGCTTCGAGCACATGTTTGGAAACGCGGCGTTTACGTATGATCTTTTGCGCGTGCGCTATGATCCTCTCGAATATTGGCAGCACCAGTCCTTTATTTCGACCACTTCTCTCGGTGTATTCACGAGCGGCCTATGATGCATCCACTGATACTGCAGTATGTAGGAAGAGTGGCGAACACCATTCGCTTCCCTTCTCTCACACTATTTGCCGCAGACGATGCAGTGATGGAAAAAGCGCGCACCTTGGTGTCTTACTTCTACTACCTTGCCCCGTTTGGCGCATTCCTCTTTTTCACGGGCATGTGGGCAACCAAACAAAACTTTGACCCCATCTGGCCACTGTGGTGGGTACAACAGTTCGATCTTTCCTACGAAGCAACGTACAACATTGTGCGCTTTGCGTTCGTCATCTGCACTCTCATCGGTGTCCTCGCGCACCCTTATCGCATCGGACGCCTCTTGGTATTTTTTGCCTTCTGGCAAGCACACGCGCTAGAGAGTTCTTTTGGTGGCCCCAATCATCAATGGTACCTGTGGGTGTACGTCGCCGCTTTTTTTGTGTTCTTACCCAACCTCTGGCACCAGCACGATGCATCTCGCGACACACGCCGAACCTTCCTCCTCTACGTATGGGCTGCACAGGCCATCATGATGCTTATGTACACCATGGCGGGATTCCACAAACTCCTGGGCACCGCGATGCAGTACCTTGCCGGAGAGATACATGGATTTTCTATGCATGCATTTGCGTATCAAATTGCAGATTGGATTCCAAAACTCCAGCGTGAGGCAGTGCTTGCACCGTTTATCATTGCTCACCCTGAATGGGGCTGGTTTCCGTACGTGGCGATTCAATTCATCCAGTTTTTTTCACTGTGGGTTATGGTGCGTATGTCTCTCCAGAAAGTCTGGGCTGTGCTTCTCCTCGTCTTCCACATTGGCACATTCATGGTGATGGGTATTGAATTTAACCCACTTCTCATACTCGTCATCGTCATGTTTTTCCATTCCCCTTTCCTGGGCGACCAATCAATAAAAAGATTACTGTACGACCTCCCCGTGGTGGGGCAGTTGTTGATCTACTTACCACTGCTGTGGGAAAAGGTGCGCGGTAGCGTAATCCGCACAACGTCGCGCTATTCGTAGCGCAAGGCATCAATGGGGTTCAGATGCGCTGCTTTGCGTGCCGGGTAGTAGCCAAACACAATGCCGATAATGGTGGATACACTCACCGCCAACATGATAGAGAAGAGAGAGACACTGGCGGCGATGTTGGCGAGTTTGTTAGCAATCAGTGCAATGCTCCAACCCAGGAGAATGCCCAAGATGCCACCGACCAAGGTAAGGAGCACAGCCTCAAGTAAAAATTGCCTACTGATGTCTTTATTCTTAGCGCCTATTGCTTTGCGCAATCCAATCTCGCGTGTACGTTCGGTAACCGAAGTGAGCATCATGTTCATAATGCCAATGCCGCCTACCAACAGTGAGATGCCCGCCACAGCGCCGAGCAAAATAGTGAATGTTTGTGTGATAGAGCTCGCCGTTGCCACAATGTCGGCCTGATTAAATACTGAAAAGTCAGCTGATGCAGGATCATTTATATGATGCGTGTCCAACAGGACGGTCGTTATGTCGGCCTGAATGGTGGTCATCGAGCCCGCTTCAGCAGCGGCCACGTTGATCACGCTCACCTTGTCGTTTCCCGTGAGGTAGCGCTGGGCAGTGGTGAGCGGGATGTAAATAGCATCATCCGAGCTGCCGAAACCTCCTCCACCTTTCGCAACCGTCACTCCAATAATGGTGTAGTCCGTTTTATTGATACGAACTTTCTGCCCCAGCACATCAACACCTTCCCCGAATAAGTCCGTGCGCACCGTAGGCCCCAGAATAGCCACCTTTGCCGCACGGCTGAGGTGCTGACTCGATATAAATACCCCTTCGGTAACAGCAATGTTGCGCACTGCAGAATAGATTTCGGTAACGCCTGTTATGGAGGTGTTTGTGTTGGTACCACGCGCAGTTACCTGCTGCCTACTTGATACTTCCGGCGCCACACCAGAAATTCCCTGCACTTGTTCTTCAATCGCCTCGGCGTCATCTAGGGTCAGCGTGGTTGCCGACCCTACCCCACCACGGAGTGGGTTCCCTGGCCCTTGCTGGGACCCAGGCCGCACAATCAATAGGTTAGAGCCGATGCTCTGAATATTTGCCTGAATCGTGTTTTGTGCCCCTTGCCCCAACGCCACCATACCAATCACGGAACCGATACCAATCACGATACCGAGCATGGTGAGGAGTGACCGCGTTTTGTTTACCGCAAGTGCTCCGACTGATTCTTTGACGATATCTTGCCACTTCATATTAGTGCTTTTTATGACGGGTACGCAACACATCATCTTTTTCTATTGAGCCATCTCTGATGTGTATGATTCGGTCTGCGTGTTCTGCCACGTCGCGCTCATGCGTAATCAAAATAATGGTGTGGCCCGATTCCTCATTGAGTTCACGAAATGTCGCGAGCACAATCTCCCCTGTTTTGGTATCGAGGTTTCCCGTAGGTTCGTCTGCCAAAATAAGCTTTGGATTATTCACGAGCGCTCGCGCAATCGCGACGCGTTGCTTCTGCCCACCTGAAATTTCGTTGCTATGGTGCAGCCAGCGATCTTCAGGCATGGCAACCGCGCGCAGCGCCTGCTCTGCGCGATGTATGCGCTCTGCATCTCCCATTTCAGCATATACCAAGGGCAGCAGAACATTTCTCAATACCGTTGCCCGCGGCAAGAGATTGAATGCTTGAAATACAAAACCGATGGTATTGGCGCGAATGTTTGCCAATTCGTCATCGGTCATCGCACTAATGTCTTTTTTATCAAGCGTGTAGGTACCAGACGTTGGCGTATCAAGGGCACCAATAATATGCATGAGCGTTGATTTGCCTGAGCCTGACGGCCCCATAATGGCGACAAATTCACCTTTTTGAATAGTAAAAGAAATACCCTTGAGGACTTCGGTTTCGACGTCACCCATCTGGTACGTCTTCGTTATGTTTTTTAGCTCGATCACACGCTAGCGTGGTATAGCACCGTTAGTACGCTGCCCTCCTTGGCGGTTACCCCCGGGTGTTGGGAAGAGTGATGTCTGTGGTGCTCCCGCCGTTGTAACACCAGCGTCAGTAATTGTTCTGGATACAATGATGTCGCCCGCGGCGAGCCCTGAGACGATTTCGACCATAGTGTCGTTTGCAATGCCAGTTTCGACGGATACTTTTCGGGGCGCACTGGCAGGTACTACACCTTCAGTAAATATCGTACTGCGCTCAGGCACTGTTTTTTCTGCGTTTCTATCTGGCGAGGTTGATGCGCTATTTCGTACTGGAAAAGCCGGCACGTCTACTCCATCAAGCACGTCCACGTACGAGCCGGTGCGATCGCTCTTCACCGCTGCCAATGGGACCGTTAGTACGTCTTTTCTTGACGCAATCACAATGGTGGCACTCACACTCATCCCTGGCTTGATGCGCGCGTCTCCTGCTTTAAAACCAATTTTCACTCCGTAGGAAACCACACCTTGCGTAACCGTCCCCACCGGATCGATAGAGAGCACTTCACCCGTCAGCTCGACATCTTCGAGCGCGTCGAAAGTGAGCGTCGCCACTTGACCTACCGCCACTTGCGCCACATCAACTTCGTTTAAGGTTACTTCAGCAACGGCACTTTTGGTGATGAACGTCCCAATGGTCCCAGAAACACTTTCTCCTTTTTGGACATCGAGGGTGGCCATGACTCCATCAAAAGGCGCGCGCACATAGTAGTCGGCCAATGTTTCTTTTGCATCTCGTAGCGCATTTTCTCTCTGCCGTACACTAATACGCTGTGATTCCAGATCGATAGTGTCGCTTCCTGACTTCAGATCAACGAGCGATGCCTGTCGTTCGGCAAGCGTGCGTTCGCTCGTGGTAATGGCCACGCGCGCGCTTTCGATGGCGTTTTTTGCAGTGAGAAGATTGGTGACATGAGCACTCATCGTGCTCGTGTAGGAATCAAGACTGCTCTTATGTGTGGTGTACGCGCTTGGAATAGTCTTGTCGTACGTCGTTGCCACATCGTTGACATGATTCAAAAAATCAGCCGTTCGCTTCACCGCTTCCGCAATATCACGCGTCGCGCTGTAGCTTTCTTTAATGAGGCGCTCAATATCAGCTGTCGACGACGTGCGGCTCAAGCTACTGTATGTGTCGAAGACTGCATCGTAGGAATCACGTGCATCTTGATACGAGGCAATCACTGTTTCTGAGAGTTCGATAATGCCGGGGTCTTTATCACGTACCAGCTCGCGATAGGCATTGATATTGTCTTGCGACGTATTGACTGTGTGTCCATAGAGTACCGTGTTGAGGCCGGCCATGATGGTGGGCAGGTCTAGAAATGCATCCGCTGTCGTATTGAAACCGCTCTCATATGAACTGGCGAGATTTTCTACTGCATCTGCTTTTCCTTGCACTGCCTGTGCAACTGCATTTTCCGCCTGAAGTATCTCGAGGTTTGTTGGGGGCTGCTCTAATTTCTGCAACGACAGTTTAGCGCTCTGTAGATTTGCCTCCGCATCGCGAACCGATTTTTGCGCACTGCGGGTATCCAACTGCACCAGGGTTGCTCCAGCGCGCACGCTGTCCCCCGCTTTCACCCCAACATAAACCACTTCCCCACTCACTTTTGTTTTTAAGTCAATTTGATTGGAAGCTGAGAGCTGGCCGGAGCCTGAGACCGTGCTTTCTATATCGGTCATGCGCACCGCATACGGAATGTAGCGAGTTTCAGTGGGTGTCGTCCCCCAGTAACTGTACGCACCATATGCGGCGACACCCGCCACCATGAGCGCCCCTACGACATACATTTTATGTGTACGCACATAGCCATACAGCCCGCTCATGCGAGGCATCGCGTTTGGTGACCAGCGCAGGGTTTTCGCCATAGACGTCTTATATTGTACACCGCGACAGGCTCTTTATTTCATGCATCGCAGCCCCACCCCTTTAATCATGAAGCCACCATGAAATATTTCCTTGACCGGGCGTGTACTAGCCGTAGTATCAACGCTACCTGTATGGAATCTGAATCAGACGAACTGGTAGCTGCCCGAGTACAACAGGGCGATACGGAAGCTTTTGGCGTCCTCGTTGATAGATACGAACCGAAAATGAGCAGGTACGCACAGCGTTTTCTTTCGCATTACGAAGACCGGGAGGATGCCGTGCAGGATGTGTTTCTGCGCGCCTACGAGCGCATTCAGAGCTACCGCAGCACCGAGCGCTTCTCGCCGTGGCTTTATCGCGTTGCACACAACGTATATGTAAATCTCATCCGCAGCCGTGGTCGAGAAAAAGTCCGGTTCGTTGATTTGGATACCTTCTTCCCCGCTGGCATCCCAGACGAGACACAACCAGATATGCCTGATGTAGTTGATATGGCGCCTTTTATTGCGACACTGGACCCGAAGTATCGCGAGGCCATTGTGCTTTTTTATTACGAAGAGAAGAGCTATGAAGATATCGCCGCCATCCTTCAAATACCAAAAGCAACCGTCGGTGTTCGACTGGCACGCGCAAGAGCAGCACTTAAAAAAATAATGCCACCACTTATATGAAGCATCTGAAAGAGCACATTATGGGCGCCATCAAAACCGACCAGGTGCGCATGCGCTCACGGCTCTTTTTCCTCACTCATACCGCTTTGTGGCTCATCGCCATTCTTCTATCATTTGCAGTGGCCCTTTTCCTTCTCAGCTTCGCAATATTCATGCTGCGAGGCAATGGTCTGTTGGCGGCACCAAGCCTGGGCATGCACGGCATATTGCCGCTTCTCTTCTCTCTGCCATGGCTCATAGGGCTCGCGATTATGATGCTCATCGCCACTATTGAAATTTTGGGGATGCACTTTGCGGTTGTATATCGACGCCCCGTTCTGTACTCAGCACTGGCGGTCTTGTCGATCACCATTGTTGGCGCGAGCCTTGTAGCACACACCACACTCCATGAACGCATGTTTCGCATGGGTCGCGAAGGCAAACTACCGCCACTGGGTGCCCGCTTTTATGAAGGCGCCTTGCATGAGCGCCCTAACATTCATGTAGGCGAAATTATCGAGATTGGCGAGCGTTTCGTCATCGAAACACGCACCGGCTCAACTACCGTAATTATCATGAACAAAGAGACCCGCCGCCCACCGTCGCTCAGCATCGGCGACACGGTGGTTGTGTTTGGAGAACTGGTGGATGGGAGTATCGCCGCTTTCGGCATACGACCACTCAATAAAGAGCGAGTACTCTTTCCCAAACGAGGTTTCAAAGGACTACCGTCGCTCGAAACATCGACACGTTGAAATACTTCCCTATCCGCTGGTGTAGTTAGTAGTGCGGGGACGCTCGCGGCCACGAGAGACATCGAGAGCAACACATTCCCCCTGTAAGGGCGCTCACACGTGGTCTCGATTCGTAGTGGCTTGCGCTATCTCTGCATTACTGGTTTCACTAACAAAGAACATATGAATAAACACTACATTGTTGCGGGGTTGCTCTTAGCAGGACTTGCCGCATCGGGTACGGCGTATGCGGCGGTAGATACGACCGCATTGCAAGGAAAGGTGCGCAGCCACATGGGGCAAGGAGGTCGCGGCCATGGCGCTGTCGAGGCACAACTCTTGGGCCTTACTCAAGATGAATTCCGCACGCGCATCCAAAACGGTGAAAACCCAAAAGAGATGCTCGCTGCTGCAGGCATTACACGTGAGGACATGGAATCGGCGCGTGAAGTAGCCATGCGTGAACGTTTGGCACAGTCAGTGCAAAGCGGAAAGCTTACCCAAGCGCAAGCCGACGCACGCATAGCTGACATGCAGAACCATCGTGCGACACATGAAGCGGTGCGCGTGGCACTGCAGAACAAGGGCTTCGCCGCGTTCAAAGCTGCGGTCGCTGGATCACCCTTCGAAAGCGAAGTGACTGCAGAAAATTTTGCTCAGTTTGCTGAAGCGCACCGACTTATGGAAAGCGGTGATCGCGAAGCAGCCAAAGCAATCATGAACGAACTGGGTATCACCCCCGGACGACACGGTAAAGGAATGGGCAGCATGGGACACCGCGCCAACATGCAGCAGAAGTAACACATCGTACCCTGTGTACCTCAAGCACGCGCCCTTTTGGGCGCGTGCTTGATATACTGGTGTCATGCCTTTTCGCGCCAAAGCGCACATACACCTTGTTACCGTTTTCTTTTTTCTCGCCACGCTATCGTTCTCACCGTCTCATGCACACGCACTCGATTGCCCTCCCGGTGGACGAGAAGCAACCGCGGCTGACATAGCTGTGATGGGGCCCATCGTGCGCGGCCGCTGTATCGATCCGAGCACCATCGCCAAACTCAAGCCTGATGAAACGTACGCGGCAATCCAGTACTTATCGACGAAAATGTGTGATGGAAAACAGTTTGGTTTTCCTCCAGGGTTCAATGAAAAAAGTATCGACCCAAAAGAGTGGTACAAAATCAAAGAAGGATATGTGTATTTCAACTACACCACGCAAACAGATGGCCGCTCGGGGACCAATCCGGGCGTACTGCGCTGCTTTGCAAACTTTTTCCAAGAAGCAGAGAAGAAGGGCTACCAACCTTGCATCAATGCAGGATTACGCTCACCAGCGCACCAGCGCGCGTCGTGCCTCGATACCAATAACTCGGTGGTCTGTGGCAGACAAGTAAGCTGTACCACCGACTTGAACTGGTATGCAGTGTGTCCACACGTGAAAGGACTTGCCTTTGATATCAACGACAAGAGCTGCGGAAAAGCGAGCTGCCCACGTACCTACCAGCTGCTTGATGCGGCACGTGAGGCAAAACTTTTTTCTAAAGTAGGCGCGGGAGCGAGCGATCCTTGGCACGTCGAAGCCTCAGGGTGTGCCACAGGAGGATTGGATACGCCCGCCCCATTCCCGACAGCCCCTACCTCGCCTACCCCACCCGCCTCAACTCGCCCAGCGGTACCCACCAATCCCTTTACTGATGCGGCACGTGCACTTTTCGGCGCGGGCAATGGATGTGAACAACTGGCGGCGCAATGCAAGAGTACCCCGGTCAATCCGCAAGCATGCATGAACTATGCTCAGCGTTGCCAAGGGCAGGCACAACATCAAGGTCTGCTCCAGGCTCTGCAAAATGCATTCAATCAGCTGCAAACAGGTGCGGCACCTGTGGCACCCGCACCCACACCAGTCGTTACTCCTACTCCGATAACTCCCGTGACACCCCTACCACCAGATATACTCATACCCACCCCAACAACCACGCCTCCCGCAACCACTACCCACCCTCTTTCGACCACTACCGTTACCGAACTCACCAATACACAGATCAGACTGGTGCCACCCACGCCACCGAGCGACCCGACCGCCATCACGCCGACAACAGTAACTCCTGTACAGCCAAACAGTGTTAACCCTACTTTTGCACCAACTCCGTTTGAACCGGCACCTATTTCCGCATCGACCGCCTATAGCCTACAGTCACTCCTTCGCGAGGCGCGCACTATTTTGGAAAATCTACTGGCATATCTCACTCCCCTTACTCACACCAAAACTGCACGGACCGTGCCCACCAACGCATCAGCCACACCTCCTCAAAGCGAAATCGACACGGCACTGTGGTTCGACGAGAACTTTATTCGCTATATGGAAACCCAGCCTGACTTCACGTTGGGTAACTAGGGATGCGCTATACTTCCTCTATGCAGCAAGCATCTTCATTTGGTTACGTAAAAACGGCTACTTTTTTTGGACTACTTCTGGGTGCTAGTGCGGGATTCCTCTACCTCATTTCAGATTACTTGATGCCTATTATTTGGGCAGTAGTTTTGGCAATTGTTTTTAGCCCGCTGTGTTACCACCTTACCCGCATGATGCACGGCATGCGCACACTCGCCACAATCGCAACCATGTTGATTGCCCTCATCACCGTCTTTACTCCGATTAGTGTGGTGGGTGGCATCGTTGCCAAAGAAAGCATTTCCGTGTACCAAACACTCTCCACACAAGACCTTACCCTTTCAATGGAACATCTGTGGGCATTGCCTCCCGTTGCTTTCGCACTCGACCGCCTCCAAACGACCCCCGCAGAGTTGCAAGTATCGTTTGCAGAAACCATCCGCAGCACAGGAAGCGCGATTGCACAGGGCGCGTTGGGCGTTGGCGCAGAAGTATTGAATGTACTGGCAAAGATTTTGGTGATGCTGTACCTCCTTTTCTTTTTCCTGCGTGATGGTGAAAAAATCGCCTCGCGCCTCATGCGTATGTTCCCTCTGGGAGACACGCGCGAGCTATTTCTTTTTGAACGATTCAGTGCCACCGTGCGCGCGGTCATGAAAGGCACGCTGATTGTTGCCCTCGTGCAGGGTGGCATTGGAGGCATCTTGTTTGCTGTTGCTGGTGTGAAAAGTGCCGCGTTGTGGGGCGCCGCGATTGCGCTCTTTGCAATAATTCCTGCGGCAGGACCGGCAGTCGTGTGGATTCCTGCGGCACTCATCCTCTTCTACATGGGCGACACTTTTGGTGCACTGGTGATTGCACTGGGAGGAAGCGTGGTCATCAGTACTATCGACAACATTCTGCGTCCGATACTGGTTGGCAAAGACACTAATATGCCAGACTCTCTTATCCTTTTGTCCGTCCTTGGTGGTATCGCCACCTTCGGTATTGCTGGAGTGGTCTTGGGTCCCGTGGTTGCCGCTCTTTTCCTAGCCCTCTGGCACCTTTTTGAAGAACAGTATCACGACGAACTGATTGCGCGTGGGTAGCGATTCCCTCTTCTCTGTGGTACAATACTGTCTCCATGGGATTCACTAAATACTCATCAGATAAATCACGCGAGAGCGTGCGTATCAACGAAGGCATCCGAGCAACGGAAGTGCGCGTCATCGGCGCACAGGGCGAAAACCTTGGCGTTATGAATCCTCGCGAAGCAACTAAGCAGGCGCAGGAGCTGGGCCTCGACCTCATCGAAATTTCGCCGAACGCGCAACCTCCCGTCTGTCGTATCACCGATTACGGTAAGTACATGTACGAAACTAAGAAGAAATCAAAGGAGATCAAATCTAAAGCGGTCATAGTAGAGACGAAAGAAGCCCAGGTAAAGATTGGTACTGGTGAAAACGACATGCGCATCAAGGCAGGAAAGATTGCCGCATGGCTGCAGCAAGGGCACCGCGTCAAAGTAGACCTCTTTTTGTGGGGGCGCTATAAATACATGGATTTCAATTTCCTCAAGGACCGCCTTGAGCGGTTCCTTGCAATTATCCCAGAATCCTTTAAAATCGCGGACGACATCAAGCAGAGTCCGAAAGGACTTGCCGTGGTCATCGAGCGGGACCGCTCTGGGAAAAGCTGGAAGCCTAGCACACCCATAAAGCCCCTTGCCCCTGAGCCATCGATGCCTGGTGAAGCCGAAAAAGAGGCAAAATAGCCTTGAAAATCAACAAAAATATGAAAACCAACAAATCATACACCAAGCGTCTCCGCGTCACGAAGAAGGGTAAAATCGTTGCACGCGTCCCAGGACAGAACCACTTCAACGCGAAAGCTTCAGGTAAGAAGGTTATGGCGAAGAAGCGATCAGTTGCCTCAACCTTGGTCATGACCAAGAGTGATCGCAGCCGTTTCCTCCCCTCTTCTAAATAAACTACTACTAACAACTATCAACCGCTTTTATGGCACGAGTAAAACGAGGAACCACTTCATTGAAACGACGTCGAAACGTCCTCAAGATGGTAAAGGGCTACCGATTCGGCCGCTCTACCAAAGAGCGCATCGCGCGTGAAGCGATTTCAAAGGCAGGCCAAAACGCCTTCCGCGACCGTCGCACCAAGAAGCGCATTGCCCGCCAAACCTTCACCTTGCGCATCAATGCTGCAGTACGCGCTAATGGCTTTAAAAACTACAGTACGTTTATCGACGCACTCAAGAAGAAGAACATCGAGCTCGACCGTAAGGTTCTTTCTACTCTCGCGAAAGACCAGCCAGAAATGTTTGCACGGTTGGTTGAGCAAGTTAAGTAACCATCTCCTTATAGTGAAAAGCCGCCTCTTTGAGGCGGCTTTTTGCTTTCATGTCCCCTGGACGGAGTTACAAGTCGCTTGGCGGCACAAACGTGCGGTGCCACTCTTCCTTGAACAGGCGACGATCGATACCCAACTCTCCCAGCCGTTGCCACTCCATCTTGGCGCCGGTCGAGGTCTCCCAGCCGCGCTCTCCGTCAATGAACCAGGCACGGCACACCAAATCCGGTGTGAGAATCGGCCAGTAGAAGTCGGCCATGATTGGGTAGCAGTACGTTGCCGTTGGATGTTCCTCCATCCATTTATTGTGTAGTTCAGCCAAACCAGCCTCAAATGGCACCTGACTCCACACGCGGCGATCATGTGCCTGAAGCACTTCGATGGCGTGGTTAAACATTAGTAGGTTGGCGACCACGTTTCCATAGCCACCGGTTGATATTGGGCCACACACAATCTCTGCCTTGCCACCAAAAGCCTGCAACTGCGTTCGGGCAATGTCTGCGAGATTCTGAAACGTAGGCCCGCGAATGGCGACCCTCTGAATGAAGTGCGGAACATCTGCTTTTTCCACGATCAGATCCTTCTTTCTGCTGCACTTAGGGCAGGCTATCAGCTTGCCCACTGCACAGCAAGTTTATGCCTTTTGAGGAACCTGCTCGAATGCCAAAGACGGGTTCTTCACTACCCACTTTTCAATGAGCGGCGACAAGACCAAGGCAAGTAGTATGTTCCCTGCCAAGTGATACATGGTGAAAGGAACTTGTCCGACGAGTGCCTCCATAAACGGTTGCCCAAAAAATAGCGGGCCAACTGAAAGTCCCGTAAGCACGTCGTATCCAATAGTACCTACTATAGCAAAGCGTAGGTATCCGAATCGGCCACGGTCTTTTTTGAAGTACATTCCGGAGGCAACACCGAGGAGTACGAAACCACTCACGGTGAGCAGCGACCACATCCCGAGTGTTCCGGTAAAAAGGTCGTACAGAAGCACGGTGATGGCACCAAAGAGAGCGCCCCCGAGTATTCCAAATTGCTTCCCAAACGGCATCAAGGTCGCCGTGATCGGCTCAATATTTGGTGGATGGGGCAATAGGCGCAATCCAATTACCACGACGATACCGGTAAGGTACTTGAGTCCGTGCGTTCGTAGGGTGGGCATATGCCCACTATAGTATCAAATCGCCATCGGTACCACTCCAACCATCGTAGTTTTTATGCACCAAGTTGTACTCTTCTTTATCTTTTTTCACCATCTCTACTAGTCGCTCCACGAGGGCCCGCGGATCTGGGTCGAAAATAACTTTCGTCATAGGACGGTGCGAAGCATTAATGAGGTGATGTAGCACTTCGTCCGTCTCCCACGAACCTTCCAGAATGCCTACTGGTTTCTTATCCTCGTACGCAATGGTGAACTCGTGGATGGTCCCGACGCGCCCACAACCCAAGACCACCGCATCAGATGAGCGAGTGAGGAGCAGGTCGCGCCCGGGAAAGCCGAAGCCGGTATAGACCACCACATCCATGTAATCCAAAGGCAGCTTGTAGGTATTGAGATGTTCTTTCTCGGTAGACGCAGGAGAAAATCCGATTGAAAGTCCGCCCTCTTCTTTGCACCCAACAGCCGCGTACTGCGGCATACCGGTTGTCGCACCAGTGGTGAGGATACAGCCTTGCCGCACAATCTCGCGGCCAATCTCCTTCCCTTTTTCGTACGCATCTAATCCACAATGCCCTGTTTCAGCAGCGCCAGAGACACAAATTTTGTAGCGCGCATGCCCGTGTTTAATTTTTCCAAAACGATTTGCACCAGGGTGCTGATTCGCAATACCTTTTACATTGCGTGCAAGATCTTGTGCGTACAGCACATCATGTTCTTTTTGTATGCGATCAACCTCAGGCATTGCGCTCAGTATACCAAAAGATTTACCAGTCAATCGTTACACTGTTCTCTTTTGCGGGTGCTGTTGCATCAACTCCAAGAAAATCACGCAGACGTTGAGTAAGAAAGAGTGCTGCTTTCGGTTCACCCATGACGACAAATACTTTTTTGAGCGTCGCCTGCGCGGTTTCCACAAATGAAATGAGTGCGTCTCGGTCTTTGTGTGCAGAGTATCCCGACAGTTCAGACACACGGGCACGTACTTTCACCCAATCGCCATCAATTTTGACCTTTTCAGCGCCGTCTTTTATGCGACGGCCCAGAGACCCCACGGTTTGATACCCGACAAACAAAACCGTTGCACTTTTGTCGCCTAGGTAACGGCGCTCATGTGAGCGGATTCTGCCTCCATGCGACATGCCCGAACCCGCAATAACCACCTTTGGATTCGGTGCGGATTCAATACTTGCAGAATCTTCTGGGGCACAAGTCAGTTTTAATTTCGGGAAGTCAAACAAATCATCACCACCTGCAATACGTGCCCTGGCCTCATCGTTAAACAAATCGCTGTGGCGACGGTAGATATCCAAGACCTCGATAGCAAGAGGCGAATCCAGGAATATGGGTATGGGCTGCATGCCCTCATCTTCAATCAAGGCATTTATTTCAGAGAGCAGTACTTGGGTACGTTGCAGGGAAAATGATGGAATGAGGAGGACGCCGCCTTTTTGTCTCGAGTCTTCTATCGCCGCGCGAAGTACTTGGCGTCTCATGTCGCGCCCTTCGTGTGCGCGATCTCCGTAGACACTCTCCATCACGAGGTAGTGTGCCCCCTCAATAGATTCAGTATCTTTCAACAGCACGTCGGGGCTGTTACCCAAATCTCCTGAAAATACGATGCGCTTCCCTGCTCGCTCTAGGAACACCAGCGAAGATCCGAGTATATGTCCTGCGTCCTTAAATGTGCACTGCACGTCGTCCGCAAGAGAGAATACCTCTCCATACTCATGAGTCTTCCACAGTGTAAGTGCTTGTTCCACATCTTCAGCCTCATAGAGCGGCTCTTTGTGGCAGAGCCGCGCCTCCCCTGCGAGGATACCGACCGCGTCTTTGAACATCGCGCGCGCTAAGTCTTTCGTCGCTTCTGTGGAATAAATCTCGCCAGTAAAGCCGCGGCGCACCAATTGTGGAATGCGCCCAATGTGATCCATGTGTGCGTGCGTTACGAGAAGCGTCCGCACCTCGCTCGGCACGTAGGTAAATTCACCATAATTTTCTTCTGAACAAAAATTTTCTCCCTGAGTCAGCCCACAATCAACCAGGATCTTGTCTGTACCGGTATCGAGGAGAAAGTTGGCGCCCGTGACACTGCCGGTACCTCCTCGAAAAGAGATGGTGCTCGTGTGCATACTCATAGCAACCGTTTGCCCCACACAATACCTACCAGCGCACCAAAGAGGTCCATAATGAGGTCAATCGCCGTATCAAACAGCCAATTACTTTCTCGCGGGATACCAGCGGCAACTTCAAAAACTTCCCATGCCAAACCAACGGCAAGCACTCCTAAAAATAGGTGAAATGCTCGTGGGTGGATACCGAAACGATATGCCAGCCACAAGAGAGCGAGAGCGACCCACAGACCACCGAGGAAGTGTGACAGCACATCAAGCCAGGGGTACTGCCAATACAGGCTATAGGAGAGGGCTCCTACGTGGAGCACACCCAAAAATGCAACGACCACGAGCTGGGTAGTAAACAGAGCGCGAAGTGGCATGAGGGTGATTTTAGCATGGGACTACGGGCAAGCACTTTGGGTATTTTAGGAATACTGAGCACGCTCGCCCACCTTTCTCTGTGACTAGTAGGAGGGCACGCCCCCACACCTTTCGCCTGCTGTGCAGGGAAAGGTGTGGGGGCACGAAAAAGACCGCGCTCCGGAGAGGCGGTCTTTTTCGAAGGGGCGGGCAGCGAGCCTGACGAAAAGTCAGGTGGGTGACCGCAGTCACGATTCTTCGGAATCGAGCATTCAATCCACAGCGTCTGTGTTCTGAATGCTCGATTCGCCGGAAAAGGACAATGTAGGCCTCCCTAATACTCGTAAGCAGGTCAATACCCGTCCCTCATTTAGTATATACCTCTCATTTTTGGCTGCATGTGTATTTCACACTGAAAAACGTTTGTCGGTATATCGTCAATACTTACCGAATATTCAAGTTACATGCTGTAGTTGACCAAGTGTGACCATTTACACCGAAACCACAATGATACTGGCCTCCGCACAGAGAACCTTCCGGTGTGTTTTCGAACGTGCAGCTTGCAGAACCATTCCCGGTTGCAGATGACCCGTTTACCCAGCCTCCTCTGCCGCAAGTCATATAGTAGCCGCAGGAGGTACTGCTTGTTTCCAGAGTGCGGCACGATTGAGACACCCATATAGACCGCCCTTCCATGTACATAGTGCCGTTGTAACTACAGGTCACTACGCTCCCCGTTCTGTCGAGCGTAGGTGGTTGTGTGCTCGCAGAAGCGCCGCTGGGCGTCGCCTCGTAGTAACGCATCAACGTGTTGTCCGTAGCTGAACTACTTGCCCCACCATCCGTACGTGGAGGTGCCCCATTCACTGCACACGATGCATATTGATACTGAGACGAACCAAATAGGACGCCCGCTGAACAGGTGCGCGCCTGAAGTATGTTTGTGCACGTGTTTGGATAAACGACCGATGGCGCACTGTAGAATATCGTCGATGAGCCGTCACGCACGGTCACCCCATTAAGCGTGCACGAGAAATCATCATCACTGTTTGGCGTCGTGTTACCACCGGTATTGTTCGTGACTGTTGATGACGGAATGCGCGGATTCGGTACCTAATCTTCGGCGGTACCGCTGGTACTGCTTTCTAGACTCCTGTCAGTGCTTGTATTGGCCCCACCCATCCTACAACGGCTTTCAATTGCTGCACGCGTGCGAGGGCCCACTGCACCATAGCCACTACTTTCATCTCCCGAACACAACGAAAAGGTGTCGCATTGGAAGCGGCGCACATTATCACGCGTTCGTGTTCCAAAATATCCGGTTACCAGTTCGCTGAACGGTTGCCTGTAATACTCTGCGAGATACCGCTGCAGAGCGGACACCTGCCCACGTGTCTCAGCATCTCGTGCGCCGAATTCAAAATTGCTCTGCAGCGTGGGGCACTGAGGAAAAACGGTGGTGGGTGTTTGCGCAAAACTGTATATCGGTATAAAAAGTAGACCCAGTAAAAGCACGAGGTACGAGGAGGTATGCATGTTTCCATTGTAGCGGCCGCATTGAGACCGCCTACCTCTTATGGGGAAAACAACACGCGGCGCCTTTGGCGCCGCGTGTTGTTTTCCATAGAGATATTTACTCGAAAATCCCGTCCAAGTTGACGTCATAAAAGATCTGCTCGGGGATGAGACGGTAGTTCATCAATTCTGCATCAGCGAACCACAATTTAATTTCACGCTTTGCATCATCGAGGTTGTCCGAACAGTGGACGAGGTTGCGCACCGCGCGGTCATCGACGTTGGCCAATGGGAACGAATCGATGGTGAAGTCACCACGGATGGTACCGACATCTGATGTCGATGGCTCCGTCTCTCCGACGAGCTTCTTGATGACCGCTACCGACTGGTTACCCTGCCATACCATCATCAATACTGGCCCTGCCTGCATGTACTTGATGAGGGCGCGGATGATGTCTTTGCCGTAGTCGATTGGCTCCTTGGTGATCGGCTTACCTGCATTTTTCAACGCCTCAGCGAGTCCGGTCCCTTTCTTCGTGAACCATGCGTCGTCTTTATTGTAGTGCTCCCACACCTTCTTTTCATCTACCTGGTTGAGGTCTACCAATTTGATACCCACCATCTTGAGGCCAACGCGCTCGAAACGCTTAATAAGCTCGCCCATGAGAGAACGCTGGATAGCGTCTGGCTTGAAAATGACAAACGTCCGCTCGGTTTGTGTGTGAGGCATGGCAACTAGTTAGAAAATAACAGGCGAACTATAGCGCTTTTGCTAAGAAATGACAAACTTAAAACCCTCCAAAAGCGTCTCTTGCAAGGGTGTCCACGGGGAGGGGTTTTGCGTTGTAGCGAGCCTGGACTTCAGCTTCCACATCTTCGCGAGGACGACCATACTTCTGGTAGGACTGCTGCTTGAGGAAATCCAGGCGCGAGTAGTCGGTATCCTCAGGCTTGAGGGATGCCACGGTAAATGGCTTCACAGGTACCCCCTTTACCAAAAGTGAGAGAATACCGTTGAAGTTGTCGAGGTTCATGACATCAGATGCGGCAAATTCCGGCTGCAGCATCGGCTCGAAGAACTGCGCATCTTTCTCACCCACACGGAACACACAGCGCGTACCCACGTTACCAAACACTGACGTGCGGATTTCATCAGTGAGCTGATCCAGGTACTGATGCGTCACGTTTAAAATAAGCTTGTACTTGCGCGCTTCGGAGAAGATAGTGGCAATTGACGGCGTGGTGAAGTTCTGGAACTCGTCGATGTACATATAGAACGGGTGCATCTCCCCTTTCCCGATCAGATCCACACGAGAAAATGCAGCATTGAGGAACTTGCCCACAATGATGAGCCCCAACAGCGATGAGTTGATTTCTCCGATGCGCCCTTTTGAAAGACTTACCAAAAGAATCTTGCGATTATCCATGATGTCGCGGAAATCAAAGGCGGAGTGCTCCTGCGCAATAATCGGCCGCATAATTTCGTTTGCCAAGAACACATCGAATTTGTTGGTGACGTACTGGGCAAAGTTCGCCAGCGACTGCTCGCCTTCAGTTTTTGATGCAATTTCTTCCCAGAACTGCTTTACCAGAGGATTTTTGCAGTGCGAGAGCTTCAATTTCCGGTATGGCTCGCTCGCAAAGATGCGCGTGATGTCCACCATCGTGTTCCCTGATTCCGGGTGCTCCATCACCAAAAGCGTTGCATTGCGGAAGTACTGTTCAAATGCCGGCCCCACTGCCCCATCCACGCCTCCATAGAGTTTTTGAAATATGCCAAATAGCTCATCCACGAGGAACGTTTTTTCTACTGGGTTATTCACATCGTACTCCAGCATGTTCAGCCCCATTGGCCGAGCGATGTTGCCTGGATCAAAGTAGATGAGATCTTTTTCTCGCTCTGGCGGCACCGCAGCCAAGATGTCTTGAATGTCGGAGCCATGTGGATCGATATAGCAGACCCCCACCCCTCGGCGAATGTCTTGGATAATCATGTTTTTCAAAAGGGACGATTTACCAGTGCCCGTTTGTCCCACGAGGTAGAAGTGGCGCATGCGGTCGGTATCATCGAAGTGGACCGTCGTTTCCGACCCGCCATAGCGGTTGACCCCCAGCACAATCCCCTCTTCCGGCATGCCCACAGGGGCCGGTGCTTGCTTGCTGCGGCTCGATTTAAGTTCCCGTGAGGTGTTGATGCCCTCTGCAGTCAAATGGTAGAGCGAGGTGATTTCGGCAAAGTTGAGAGGCAGGGCACGTGATTTTTCAGGGAGACGCAGCACGAAATTATGAATCTCTCCCTGCAACTTGCCACCACTTACTTCTTGAAACTCCATGCGGTTACCATGCGGATCCTCGAATTGATTGAATGCTGATGCTAGGTTTTGTATGACGTCTTCTGCTCTCTCACGTGTCTCGGCAGAAGAGAGTATACGAATATTGACCGGTACAATGCGGCTCTGCGTTTTCTTTTGTATGCGCTCCAAACGTTCACTGTCGGCACTAGATTCTTTGTTTTCATCATCCTTGCGCCCCAACGCTTTCAGAAACTCTTTCCCCAACTCTTTTGCCGCATCGCCGAGGGCCGTTTCAGGTGTCTTGAGCGCCTGCTTGTACGGTTTCCCTTTGTGCATCTCCTTCAAAATCTTGCGGTAGTAGCTGCTGTAGCGATCATCTTCGTTCCCTACGATGATTTGAAGAGCGGCGCCTTCGCCGTGCTTTTTGAGCTTGGCAAACGCGGAAAGAATCACGTTCATCGGATCGTGTTGGAATTCTTCGTAGGTGTGAATTGGGAGAATGGGATGCTCGTGCAGTTTTCCATAGGCAGCCATGGTATGCCCTGAAGGGGCAAATATGTTGTAGTCCTCTCGGCATTCTGAGAGGCGTGTGTTGGGAAGAATGGAGAGCACATGGCGCTCGAACAAATCTTTCTTCTTAGCTGGAACGGCGATATAGAAAATAGCATCCTCTGCTCCTTGCGGCACAGCTATCTCAAGGGAAAATACATTGTCACGACTGTCCTTGCTACCGCTCGCAATTGCCAAAAGCCCCGCGTAGAGCTGCTCGGTGGACTTCAAAAGCTGCTCCATGCCCTGCTTGCCATCCTCACGGGTCATGGCCCCCTGCGGCTGCACCTCGTAGAGTGCCATATGAAGCGCTCGCCAGGTCTCTCCTGATTCCAACACACTCATGGCGCCCGCGCTCGCCACAGGCAACCCTTCTCCCACATAGCGTACTAATGAGCGGTGGAAATCATCCTCGAGGTGAGGGTTGGCCATACGTGCCACAACGGTGAGCGCATTCCTAATCCCTCTCTCTGCCACAATACGCAACAGCCCATCTATCTGTTTGTCGTGCTCTTCAGGCTTGAGGCGCAGCGCATCGCGGGTGGCGTCATGCTCGGGAGTAATCACTGTTTCGTGCAAAATTTCAGCAACAGGCGCTTCGGCATACTCTTTTATTTCTCTCCTTACAATACGCTCGCTTTCGAATGAATCCTGGAGTACGCCGAGCTCGCGCTCTTTTTCTTCTACTCGCGCGCGCAGGTAGGCCAGTTCATCTTCAGTAGTGCGCAGCTTGCTCGGTTCTGTAAGTGGTTGGCGTTGTGGTGTACCAAATTCCATGCATACAGTATACCCGCACACCTTGAAACCCTGCAGGGTTTCAAGGTGTGCGGGCGTGCCGGTCATCCTCTACGCAGCTTTCGTTAGAATTTCTGGCCCATCTTTGGTGATGAGAACTGTGTGCTCCACGTGCACTGATTTACTTCCATCTTTCGTACGATAGGTGTACCCGTCGCGATCAAGTTTGATGGCACTTTTTCCGAGCATAAACATGGGCTCAATAGCGAGCACCATCCCCTCTTTGAGGAGTGGCCCTGCGCCCGGGTCGCCAAAATTCGGAACAAACGGCTCTTCATGGACGTGCAGGCCGACACTGTGGCCTCCCAACTCTTGCGGCGATCCCAGTTTGTAGCGCAACCCTACTTTTTCTATGGCGTGTCCGATGTCGCCCATGTGATTCCCCACCCGCGCCGCTTGAATGCCTACATCTAATGCTTCATATGCCGCCTGCAACATGGTGCGAGTATCCGCGTTTCCTCCTCCAATAATCACGGACACTGCAGCGTCAGTAATAAGACCTTCATGAACAATACCCATATCAAGCGTCACCACGTCGCCTTCTTGAAGCGTAAGTGGGTCTTCGTTCGGAATACCGTGCACAATAGCGTCGTTTACCGAAACACACAGTGCCGCAGGATACGCACGACGTGCCCCTTCGGGAGTGTAGTCGAGAAACGCGGCGGTATCGCCATATTCTTTTATCATCCGTCGCGCTTCGTCTTCGAGTGTTTGGGTGGACACGCCAGGCGCGGCGAGCACTCTCAGTGCCTGTAGCATCGTCCCCAAGCGCTTACCGCCTTCTTTCAAAATACGCACATCGTCTGCATTACTCACAATCATACAAATTACGCGAGAGAAAGAGCCTTCAGAATTTCTTGATGCACTTCTTCCACTGAGGGACAGCCACTGATGTGGTGCACGACTCTGCCACGGCGTTCAATCTCCTGAATAGCAGGGAGGGTTTCACTTTCATACCACGCCAGACGCCGCTCAATTTTGTGATCATCATCGTCATTTCGCCCTCGCCCTTTCATGCGCTCAACGGCAACGTCGCGCGGTAGATCCAATACGATTGTTTGGTAGTCTTCGCGGCCAAAAAATGCGAGCGCCTCATCGAGAACCACCGCCTGCTCGATGCGACGAGCAACACCATCAACAATGACATGCTCTCGCCCGGTGAATTCTTGGAGAAAGAAGCTCGTTATGATGTGGGAAGGAATGAACGCAGGCAGGAGTGACCCGGTGTTGAGGGTCTCACCTACTTTTTTGCTGGCAAATCCTGCACCGGTCGCAAACCCACGAAGCCGCTCGCCCATTTCGAGGTACAGGTTAGGTACATCAGCATTGCGCTCCAGATAGCCCTGCAACAACCGCGACTGTGTCCCTTTGCCTGAACCCTGAATACCGAAGAAGACCACCGTGAGTGGCCGTTTCGTCAGTTGCTGGAGATCGTCAGACATCAAGGTGAATATACCTCGCTTTTCTATTTCTGGCGAGCATCCGCTCCACGCTTTTCTGGATGCTCCGCCACGTACGTTTCAATCGCCTCAATGGTTTTTTTTGCCACCCCTTCCGCCGAGATGCCGGTAGAATCAATCACGATGTCGAAGTGCTCATCTGCCACCAAATCGGCAATCCCGTACAGTTCCAAAATCTTTGCCTGGTGGTCCGAAAATCGTTTCAACGTCTTGCGTTTCGTCTCGTCAAAATCATCCTGCGTATAGGCAATACGGTCCACACTCGACACTTTTGAAATCCGCCGAATGCGCTCATCGAGTTCGCCATCTATCTTTATTTTGATGGACTGGGGGGCAAAATGCCATGCTAGGCGCGATTCGAGTACAAAGTTGTCCTGATGTTTTCCAATATCGACTTGCAAGCCGTCAATCTCATGGTCGATACGTGCCTCGGGGTGCTCTTTCATGTAGGTGTCGAATGCTTCCATGGTCATCCCACGAGCAGCTGCCGCCTTTCTGAATAGATCGCCCCCTGAAATAAATTCATATCCGTAATGTGCGGCCACGAGCCGCCCGACCGTACCTTTTCCAGCGCCCGGTGGCCCGCCCAGAGTGATTTTCATACCGTATATTTACACGTCGTACCCTTGTTTTGCAAGGATATCGTTGATTTTCATCATCGTCTCAGCAAATTCACCATCATCATTGAATACCGTAAAATCGTATTTATGCTCGGCCTCGAGGATTTCCTGGGAAGCACTGATGAGGCGAGTAATCACCTCTTCGCGCGTGATGGTAGGGTCGCGACGAATCAGACGGTCGTATAAAGTCTGCATCGACTTTGGCTTGATGAAAATAGTTGATGCTCCATATTCGTCTTTGTAAAAACGCGCGCCATGGAGATCAGTGTTCACAATAACGGTTTTTCCTGAATCGAGCTTCTTCTGCAGATCAGGAAGGTAGGTTCCATAGTGCGCATCTCGCTCTTTCACGTAGGTGTGCTCGGGGATGTTACCGTTCTGTACGTTCTCAAAAAACTGCTCTTTGTTCATGAAGTAGTAGTCGATACCCTCTTCTTCATTCATGCGCGGGCGGCGTGTCGTTGCCGATACTGATCGTTCGAAATTTGGGTACGCCAGCACAAATTCCTTGGTAAAGGTACTCTCGCCTGAGGCCGTCGGCCCAGCAATTACCACCACCTTTTTTTCCATCATGCTCGCATGGTAGCACAAGGCGACATCACAAATCGAGAATGTGACGTGCCTCCTCCCATCTGTCGCACAAGTACTCTGGGGATGCTGCCTTAATCATTTCCCTATCATGAAACCCAAAAGTAACTGCCAAGACAGGGACACCTGCAGCTTTTCCCTCACACACATCGCCAGCTGTATCCGTGACAAACAATGACTCTTGCAAGTTGATTCCACTTCGGTTCGCGACATTCAAGAGTTTTTCTGTTTTAGACAGTCCCTGTTCATACCCAAAAACATCCAAGAAACACTCACTTAGTGAGTGTTCAGCCAAAAAATGCTTTATACCTGCCGTGACGCCAGAGGAAACGATGTAGAGGCGCTCCTTTCGTTCGTACAATTCACGTATCGTCGCCTGGGCCAATGGATGCATAGGCTGCTTCGCCTCTGCAGGCGCAATAAGCTGATGATATTTCACCCAGTCGACTCCATCGAAAGTAGCGTCATGTTGCGTTGCTTCGTGAAAATTAACGGCGTGGAGATCTCTCAGACGCTCCGCACTAACGGGCAGTCGTGCATCTTCATTGAGGTGCTTAAGATGAAACGCAAAGCTGTCAACAAGAACACCGTCGAAGTCGAAAAATATTGCTGAAAACATAGTGCCATTGTGGCATATGAAAACAGCCGGCGCATTCTGCGCCGGCTGTTGCTTTCGTATCAATCTCGAATTTCACCTAGCTGCTGCAGCTCAGTCAGCCGAGCATACAGCCCATTTTTCTTCAGAAGCGCGTCGTGAGTTCCCGTTTCAGTAACGGAGCCATCGTCGATCACCACTATCTCGTCCGCATGCCGAATCGTCGAGAGGCGGTGGGCAATGGCGATAATGGTGACCGCATGATCACGGCGTAGCGCTTGAATGAATGTTTGTACGACGCGCTCAGACTCTGAATCAAGACTGGAGGTTGCCTCGTCGAGAATGAGGAATCGTGCGCCGGAAAGGAGGGCGATGTAGGCCCTTGCAATACCTACCCGCTGTCGTTCTCCGCCAGAAAGACGGACCCCACGTTCACCTACAGCCGTTTGCAGACCATCAGGAAAACGCTTCGTGTCCTCTGCTAACGCATCGAGACATGCGGCCTTTACCGCCTTATCGATCCACTCATTCGGAGCATCCGGATAGGCATAGGTGATGTTCTGCAGCAGACTGCATTCGAACACCTCTACGTCCTGAGGCACCACCGCAAATAAGCGTCGATACCAATCTCTATCAAGTGATCGTACATCGACTCCGTTCAGGGTGATACTGCCACTCGTTGGGTCAGAAATGCGCGCGGCGAGGTGCACCACTGTGCTTTTTCCTGCTCCCGATCGGCCGACCAAGGCAATCATGCTCCCCGGCTTAATCTGCATGTCAATGCACGAAAGCACTGGCGCATTCTTGCCTGGGTAACAATGGCTCACCTTATTGAGTGCGAGCACAAGCAACTCTTTCTCGGGCACGAGCGTATGGGCTGGTTGCCATGACTGCACATCGCTCGGTTCATCGAGCACTTTTTTGATGCGCTGTGCCGCCACTAAGTAGCGCAACATGCGTGTGTAGACCTGCACGACACCCCACAGGCTCTGGATCATCATGCTCCCTACAGCAAACAAGTAGGCAACCGTACCGACGGTGGAGTGGCCCCAGGCAACACTGAACATCCCGAGAACGAGCGCTGCACAAAATCCCAGCGCAAGCACACTCTCCATAAGAAAGAAGTGCTTTTGTAGGCCAATTGATGCATCAATGTCGAGATCACACATTTCTGTGCGCACTTCACCATGCCGCTTTACCTCTCGTGTTTCCTGCACAAAGGCCTGGACGGTGCGGACACACATAATGGACTCACAGAACTGCCCCACCGACTTTTCTTTCAGATCTTCATATCGCTCCCACACTGCGTAGAACTGTACGTAAGTGCGGATATTGATCCAGACGTAGAGCACGATGGAAACGACCATGATGAGCCCGAGCTTCCATTCCATCCAGGTAATGAGGGCAAGATTCACCACGATGAAGACACAGGCCGGTATGAGCATCCAAAAACCATCAGCCATAAGGCCGATGATGCGCTCGACACCTTTGTTGACCTTAGCTACCTTTCGCCCAGTGTTTTCCTTTTCATGGTACCCCTGTGAAAGAGCCATGAATTTTTTGTGGACCTCCTGTGGCAAGCGATTCTCAAGGCGTATGATGCCTTTGATGAAGAGTGGTTCTTGGACGAATCGCCGTACACCGATACCGAGAAGTTTTGCCCCCGCCATCGCGGCTATAAGACTGAGAGCAAGCGTGCTCATACCAGTCACGTAGAGCTGTGGTAGCTCATCAACGAGTGCCTTGAAGAAGAGGGGGGCAAGTATGCCAAACCCTTCTGCAAGCAGCAGTGCCCAAAAAGCCTTCATCAGATACGGCTTTTCTGGAGCCGCCAACGCCCACAGAGTACCCACTCCACGGAAGAAGTAGCCGATTCCCTGCTCTTCAATATCTGGATCTCTGTCCCATTCGTCTTTCGTGGTCGCCATGCGACTCCCTTTCTCTGTTTACTTAAAGAACACACCCTGCCTTGGGCAGGGTGTGTCTCAATCCGTTAGCTTATGCACTCACGGGGTGAATGCGAAGAAACCGATGGAGATACATACCGCCCAAAAACCGTATACCCGACACGCCACTGAAAATCAGTGCGCTGCCATATGCACGCGAAACACGCGCTGTTAGGGCGCTGTTCCACGGTTGTATGCGGTTGTTATTCATAGAGTTTGTATTATATATATATCCTCTAGATAAAGTCAAATACGGCCACTGGTACGCAAAACAGCCGGCGCATCCTGCGCCGGCTGTTTTTCTACTGTTTTTTGTATTCCCTATCCCCTGTCCCTTCGCCCTTGTACCTACCAATTAGTATTCTCGAATCGATGTCTGAGCGTCCACTTTCTTTACCAGATCAAGAATAACTGATACGGCAATCAAGAGCGCCGTGCCACCGATGGTGAGGGACGCAATGCCCGTAATACCTTCCATAATAATAGGAAGTACCGCGATAAGTCCTAGGAATAGTGCGCCGGCGAGTGTAATGCGCGTAATGATGTTACCGAGGTAATCAGCTGTATTTTGTCCTGGGCGCACTCCCGGAATAAACGCACCTCCCTTCTGCAAGTTCTTTGCGATTTGGTTGGGCTCGAACGTGATAGCGGTGTAAAAGTATGTAAACATGAACACCAAGAGGAAGTAGAGTATGCCGTACACCCACTGATTGTTGAGCGCACTCACTACCGCTTGCCCACCAGCAGCAAGCCAAGAAATACTTGAAGCAGCAAGGAAATTCGCAATCATTTGCGGGAACAAGAGGAGTGAGAGCGCGAAGATAATCGGAATAACGCCCGCCTGATTCACCCGCAATGGGAGGTAGGTAGAAACACCGCCAAGCACCTTGCCACCGCGAACCTGCCGCGAATAGGTGACCGGGATTGGCCGTTCTGCTTCGGTGATGAACACCACCGCAGCAATAACCAGGACCGCAGCCGCGACGAACCCCAAGTACATCGGCAACTGTGAGATATCGAATGTATAGAGGAGTTGGGCTACTGATGCAGGAAGGGAGGCAACGATACCGCTGAAGATAATCAAGGAAACGCCGTTTCCCACACCGAATTCAGTAATCAACTCACCCAACCACATAAGAAGCAGTGACCCAGCGGCAAGCACAAACACACTCGTGATGGTGTGCATCAAATCCATCGAGCCAATCACCCCCTGCTGACGGAAAAGAACCAAGATGCTAAACGCCTGGATAAACGCGAGCGGCACCGTGAGATAGCGCGAGTAGGTCATAAAGCGGACGCGACCTGCATCCCCTTCTTCCTGGTACATCTGTTTTAGTTTAGGAGAGAGCACGGTCATGAGCTGCATGACAATCGACGCGGTGATGTACGGGCCCACACCGAGTGCAACAATTGAAAGATTAGAAAGGCCACCACCTGAAAAGATGTTCAGGAGGCCGAGAAACTGACTGTTTGAGAAAAATGCCTGAAGCTGTGTCGTATCAATCGAAGGCACAGGAATAGTGGCGAGTATGCGGAAAAGGATGAGTGCAGCAAAAACAAACAACACACGGGTGCGTAGAGTCTCATCGTGAGCAACGAGACGGATTTTTCGCAAAAATGTTTCTATCATAGCGGTCGTTTATGTTCGTATGTTTGTAGCCCCACCCCGTCTCCCTTACGCACAGGTACCACCCGCAGCTTCAATCGCCTTCTTCGCTCCCGCAGAAACAACGCATTCCGTTATCGTCAATTTCTTAGAAAGAGTGCCCGTTGCCAAAATCTTTACACGCTGCTTCTTACCTTCGCGAGAAGGTGTGAGCCTGTGTGCTGCAAGTGCAGCGAGATTGACCTCAGCGCCAGCTGCAAAGTATTTGTCGAGCATAGTGAGCGTAATCGCAACAGGGATCATGCGTTCTGAATTCACGCCACGAGCGCGGTTCTTACCGTGCC
The DNA here is from genome assembly GCA_943358385.1 of Parcubacteria group bacterium. GTDB lineage: Bacteria > Patescibacteriota > Minisyncoccia > Phycocordibacterales > UBA2100 > JAGOVW01. Next base: position 88,073 of record CALRGX010000001.1, on the reverse strand, counting down.
CACGACGCTTTGGAAGCTTTTTAATGAAATCACGGAGCTCTGGTCGCTTCTTACGTCCAGCACGTGAGTTCTGCCCTTTCGTCCCGCGGCCGGCGGTCTTGCCGCGCTTACTGCTCTGACCACGCCCTACGCGGCGTAGTGGCTTTTTAGTGTTTGAGGTGAGTGTGCTGAGGGAAGCCATACTTATTTTTTAGCTATCTGCCCAAGTGCTTTCATTGCCACTCGTGCATTGTTGATAGGGTTTTTGCTGCGAGTCAGAAGCTTTGCAGTCACATCAGACACGCCTGCCAATTCAAGGACGGTGCGTACTGCAGATCCAGCAACCAAACCACGGCCTTTTGAAGGGCGGATGGCTACGACTGACGAGCAGTACTTAGCATCTACCTCGTGCGGAATGCTGTGGTTCTTGGTGAGTTCAAGCGTAATCATGTGTTTCTTTGCATCACGAGTTGCCTTTTCGATAGCGAGCGCGGTATCGGTGGCCTTACCCATACCTACACCCACGCGGCCTTTCTTGTCTCCGATAACAATCGAGACCGAGAAGTTGAAGCGGCGACCACCTGCCATCACACGCGCAACGCGGCGCATACCGATGATTTTTTGTGCAAATTCAGAGCGGCGCTCGTCGTTACCGCGGTTGCCGCGACCACCACCTCCACGGCGGTTTTGGTCATCACGTCCGCGGCGAGGACCACGAGATGATCGAGGGTCGATTGCTGCAGGTGCAGGTGCTGCGGTCACTGGTTTTTTCTGTGTGTCATCCATATATTAGAAAATGAGTCCTGCCTGACGTGCCGCGTCGGCAAATGCCTTAATAGTCCCGGTGTATTGGAAACCACCTCGATCAAACACTACTGCCTTCACTCCTTTGGAAAGTGCCTGCTTTGCCAGCTCAGCTGCAGCAAGTTCTGCACGCTCGCGAGGAGTTTTTGCCTTAAGGGCTGAGGATGAGACCGCCGCGATCGTAACCCCCTTCATGTCGTCGATAACCTGCGCGATAACGCGTGTATTTGATTTGTACACTGACAAACGTGGGCGCTCTGCAGTTCCAGTGACGCGCGCACGAACTCGTGCGTGGCGACTCTGACGTTTCATTTCTTTTGCTGAAGTTTTTGTTGCCATAAAGTTTATGCTGCTGCTTTCTTACCTTGCTTGCGACGGAGTACTTCAGTTGAGTAACGCATACCCTTGCCTTTGTATGGCTCAGGTTTCTTGAGAGAACGTAGCTCGGCAGTGAACTGCCCTACTGAATCTTTATCGATACCTGAAACAGTGATGTCGTTCTTTTCAAGGGAAACGGTGAGGCCTTCAGGAATAGCAAGCTCTACTTGGTGAGAGAAACCCAGGTTCAAAACCATCTTCTTTCCAGAAAGCGCCACTTTGTATCCCACACCTTCAAGGATGAGTTTCTTCACAAAAGGCTCGTTCACTCCTTTGATCATATTGCGGACGTGTGCACTGTAGGTGCCCCAGAGTGCTTTTGCGAGACGTGTTTCGGCAACAGGAGTCACAGAAACTTCGTTGCCTTCGACGGCAACACCGACAATCGGGCGGATGGTGCGCTTAAGCTCACCTCCCTTGCCTTTTACGCTTACCACACCGTCAACCACAGTGACTGTGGTGCCAGTGGGAATCGTTATGTTCTTTTTTCCTAGGCGGCTCATAGTATTTACCAAATTTCAAACAATGCTTCACCGCCGACTTTTTCTTTTCGTGCATCTTCCCCAGCAAGGATTCCTTTTGGCGTTGAGAGTACGAGGGTGCCGTGACCGTATTTGACGGGAGTAATTTCACCAACGCTCTTGTACATGCGGCGCCCTGGCTTTGAGATACGGCGCACACCTTTGATCTTTGGGCTGCCATCGTTCTCGTATGCGAGCGTCACTTCGAGGGTCTTCTTGACCTTCTTTCCTTTCTTTTCTGACTGTTTTACGTAACCCTTCACTTTCAACACTTCGGCAATTGCTGCTTTAAGATTTGAGAATGGAACAGAGACTACGGCCTTTTTTACCGCGCCGGCGTTTTTAATTTGATTTACAAAGTCTGCTACAGGGTCGTGTACCATAAAAATTTACCAAGAAGATTTCTTTACTCCGGGAATATTGCCTTCCAATGCTTGCTCGCGGAAACAGATGCGGCAGAGATCGAAATCACGCATGTATCCACGAGGACGGCCACACTTGAAACAACGACGAACGACCCGACTCTTGAATTTCGGCGTACGCTTCGCTTTCGCAATCATTGATTTCTTTGCCATGGTGTGGGTGTGCACCGCAAGGAGAGGTAGTGGGATTCCTGCATCTGGACCTCTCGGTCTTGATTATGGAAATCCCTCTCTGTGGCCCTTTTTCTCGCAGTTAGTGAGAAGACTCACTCTTACTAAGAAACGGGCCTCCCTACGAGGCTCCCGCATACTACGCGAAGCACCCCCCACTGTCAAATATGGCAGGAAAGAGGAGTGTAGGGACCAGCCTATAGAAAACAGGCGCCCATCTGCAGGTGCCCTTAATGGTGTGTACATAATTCTAAATTATGGTATAGTCCTGCACGGAAAAGGAGAAATCACATGGGACTGAAATACCGCCGAGAATGGTGGTGGGGGTTTGGAGTACTTATAGCTCTCATTCTTGCCATAGACTGGTATGCCGAGTTGGATGCCCTCGGGGCAACTGCGCGGTTCCTTGGAAATATACTGGTGGCTGCATGGCGATTACTCGTTGAAGCAGCTATCGTGCTCTGGCGCATCATCCTCGAAGGCGTGCTTGCTCTCTGGCGATTTATCGTCTTTGGGGCAGAACGCTTTTCGATAATCGTTGCCGCCATCGCGACATCAAAAGTGGCCCGTATTTTTACAGGCATTGCTGCAAGCGTCACGCTCGAGTACATGTTCGCTGGTGCCTGGACGAGTAAGGTGCGTACTCTCAAAGAACGCGCCAGACGAGCAGGCACATCGGCCCGTCTATGGTGGCTCAAGCAGCATCTGCTCACCAAGTTAGGAATTGTCATCTGCATGATCGTGATCCAGATTTCACTACACTGGGTCATTCTACTGTTCCCCATCGGCTTTATGGTGCCGTATCTCATCAAGACCGTACGCTTCATTCAGAAGACCGTGCTTGATAATGCGGTGAGCAAGTGGTATCTGAGTCGCTTCGGAAGATTCCACGGCACCGTTATCCGGACACTACGCACCCACCTCGCGACCAGGAGTATGACCGCTCGCATGCGAGGCACACGTCTGTTCTTTCATGCAGGCTGGCGCATCTGGCGCTACGATCCTCGCTTCAGGCACCCGGAACGGTCTTTCTGGTATCGAGAAGTGTGGATGCGCTGCGTCTTTGCGGCAACCACCCTCCCCCGAGGAGAGTGGCTCGCCAAGTACCATGCGTACCGCACCTGTAGACTTCTCAGCGGCGCACACCGCGAACAACGAAAGGAGGCCGCCGAATAATTCGGCGGCCTCTTCCTTTGGAAAGGCACTTGGATGTATATAGTCGTAGACTCGTTATACATCTCGGCGGCCTCTTCTTTCAGAAAGACACTTGGATGTATATAGTCGCAGGCTCCTTAAAAATCTCGGCGGCCTCTTCCTTTGGAAAAGCACCGAGATTTCTAAGCCTAGAGAATGTACGGGTTTATTTATCTGCTTCGCGCTCGAACGGGAACCCGAGGTGACGCAAGAGCGCCTCAGATTCAGCTTTTGTCTTTGCTGTGGTTACGATGGTGAAGCCGATACCAAAGATGTCTTTGATGTCTTCGTCTGCTGCCTCTGGAAAAATAGTATGCTCTTTGATGCCGAATGAGTAGTTACCCATCTCGTCGAAGCCCGTTGCCTTGATGCCACGGAAGTCGCGCGTACGAGGAAGAGCGATGTGTACGAGCTTGTCCAAGAAAGACCACATGCGGTTACCGCGCAGCGTTACCTGGTAGCCAATCAAATCACCCTGGCGTGTCTTGTAGGTTGCGATAGATTTCTTCGCAGTACGATCGGCAACCTTTTGTCCGGTAATTTTGGCCAAACGGTTCGCAATGAGAGTGCGCTTGTTTTTGTCTGAGACAGAACCAATACCGGAAGTCACTACCACTTTCATAAGGCGAGGTGCCTGCATCGGGTTGGTGTAACCAAACTCTGCCTTGAGTGCCTCAAGTGCACTGTCGTGCTTTTGCTTTGTTATGTTTGAAAAATTGTTTGCCATACGTCTCAGAATTATTACCTGATTACTTTAGCGTTGTGCCGCTTTTTACGGCCACACGAGTCATGCCACCCTTCTCGCGAGCAATACGCACACGGGTCCCTTTTCCTGTCTTTGGGTCTACCACCTGTACATTCGATACATGGAGAGGCATCGCGCGCTCTACGAGTTGACCCTTTCCACCTCGGCGCGTCGCTTTCTGATGCTTCTTCATCATGTTTACCCCTTCGATAATCACCTTATTCTCCTTGGGCATAGCACGCATCACCGTACCTTTTTCGCCGCGGCTCTTACCAGCAATAACTACCACCTTGTCTCCTTTCTTGATTTTCATAGGCTATACAATTTCAGGGGCAAGTGTGCCGATGCGCTGATAACCACGCTCAACAATTTCGCGCGGAATCGGTCCAAATACGCGACTCGCTTTTGGATCTTTGGCGTTCTTACCTTTCCCTTCCACCAAGACCACTGCGTTTTCGTCAAAGCGCACATACGAACCATCCGTGCGGCGCATAGCCTTCTTTTGGCGAACCACCACGGCACGAACCACATCCTTCTTTTTTATTGGCTTACGCGGCTCTGCAACGCGGATAGAGATAACCACCTCGTCACCAATGTGTGCGTAGCGGCGCTTACTGCCTCCGAGAATTTTGAAGACGAAACCGACTTTACCGCCGGAATTATCCGCAATCTTTACTATAGTGTTTGGCTGGATCATATGCTATTCGTCGGCTGCCTCCTTAGCTACAGAGCGAACTACCTCTGAAACAATAAAGTGCTTTCGCTTTGAAATCGGACGTGTCTCTCGGATGGTTACAATGTCACCAACGCCCACTGTGTTTCCTGGGTTATGCACGAGGTACTTCTTAGACTCGCGATAGAACTTTTTGTACTTCGGGTGCTTGATGTAGCGTTCGACAGACACGGTTACGGTGTCAGTCATCGCGCTCTTCACTACCGTGCCGCGCAATGTTTTTCCTGAGTTTTGTGTTGTTTTTGGTGTCATACGATAAGCGTTGCGCATCCTACGCGGTTTTCTTCGTTTCAGCAAGGCTTCCCGACTCACGAGCCTTTAATTCGGTTAGAATCCGTGCAATCGTGCGCTTGATGGTATGCCCTTCCTTAACGTTGCGCGTACGGCTTCCTGCCTCGCTAAATCGAAATACACGCAATGCTTCCTGCTGGTCGTTTACGAGCTTGGTGAGCTCGCCCTCGCTCTTCTTTCTGATGTCTTTGATATCCATATGCTTTATATGCGAGCTACTACTTTGGCTTTAACGGGAAGTTTTGTGCTCGCCTTGCGGAGAGCTTCTCGTGCGATCGCCTCTGGAATACCGTCTACCTCGAAGAGCACTCGTCCTGGGCGCACGTCAAATACGTAGTCTTTAAGATCACCTTTTCCTGCACCCATACCTACTTCTGCAGGCTTCTGTGTGCGAGGTCGGTCAGGAAACACGCGAATCCACATTTTACCGGTCTTTCCTAGGCTGCGAGAAATAACCTTACGAGCAGATTCGATTTGGTTTGAGCTCATGCGGCATTGCGTCATGGCCTTCAATCCAAAAGAGCCGAAAGAAATGGTTGCGCCGCGGTAATCAGGGAGCGCACGCTTCTTAGCGTTAGTGCGGTCAGTCTGCCACTTGCGGTGTTTAGGTCGTTTTGGGAACAGCATAAGCGAAGAAATTATTGGGCGCGGTTGCGCTCGTTATCTTTTGCAAAAATATCACCTCGGTAAATCCAGACCTTGATACCGATCACGCCATATGAGAGGTATGCTTCTTCGCGTGCGAAATCAATATCGGCGCGCAGTGTCTGCAGTGGAACGCGTCCGCGCTTGATTTCTTCTTGGCGAGACATTTCAGCACCCCCGAGGCGACCTGAAATACCGATACGTACCCCTTGAACATCGCGATTCGCCATCACCTTTTCAACCGTCTGCTTGAGCACTCGGCGAAATGGCATGCGCTTCTCCAAACCTTCTGCAATCATGTACGCGACGATTGGTGCCTGGCTCTCAGGGGAACGCACTTCTTCGATGTCTACCTTAACTGTAGGCACCTCTTTGATGCCGGCAGCACGAATCTTTTTCTCGATCTCCTTGATCAACTTTGAGCTACCTTCCCCGCCGCGGCCAATCACCATACCTGGGCGTGATGTTTTGATGAGAATACGGAGTGCTCGCTGATTGCGCTCAATTTCTACAGAGGTGACGTAGAAACCACGCAAACGCTTGCGCAAGAATGTGCGCACGGTGGTGTCAACGCGAATATTTCCGCGAAATTCTTTTGGGGTCTTGGCGAACCAGCGAGACTTCCAGTCACGAATGATGCCGAGGCGCTGTGCAAATGGGTGAGCTACGTGTGTCATATGCTATACGGTTTTCTTTGCTCGAGCTTTCTTTGCAGCTTTCTTGGCTGTTTTTGCTCTGGCTTCATTGGTAACTGTTTTTTGGTCTCCATTCTTTGCACCCAGCACAACACTGATGTGGCTCGCGTTTCGCTTATACGAGTGCGCCGAACCTCGTGCCTGCGGCATGATGCGCTTGAGGGCAACACCTTGGTTGACTGCAATTTCTTTAACAAACAAAATTTCTTCGGTAACACCTTGTGTGCGAGCGTTCGCCACTGCTGAGTTTATGAGCTTCAAAAATACAGGAGCACCTTTTTTGTTGGTGTAGTGCAGGATATGTCGGGCCTCAGCAACACCTTTACCGCGTACCAAATCTGCCAAGAGTCTGGTCTTTCGTGTCGATTGGCGGTGGTTTGCAAGGTACGCTTTCATATACTATTTCTTTTCGACGACGGTCGCTTTTGCAGCCTTAGCAGCGGCAATTTCAGACTCCTTCGCCTTCATTTCAATTTCTTTCTGCATCTTACCTCCGTGACGGCCGAAGCGGGTTGTTGGTGAAAATTCACCAAGGCGGTGTCCTACCATCTCATCGGTAACGAGTACGGGAATGTGCGTCTTTCCATTGTGGACACCAAACGTGTGTCCAACAAATTCCGGTGGAATCTGTGAAGCACGCGCCCAGGTGACGATAGGTGTCTTACCAGGCTTGCCGAGTTTCAAGACTTTCTGCAAAAGTCGCTCGTCAACGTATGGTCCTTTTTTGATTGATCGTGCCATAAAAATAGAAGCCCGCACAGGGCTCGCCCATACTAGGCGAAAAGGTTCACTGTGTCAACATGTGTCCTCCTAGGCGCATACCAAGCGTTCCATGGAGACGGCAAAGCGCTGTGCAGAGTTGATAAAATTACGACCATAGACGTTGTCTATGGTCGTATGCGTGTGCACCTACAATGTTTACATACTCATGCAGGTCGTTTCCACTGCAAACATCCCTCCGTGAGCACTTCTGCGGTGAGACCCGTACCCTGCAGCGCTTTCAGCGCGAGAGATTTTTCCGGCGCCACATCCACCATAATGCAGTAATTGGGCCATGTTTTCGTTACCCATGCCTTGAAACCATCGACCACGCCGCCATCTCGCCATGCCCGAGCAACATACCCACCCACCTCACCTTTTGAGCGGCCATGATGTACGACTACCCCGATGCCGACGAGTTGTCCGTCGTGAAATACGCCGACCAACGTGCGTGTTTTTGTTTCTTCGATCTCTCTGAGAAAAAAACTTACCTCTGCTTCAGGAAGGGTCATGTGTTGGAGATACGCGAGACAGTGGACCTGTTCCAATTCTCTGTTGCGGAAGCTGCAGAGTGCGTTTGCATCTTCTACTGTCAACGTCCTGTATGCAAGCATGTGCTTTCTCCCTTTTCTGAGTCCGTCCGGAATGTAGCCCACAACGGCGATCCAGGCAAGAAAAAACTCGCTGGCGCGAGTTTTTTCAGTACTGTTTCCCGCTGTAGACTACCCGCGCTTCTTTCCTACCTTGCGGCGAGTAACAATGAGGTAATTTGAGTATTTCTTTGGGGTACGTGTCTTCTGACCCTTGCCCGATGGTTTGCCCCACATCGTCTTTGCACGACGCAAGCCGCGGCCCTGGCGCCCTTCACCACCACCGTGTGGGTGATCGACTGGGTTCATCGCAGAACCACGCACTTTTGGACGGCGACCCATGTGGCGAGAGCGACCCGCTTTACCTAGGTTTACCAAGTGGTGCTCATCATTAGACACTGCACCAACTGATGCCCAGCACGTCTGTGGCACTTTGCGAATTTCGGTTGAAGGCATCTTAACGTGTGTGTAGCCACTATCCTGAGCAATTACCTCTGCAAAACTGCCCGCTGAACGCACCATTTTGGCACCACCCATCGGCTTGAGCTCGATGTTGTAGATGAATGTGCCGATTGGAATCTGCTTTAGAGGGAGGCGGTTTCCTGGTTTTATAGGTGCTGTCTCAGAGACGGTAACCTCCACACCTACAGTGACTCCCTGTGGAAGTACCATATAGCGGCGATCACCGTCTTTGTACGCAACAAGCCCGATGAACGCAGAGCGGTTTGGATCGTATTCCACCGTCTTTACGATACCAGGAACACCATGCTTCGCCATAAGGAAGTCGATGTGGCGATCGCGGCGCTTTGCACCTGAGCCTTTGTGGCGCATAGTGATGCGACCTTGATTGTTTCGGCCAGCACCCTTCTTGCGACCACTCGTGAGTGACTTGAGAGGCTTTTGCACCGTCAAAATCTCACCGTAGGCAATCTGTGTTCGGCCGCGCTGTCCTGGAGTTCCTGGTTTATATATTTTCATACAAATTACATTATCGAAATCGTGTCACCTTTTTTGAGATATACGTATGCTTTTTTACCCGAGACACGCTTGCCGGTCATACCCGTGCGAGCATTCCTCACTGTTTTGCCACGTACCTGTGCAACACGCACCTTTACGGGGTGCACTTTGTACACTTGGAACATTGCTTTAGCAATCTGCATTTTGTTTGCGGCAGTAGCGACATCGAATACATAGATGCCTTTTTCAGAAACCTGCGTAGCCTTTTCAGTGATGCGAGGGCCAATCAAGACCCACGAGAGCCCTTCTGCCACAGATGCCCCAGCGCTCTTTGCCACAGCCACCTTAGTAGCTGTTTTTGTTGCGACCTTCTTTTTTGTTGTTTTAGAAAAAAGTGCCATACATTTATGCGTTCTTAGTGCTACCGCGCTTTTCGAGGAGCGCCACTGATTCATCTGGTGAAGCTATGAGCAGATGCTTGAATCGCAACACCTCCACTGGGTTGAGGTTTGACACCGCCATGACGGTAACGTTCCCAAAGTTGCGGAAACTCTTGAGGAGTGCTGCATCTACCTGTGGCACAGCGACCAGGACGGCGTTGTTGCGACGAGTGAGTGCTGCGAACCCTTCTACCTTTGCTAGCGTCGTGAGCACACCTTTCGCTTCTTTAGCCTTTGGAACACCGAATGAAAGGGCGTCAATGAAGAGTACTTCGTTGTCCTGAACCTTCTGTGAGAGGACGGTAAAGAGTGCCTTAGTACGCATCTTCTTGTTTATCTTTTGTGCGTATATCTTTTCGTTGCGAGGACCGTGGGTCACACCTCCACCAATCCAAATAGGGCTGCGTGAAGAACCGTGACGTGAACGGCCCGTTCCCTTCTGTTTCCATGGCTTCTTACCACCACCACGCACTTCACCGCGGTCTTTCACATGTGCAACCGAAGGGCGAGCGTTAGCTTGCATAGCGGTAACCACCTGATGGACGAGTGACGCGTTCCACGGAAGAGCAAAGAGTGCCGCAGGCAATGAAACAGTGCCTGCCTTCTTGCCACCAATCGTGTGGACTGGTGCAGTAATAGCCTCAGTACTTACTTCTTTAGCGACTACCTTCTTTTTTGATATTTTCTTGGTTGCCATACATTTAGTTTAGCCGCGGATTTCAACAACTGTACCTGGGCGACCTGGAACCGCTCCAGAAATCAGCATGAACTTTTTGTCTGCATCGATCTGCACCACTTTGAGGTTAGTGACCGTGATGCGGTCCCCTCCCATGCGCCCTGCCATGCGCATACCTTTTACCACACGTCCGCCCGCTCGGCCACCACCTCCAATAGATCCTGCTGCGCGCTCAGTGTGTTTGCGGCCGTGAGTGGCGAGGTCTCCGGCAAAACCATAGCGTTTTACCACACCCTGGAAACCTTTACCTTTTGAAATAGCTGACACCTGGATAGTGTCTCCGACTGAGAAAGCCGACACATCGATTATGGCTCCGCGCTCTGCCTCCATGTCGCGAACCTCGCGAACCACTCTTGGAACGGCGATCTCCTTAAAGTGACCTTTCTCAGCCTTGTTGGCGCGCTTTTCTTTCTTGGCGCCGTACCCTACCTGTATTGCCTTGTACCCGTCTTTTTCAATAGTCTTTACCTGCGTAACCGTGAGCGGGCTCACAGAAATCATAGTAACAGGAGTAACGCGGCCGGTCGCATCGAAGACCTGCGTCATACGTCCTTTTGTGCCGAGTAAGAATTTCATAGTGTAAAAATGATTTGACCGCGCTAGCAGCGCGGTTTCCCGTTCTGCCAGTGGTCCCTATAGGGACATGGTCGCCTCAGAGGAAAACCTCTAAGGTCCGCGCAGTATACGCGCGGATAGAGAGAATGCAAGCCCACACACCTTAGGCCGCACCGCAGCTAAGGTGTGTGGGCAAGCCCGTGAATTTCTCTCTATTCATGAACGACCTGGTAAGTCGCTCATGCGGCGAAGCCAGAAAGGTGTGCGGGCAGCCCAGGCACCTGAGCGCGGCGCGTCTAAAATGCCTGGGTAAAGCAGGCCACTGGAACTACACCACAGGAGGCGTAGCAGTTGTCTCGGAAACAGGTGCGTGCTTGAAGCGCATCAATGCCCAGGCAAGAAGACCTAGAAAAAGAACTCCCCCAACAATCACGATCGGATTCGTAGCATTATCCACGGCAGATGTATCATCGTCAGTCATAGCCGTCTCTTCTTCGTCAGTCTCGAAAGATTCAGGCGCAAAACCATAGGTCTGAGAGACGTCATCTGCTGAAATACCCTCTTCTTGAGCATTCTGTGCCAAGGCAGCAGCAAGTTCATCAAGCTCCTGTGCTGTGTATCCCTGCTCATTTGCCTGATCTTGGAGTGCCGCCCGAATTTGAATCTGTAATTCTGTTTCTGGTGCTTGCGCGTGAGTCGAAAGCGGTAGGAAGACCATGATAGCAAGCAACGTGAGGAGCAATTTCATATGGACACTATACCGCCGGCAGAGGGGGTTTGTGTTCGTTATCAACAGCAAGTGCATTGAAAAATTCGAGCTTCTTTTTCATATACTCGCGTTTAGGCAAACCAACACTTGCCCGTTTTAAGTTTTGATAGGCATCTCGCAACTGCTCATCTTCCTGGAGAAGCTCGTGATTGTGCAGGTGCTCACGCCTTCTCCCTGCCAGAGCATCCGAGAGAAACAGTTCTACAAGAAACCCTTCTTGAACGAACTCCCAGCGCACTACATGGTTTTTCTCATCAATCTTGAGCGGTAGTCCAAACAAGCTTTCGAGCGTGGCACCGCTCGCAACGTATTCCTGCGCATCAATAACCCCTAGGTCAATATCGTTTTCCCCAAACAACCCGAGGGCGGACGAGCCGAAATAAAACACATCAGCCGACGGTAATGCTTCCCGTATGCGCGATATAATCTCACTTGCAATAACCTGAGTCATCGGATTAAACGGCTGCAGATGAACCATCTCTGAGTCAGAGATGGTCTCGAGGTATTTCATGTTTCCCTCAGTCAGCATCACTACCAGTGTAGCGCCGCAACAGAAAAAGGGAATGAATCAGACACCCATAACAAAAACACCCCGCTGAGCAGGGTGTTTTTGTTTAGATCTCCTTAAGACATCTGGACATCAATCGAAACGCCGGAGGGCAAGTCGATATTCGTCAGAGCTTCGATTATCTTTGGGTTCGGGTTCAGAATATCGATCACTCGCTTGTGTACGCGCATTTCGAACTGTTCTCGCGAATCCTTGTCGATGAATGCCGCACGGTTCACCGTGTACTTCTTGATGTCTGTCGGCAGAGGGATAGGTCCAACCACAGAGGCATTAAGGCGAGCAGCGGTGTCGATAATCTGTTTGACTGCTCCATCCAAGACGCGGTGCTCATAGGCACGCACCTTGATACGGAGTTTTCCGCCTTCTGATTTCTTTTTTGCCTTCGTTTTGGTTGTCATAGTTCAGCGAGCGCACACTACACGAAATTTTTCCGATAGTCAAACCACCAGAACCTACGCAACAATCTTAGTCACCACACCAGCACCCACCGTCTTGCCTCCTTCGCGGATGGCAAAGCGCTGCTGATCTTCGAGAGCGATTGGGCCCACGAGCTTCACTTTAAACGTGACCGTGTCGCCTGGCATAACCATCTCTACTCCTTCTTTGAGGGTCACCTCCCCAGTTACGTCCGTTGTGCGTACGTAAAACTGTGGCTTGTATCCTGAGAAGAATGGCGTATGTCGTCCACCCTCTTCTTTTGAGAGAATGTACACTTCTGCCTCAAATTCAGTATGCGGGGTAACTGACCCTGGAGCACAGAGCACTTGCCCGCGATGCACATCGTCTTTCTTAGCGCTGCGCAGAAGGATTCCTGCGTTGTCGCCTGCCTGTCCAGAATCAAGCTGTTTGTTGAACATTTCGATGCCAGTGATGGTTGTCTTAGCCGTTGGCTTTACACCAACGATTTCAACCTCTGCACCAACTTTAATGGTTCCACGCTCGATACGGCCAGTTACTACAGTACCGCGTCCTTCGATAGAGAAGATGTCTTCGATAGGCATCAAGAATGGTTTGTCCATCTCACGAACTGGTGTCGGGATGAATTCATCTACCGCCTTGATGAGCTCGAGAATCTTTGCTGCCCATGGATCAGTAATCGAGGTCGCTTCAAGAGCCTTGAGTGATGAACCGCGGATAACTGGTACGTTAGCACCGTCATATTGCTGCTTCGTCAAGAGCTCACGAATTTCTTCCTCAACGAGATCAATGAGGTCGTTATCGTCAACCATGTCGCACTTGTTCAGATACACGATGATCTTTGGCACGCCCACCTGGCGAGCCAAGAGGATGTGTTCACGAGTCTGAGGCATTGCACCGTCTGGAGCTGCTACCACGAGGATAGCACCGTCCATCTGAGCAGCACCAGTAATCATGTTCTTAATGTAGTCTGCGTGACCTGGAGCATCCACGTGAGCATAGTGCCTGCTAGGCGTCCAGTACTCAGAGTGGTGAATAGAAATCGTAATACCGCGCGCCTTTTCTTCAGGAGCATTGTCAATACCATCAACCCCCTCCACGCGAGCTCCGTAACCCTGATCCTTCGCCAAATCGAGGACTTTCAAGATTGCAGCAGTCGTGGTGGTTTTGCCGTGGTCCACGTGTCCGATGGTACCAACGTTCACGTGCGGCTTGGAACGGTCAAATACTTCTGCCATATCCATGTGTGGCGCGTACGCTTGCGGAGGAGAGAGCGCGAGAACACTCTATCTCACCCGAAAACGTGCCTGCGCTAATTAACGTTTATAACTAATTTCGACTTACGTGCACACGCCAAAAATAAAAAGCGCCTGCGCCGTCCCCGTATCGTAAACAAATGAAGAGGAGACGTCAAGGAAACGCCCTGCAGGGATCCCTTATTAGATTGTGCGGTGTATCATGTTCACATGAACATTAATGATCCTGCGGAACTCCATCGCCTTGTCCGGGAGCTACGGACCACTGCCTCACGCAGTGGAACACCCCACACATTTCAAACAACCGAAAAAAGCTATCCGCGGATGCCGCAGATTAAGCTCCCCGCCATAGAAACACTTGCCGCAGAGCTCAGCGACGTCATTTTTGCGCGCCAGTCACTTTCGGAGAGGGACACACCGCGTCCCTCCGGCAGTTTTCCCCTTAACAGCATCAGTACCCTTTTGGGAAATGCCGTAGCCGCTCGCACCCATGGCAAGCGTGGCTACCCTTCGGGAGGTGGACTTAATCCCATTGAAATATATTTTGTAGGGACCCTTGAGGGGGGAAAGTGCCCTAAGGCGTATCATTTTTCTCAAAACAATCATGTTTTGGAGGAGCTGTGGGAGACCACTCCAGCGGCGCTCGATACATTGACCTCGTCCGAGCATACTGTGAGCAGAACGCATGCTCTCATCCTCACCGCCCGATGGGGTCAGTCGTCGCAGAAGTACGGCGGTTTCGCGTACTATCTTTCCCTCCTAGAAGCAGGGCATTTGGCACAAAATGTACTTCTCTGTGCCACAGCACTCGATGTGTCGTCACGCGTTATAGGTGGTTTTAACGATCGTGCGGTGAGCACTCTTTTGGATATATGGTCCCCTGAAGAGGATCCTCTCTACTTCATCATCTTGGCACCAAATACTCTCTAGAAAGTAAGACCGTTCGCCGCAAGAAGCGCTTTAAATGGTTCGTTTTTGGCTGCGAGCAGCTTGTATGTAGCGTACTGATAGCCACGCGTTTTTTTATCTTGTGCTGCCAAACGCTTTACCGTAGCTACAAAGACTGCTTCGTGCATTTGTGGATTTCCTTGAACAAACTGTACTATTTTTTCCAAAGCGAACGCAATTTCCGCATCGTGGCCAGCACCCAATCGTGCCAATACTCCTGCATAGGTAATCAGAATCGGTGGTATGCGTGCCTGTAAGTAGTTCTCGCGACCATTTTCTGCAACCAAACGTTCGTATAAGGTCATCGCGCCTTCAGCATTTTCCTTCAAATTAGGGAGGTATGCCGAATCTTTTAGGGCGGCGGCCCCGTATATGGAACTCTTCCAAGTGAGCATGCGCATGTGTGCTCGGTGCGAGTCTCCGGTTGCCATCTGCCCCACTTCGGCTGCGTTTAGGATAGCCGCTGCCTCCACTTTCTCAATACCAGCTGAGATGTGCTCTTTTACACCTTTTGCATCTATGTTTTTTGCGAGATTGATCGCCGTTATGTGTGGTAATGAAAGTACCACTTGGGAAATGGAGGTAGGTCGTAGTGTCATACCGTACTCTGCGAGTGCAACCGCTGATGCGTCAATAGTGTCTTTTTTCATTGCAAAGAAAGGACTTTCCTCTCGGAAGAAGTAGTCGTACAAATTCTTATCACGACTCACGAGCAGTTGCTCTATTACTGTATTCAGGTGCGAAGCTTGTGCCGCTGGATTTCCTTCTGCGTTTCGATATGCCTCTTCGGCTTGCTGAGCCGCCTTCAATTGCTCGGCGGGAAGCGCTGTCATAAATCGAGCAAATTGCTCTACTGGCGCTCCAGTGCCACCCCCAGGTGGAAGAAGTGCGAGCGCAGCGTCAAAATCGCCAGAAACGAGCAGCTGTTTGAAGACCTGCTCTGGGGTAAGCCGCTGCTCTTCTGTAACCATAAGCGAGTCGTAGAAGTACACTACACTTGCGAGCGCCACAATTACCAAGACGGCGAGCGTGATGTATAGGTTTTTTTGCAACCCTTCAATAGTAACCGGCTTCTGCGGCTGCTCTGGCTGAGTGTCTGGTTGTTCGATAACGAGTGACATACGTAATGTAATGAATGGGTATCGATTTATTCCCCAGGTGATGCGCCGCAGCCAGAGTCAGCGCAGCCACTATCAGCACAACCACCGTCTGAAGTGCATGACGCACATGAGCTGCACGTACTACACGAACTGCATGAGGGCACATCTGCATGCGCCACATCTTTCCCCTCAAGAGAGATGGTAGTCCCCTTAATGCGGATTGATGGAATAACGATGGAGAGCGCGAGCACGCAAAGACCTGCTCCAGCAAAAACATAGCGCGAGATACGACGAACAGTTTGCATGCATTGATTGTACAAGAACTGCATCAACCTACTGATTGCACCTGTGCATAACCAGTAAAAAATAGTGCGTGGTAGAGTGCAGACATGCTTACCGCCCTCGAGCGCGCTCAGTTGGAAGCAAAGCTTTTTAAGGAGCAGTTCGGTTTCACCATCAAGGCGAATGAGGAAGAGCGAATGGCGACGGAGCAACTCCTCTGTAAACACCTGCTCGACACCCGCACCATTTCAAGTGCTCGCTGGAAAACGCACCCTCCCGATGAGCCGCGCTTTTTCCAGTACAGCGTTGGAATAAACACTGACAGCGGGAGCGCGGGTGGCATATCACTTTCGAGAGCACACGCCATGCGCACTGCACTAGCGGAAGCGGTAGAGCGGAAAATTTGGCTTACTGAAAAAGGACATCTCCGTTGCGGATCACCAACGCCTTCAAAAAATATGCCGGCCAACGCACCTCGAGCATCCGCCTATGTACTATCTGACAAAACACACACCGCACACTATGCGACGATAGATGATATCCCCCTGCGTTGGAGTAGGGCATATTCTTACACAGCTCGACGGTATGTTTCGGTGCCGAGCCAACTACTGAGTGCTGCGTATGCGAAAGAAAGTGGCGAGATTATGCTTCGTCAGCCCATCACGACCGGTCTTGCAACGGCGCCGACTCGCCCCGTAGCACTCCTCTCGGGCGCACTGGAAGTTATTGAGCGCGACGCATTTATGATGACCTGGTTGAGTGGTATTAGTCCTGTCACGCTTACCCATGATTCACTTACTGCTGAGTGTCCAGATCTAGGCACACTCCTGGAATCGTGTGTACGGTATCGACTCATGGTTACTTTTGTACAACTGTTCACCGATGCCCCTACCTACACCATCATGGTAGTGGTTTCTGACCCTTCTAATATGCCTCCTGTTGCCGTTGGAGCGGCTGCAGGGCCTCATGCGGGACGCGCATCGCTGAAAGGACTCCTGGAGGCGCTCCGTGCTCGACAAAACTCTCGAGCACAATCAAAAAAAGATATTCCCCAGCAAAATAGCCGACTAGCGTTCTGGGCAAAACCAGAACACGCAACCCACGCGGCATTTCTGACCGCAACTTCTCCTTCTCCTCTACGCCAAGCACCGTGGCATCATGAAGCTACCCGGCCACATTTCGCGCGCATCATCGACTGGGCGCGTGCATCATCGTTCGATCTACTCGCGGCAGATTTATCTTCGGGAGAAGCAAATGTTCCTGGGTGGCATATCTATCAAGTAATTATCCCCCAACTGCAACCATTGCACCAAGATGAGCGGCAAAAAAGTAGCTACACCTCGAGAGTTCCCGATGTTTTAAAATCACACGGCTACACTATGCAGCAGATGAACAATGTCCAGCACCCCTTCGTATGAAAACGCTCTCTGCCATAGCACCGCTCATCGGAGTGATCTTTTTCATAGCAGCCGGCATCATTACATACTCAAAAGCATCAATAGAATCACCAGCGATGCCACGTGCACGCGACACCTTGAGTGAGCCGCTTCTCCGTGTGATTGCCGAGGAGCAAGGGAGCACCAGCACCATCGCATACGTGCGCCGTGAGGCGTCGCGATATTCAGCAGCAGATCAGCACCTGGCCGCTCATGCCTTGGGTCAAGTTCTTTTTGAGCGCGAAGGCGCAGAAGGAGCATTCCGTTTGTGCGGCGCACTATTCGGATACGGCTGCCTCCATCAAATTGTCTCCCAAGTAAGCCCTGAAAGAGGCCTCGAAACTGCTACCGATGCCGAACGTGTCTGTCGCGACATAGCACCAAAAGCCCGCGGCGACTGCCTTCACGCCGCCGGGCACAGTATCATTTTTTCCCGAGGGTACACTGAAGAGTCGGCACGGGAAAGTTTTGCTGAATGCGAGAAGACGGTCACTCCGGATTTTGATACTGAACAAAGCTGCTATGGCGGCGCGTTTATGGAATACAACATGCGCTTTATGCAGGAAGGCGCTTTTAATGGCGGTCATGCGCAGGCTGCGACGGTTCCTTTTTGTCTGACCCTTGATACTGAAACCGCTAAAAGGAGTTGCATATTTTGGATGGCACCAAAAGCGCATGCAGCGCTCGGCTTTATGTACAATGATCGAGTTTTCACTACACTCGGACGTTTTTGTACGGACAGCGTCCCTGATTCGTATCAAGATGCGTGCATGGAAAGTGTGGGGCGTAGTATTGGTCTCGTCGGATACATACCAAACAACACGGCCGCACATTATTGCGCTGTCGCGACAACGGGCACCCCTTTCTATCGCAATTGTGTGCACTGGGCAGCACGAACCATAGTGGCGAGCAACACAAAAGCCGACATTACTCCGCTTTGTGAGACACTTCCTGACGACGTACCGACATGTCTCGCATTCTCAAAAACATTCATTCGATAAGACCTGCCTATTCCCCTTTCTTGAGCTGACTCAATCGCCATGCCGAGCGTTTTTTTGCATCCACTTGCTGTTTGAGATTGGTCGCTGTTTTCTTGAGCACATCGGTATCTTTCTGGGCCTTCATTTCGCGAGACTCGAGCGCATGCAGGTCGCGCTCCTCTTTCTCCACCAGTGCTTTTTTACGCGCAATTTCGGCTTGTAACTGAGAAATACGTTGCTCGAGCTGATGCAGTTCGCGCTCCTTGGGAGCAATATCCCTACTTTCCTTTTGTACGGCAGTTATTGCGCGTTTTACCTGTTCGTGCAGACGCAACACCTCTGTTTCATGGTGCTTTGCATTGTAGGTCATCGCCTGAATCTGGCGTTCAATTTCTAGAATATCTTTCGTGAGGTTGTCATCCATACGTACAGTGTGACACAAAACCGAACCACCCTTATGCCGTATACACAAAAAGGCGCCTGTGGCGCCTTTTTGCTTTTATTCTGTCGGTCTTACTTGCGCGCTGCAATGACCTCGTCTGCAACGTTGCGAGGAACAACTGCATAGTGCGCGAATTCCATGGTGGAATTTGCGCGACCTTCCGTCATTGAACGCAGTGCCGTAGTGTATCCGAACATTTCTGAAAGTGGCACGTGCGCGGTGATGACCTTGAGGCCACCTGAGCGGTCGTCAATGGACTGCACCTGTCCACGCTTGGAGTTGAGGTTGCCGGTGACATCGCCCATGAATTTGTCGGGAGTCACCACTTCTACTTTCATCACCGGCTCAAGGATAACCGGCTTCGCAATCTTGGCGGCATCCTGGAATGCCATTGATGCACAGAGTTTGAACGCGATTTCTGACGAGTCCACATCGTGGTACGAGCCATCGTACAGCTCCACAGAAACGTCTACTACTGGGTAGCCGGCAAGAATACCGCGATCAAGCGCTTCGCGTACACCTTTTTCTACAGCAGGAATGAACTCTTGAGGGATAGCGCCGCCTTTTACACTGTTGATGAACTCGAAGTGTGCATCACGCTTTACGTTGTTTGGAATCTTGGCACCTTCTTCAAGCGGCTCAAGCGGCTTGAGACGGATTTTCACGTGGCCGTACTGACCTTTACCTCCCGTTTGTTTGATGTACTTGTTTTCCATTTCAGCCGCACCCTGAATCGTCTCGCGATACGCTACCTGGGGCTTGCCGAGCGTTGCCTCCACATTGAATTCACGCTTCATACGGTCAACGATGATTTCGAGGTGAAGCTCACCCATTCCGGCCAGGATAGTCTCTCCCGTCTCCTCATCGGTATACATACGTAGCGTAGGGTCTTCGTCTGTAAGCTTGTTGAGCGCAACACCCATTTTCTCTTGGTCGGCTTTCGTTTTTGGTTCGATGCGCGCAGACAAGACTGGCTGGCGGAATTTAATTTCTTCAAGAATGATCGGGTTTTTCTCGTCACAAACGGAGTGACCGATTTTCGCGTCACGCACGCCTACAAACGCTGCAATTTCGCCCGCGTGCACTTTCTTTATTTCTTCGCGCTTGTCTGCCTGAAGGCGCACCATGCGGCCTACACGCTCCTTCTTACCGTTGGAAGCGTTGTACATCGTCTGTCCTGCCTCAAACGTACCAGAGTACACACGGAAGAAAGAGAGCTGACCTACGAAAGGGTCGGTCTGGAGTTTGAATACGAGCGCCGCAAATGGTGCCTCATCTGATGCAGGGCGTACCTCTTCCGCACCGGTGTCGGGGTGTAGACCTTTTGCTGCCGGTACATCAAGCGGTGAAGGGAGATAGTCCACAACGCCGTCGAGCACAAGCTGCACTCCTTTATTTTTGAGCGCGGTTCCACAGAATGTAGGAAATACCTTGTTCGCAATAGTTGCTTTGCGGAGAATCGCCTTCAGTGCGGGTATTGATGGCTCAACACCCTCAAGATATGCGCTCATTGCTGCCTCATCGTGCTCAACAATAGCCTCAACCAGCTCGCCATGATACTTCTTTGCATCTGCCATGAACTGTTCTGGGATAGGGCCGCGGATGACACGGTCCCCCTTTTCACCTTCCTGGGTGATGCCTTCCATAGTGAGGAGGTCAATCACTCCTGCCATCGCATCCTCTTCGCCCATCGGAATCTGCATGCGCACGGCATTTTTTGAGAGACGGTCACGAATCATCGCGAAGGAACGTTCGAATGACGCCCCAGTGCGGTCAAGTTTGTTTACAAAACAAAGGCGCGGCACCAAACCGTCCTCGGCGTAGCGCCAGTTGGTCTCAGTCTGAGGCTCCACTCCCGCCACGCCGTCGAATACCACCACCGCACCGTCCAACACGCGCATAGAACGCTGCACTTCTGAGGTGAAGTCGATGTGTCCTGGTGTGTCGATGATGTTAAAGCGGTGTTTGTGCGTGGTGTCTGCACCCATGTAGCTCGGGTTCCAGAAACAGGTAATAGCCGCGGCGGTAATCGTGATGCCGCGCTCGCGCTCCTGCTCCATCCAGTCAGTAACAGTTGCCCCGTCGTGCACTTCGCCAATCTTATGAGACTCGCCCGTGTAATAGAGGATGCGCTCGGATGTAGTAGTCTTGCCTGCATCAATGTGCGCGATGATGCCGAAGTTGCGAACTTTCTCGAGCGGGTAATCACGGGACATAGTGAATAGTTATTAGCGTTGAGCGGGTAAAAACATAGTAAATAGAAACCCCTTAACGTGCCGGAAGAATAGCAGACCGCCACAGAATTGCAAAATAGGCCACCATTCCATAAGCAGCATCGGTGCGGTACACAGACGACAGGCACCAAGGAGAGAATCCAATGAGCGATCCCGCTAAAGCAGTTCTCGAAAAAATGCTTATCCTGATGCTCAGCGCATCCGAAAAACGTGGCGCAGAAAAACTGACCGTGGTCAGCCTGAGCTACTGGGTAGATGAGGCCGCACGAGAGATGTGCGCCTCACCAGAGGACAGCGCGGCTGCGCTAAAAAGACTGCACGGCTATCTGTCGGTAAACCCTCCCGGGAGACTCGACGTGTTTTCCCTATTTGAAGCGTGCACACTTATCCGATCCATCGTAAAACCGGATGATGAACCCAACCTTGGCGAGCGCGCATACACAACCATGCGGCAGATTCAGGCGGCACTACACGCTTCACCGTTTACGTTTGCGCTGGGTGACCTCGCATATGACACCTTCCACATCACCAACAAGAAAGGGCACACCTTTCGCGTGCATGTGGTTGAGGTCGAACCTTCCCCGTAAGCTCGTGAGCACTTCTGCACACAGCAAAAGAGCCGCCCTCCTGGGCGGCTCTCCTGTTTTTGTGTTTAGTGTGTTACCACGCAAAGTGAGCGAATGCTTTGTTGGCCTCTGCCATTTTGTGCATATTCTCCTTCTTAGCAATAGCGTCCCCTTCCCCTTTGCTTGCAGCAAGAATTTCTGCAGCGAGCTTTTGCGACATTGGCTTCCCCTTCTTGGAGCGAGCAGCGTCGCGCATCCAGCGGAGTGCGAGAGCAAGCTGACGTTCAGGACGAACAGGGGTAGGCACTTGATAGTTTGCGCCACCGACGCGGCGCGAGCGCACTTCGAGTGAAGGCTGCACATTCTCGATAGCCGTTGCAAGCATCGTTGCAGGCTCGCCATCTTTCTTCAAGATTTCAAATGCGTCGTAGATGACTTTTCGTGCGGTGTCTTTCTTGCCACGTTCCATGACGTAGTTGACGAGTTTGGTTACCAATACCGATTGGTATATCGGGTCTGGGCGCACTGGATCACGTTTCTTTATCGGGCGTCGCATAGTATAGAAAATTATTTACCTGCCTTTGGTTTCTTGGCTCCGTAGCGTGAACGGCCACGGCGGCGCGCATCAACACCTGCAGCGTCGAGGCGACCGCGCACAATTGTGTAACGCACCCCGATGTCTTTTACACGACCTCCGCGAATCATAACCACCGAGTGCTCTTGGAGCGTGTGCTTCTCTCCTGGGATGTACGCAGTAACTTCTTGGCCATTAGTAAGGCGTACGCGAGCAATTTTACGGATAGCAGAGTTAGGCTTGCGAGGAGTCTTGGTAGTTACTTTGACACACGTGCCGCGCTTGAATGGCGACGCATAGAATGTTGGGCGATTTTTAAGCACATTGAAACCACGGCCAAGCGTAGCCGTCTTGGTCTTTCTGATGCGATCGGTGCGACCGCGCTTTACCAATTGATTGATTGTTGCCATGTGAAATCGCCTCTAACGAGGTGCGGGCACTGTACTACAGCGCACTCCATAATGCAACAAGCAGCCCGCGCCAACACCCCCGAAAGACGCTGGTGCAACACTTAAAAAAGTGAAGACGCGGACCTTTGGTCCGCGTCTAATGCAACGTCAGGCAGTCTCAATCATACTCTTCTCTGCGGAACCCCTCTCGACGAGATGCTCGACCTGATGCTTGTGTTCGAACTCAAACACCAGATAGATGCCCACTATCACGAAGCCGAGCGCGGCGACGAGCACGCCCCAGTTGTATGACTGTGTGAGAAACTGCACCGCCGAAGCAAGGGTGACCACACCCTTGAAAGCCGAGAGCTTGACGATGAGCATGCCCACGCCGATGATGAGCGATTCACACCGAAGGTGCGCACCACATGTGCGTGCCGGCGCAAGCTGACGCCCCAATATATGACGCAGCCTGCCAAGAGCATCGTGAGAACAGCCATGGGGACCACCAGGGCACCATCGGCAAGCTGTACGCTCGCCAGATAGTACAATCCTCCGGTTGCCGCACCAGCCATGAGAAAGAGGCTGGCGAAAAGGTAGAAGAGAAAGTGGTGCATTGCAGGTACCTCCGTATGCCTATTTATTGATGAGAATGGCTCACCTCCTCGTGCACCCTACCGCTTTCAGAACGCAAGTTCAAGTAGATGTTTATTCGCCAAATGCGTCACAGGTTTCGCGTGGTTTCCCCTCTAAAAGGGGGCACACTTCGCCCACAATTCGATCTGGAGTGTAGAAGCGCGGCAATCGCTGCACAAAAGCGCGCATGCACGCCTCTGAAGCATCCGGGTCATTTTGCACATAGTCCAACTGACAGAAAGCCAGCGCTCTTTTGAATTCTTCGGTGGGTGCTCCATGTTCATACAGACCATTGACGATTGATTCGATGCATCCAGATTTTGGCCCTGTCGGCAAGGTAGTGCATCCTTTTCCGAATGCTGCATATGAATCATCAGCGATGGTCTGTTGCACTACTCCTGCCACCGCAACGTTGAGAATCATCAGTGCGTGTTCGGGAGATTCTGCTTGTGCAATGCGCCACGCACGAGCAAGGTCCTTCTGCGCAACGCCATCAAACTTCTGCGCCGCTTCGTAGTAACACGCATGAAGGAGTCCTGCGCTCAGCCCATGACACACCGCAAGCGGCGCCTCTTTTTCGTAACTAAAACCATAGTTCTTCACCTCTCCCCACTCCATAATCACGTTAAAAATACCCTGTCTGCATTCTTCGCGGTCTCCCTCTCGTGCCTCAGGCAACCCATTGCAAAGTTCCACAGGACGCTTTGAGAACACCGGGATGTTTCCCCAGTATTGTTTTTCTTGCTTTTCAATTTCGGCAAGCATAAATCCATGCCCCGCACCGTGGTAACACGTGAGCTGAATGTCGCCCATAGTTGCTCCATATTTCTTTCCCAACGTTGTGCACACATCAGTCACAAAAGCGGAATCAGGATTATCTTGGACGAGGTGTTCTAGGAAACCATGGTAAAACCCATACCCGCAGGCGGTTGTTGATTGTGGAAAATCAATAGCGTCAATGTCGGGGTTGGCGAGGTATTGGCCATAGTACACAATATCGCCTATTTTATGAGCATGACGATGGCATCCTGATTCGATAAAGGGCGTGAAGTTTTCGTACACGTACGAAAACACTTTCATGCCGTCGTCGATGCTCTCAGTGTTGATCGCCTCTTCTATAACACGGTACCAGCAACCGATCTGTTCTTCTGCTTGAGCAAATTGCACCGCACACGCATCAGCCTTTTTGATGTACTCAGACAAAGGCGAACGGCTCAGGAAAAAATAAAATAGGCCGCCGATAACAGCGACACCAATAAGGCAACTTGCAACGAGGAAACTTTTGCGATTATTCCACAACATGAATCAGCCCAGTGTAGTACGAACGGATATGGTCGTGAAGGCCCCATGATCCAACCTTTTCAAACGTGAAAGCCCACATCTCATCGGGTTGCAGAGGCCGAGCAGGGTCAAAAGCACTGTATATCGCATGTGACGGGTGCAGGTCAGACGCTGGCCAATATTCTCTACCAGTAGTATTTGAAAAGGTAACCGTCGTTCCCAACTGTATGGTCGGCTCCTTTGGCACAAATCCGTCAGGCGTGAGCACGATGGAGAGCGTGTCTTGCACCACTGGCACAGGAGTTGCCCCGTGATTGTTCAGCTGATCGAGTAGCCATAGACCCAAGCCAAGGATACAGAGAGCTGCCAGGCTTACTGCAATTATCCACCTCATACGCCCGCAAGCAGGCGTGCCAGGGCAAACACCGCACTTCCAAAGATACCTCCGAACAGTACAACGAAAAGTATGACCATGCCGAAACCAAGAAAAGGGTTTTGTTCCAGCTGCACGCGCACGCGCTCCCACGAAAGATTGAGTGGGTGCGGCAACAAGGCAGAAAGAATCTTTGACCCATCCAGTGGTGGGATCGGCACCAGATTGAAAAAGGCGAGCATGACATTCACCGACACGATCATAAAAGACAACTCTGCGATTGCGGGTGATGTAGCGAAGCGGGTTACCACCGCAAATACCACGGCCAAAAAAATGTTACTGAGCGGCCCTGCACCAGCAACCAACGCCTCTGCCCACCTTCCACCGCGCTGCAAGTTGTATGGGTTATACGGAACTGGTTTTGCCCACCCAAAAAGAAATGGTGCGTTACTGAATGCAAGGAGTGCCGGCAAAATGACCGAACCCATCGGGTCTATATGCTTTAAGGGGTTCAGGGTGAGCCTTCCCAACAAGCGGGCGGTGGGGTCGCCGAGGTAATTTGCCATGTAGCCGTGTGCTGCCTCATGCAGGACCACCGAGTAAATAAGGACGATAACGAGAAAAATAGTGTCTGGTTGCATACTCAATGCGAGAATGGTAGCATACGACGCGTTATGGCCAAAAAGTGTGACATCACAGGCAAGACATCAATCGTTGGAGGCGGGTACTCTAACCGCACCCGTGCAACACAGTTCAATCCTACAGGGAAACGCCGCCGCCACGTCAACCTCCAGAAGAAAACAGTATTCGTGCCTGAAATCGGCAAGAAAGTAACCTTTACTGCATCAGCAAAAGGCTTGAAGACCCTCCGCAAGAATGGTGCGTACGCAACCCTCAAAAAGGCGGGCATCATCAAGCGAAACACTCCTGTGACAAAGTAGGGCGAAAGCATCCGATTCAAAAAGGACAACCCGGACAATTAGTCCGGGTTGTTTTGTTCGCGTTGCGACTCGACGCTGTCTTAGCGAGGCACGAATCGGCAACCAAGAGGCTGCCCACTCGCTGTGAAGTCGCACACCTGGTGGCCGAGGAGCTGCGGACCATGCTGCTGAACGTGCGGTGTCCCGTGAGTCACGCCGCCGTGACGTCGATGGTCGTTGCGGAAGCGCCCATCGAACTGCCGCACACGGTTGTCGCCGTAGCGACCACTGGTGAAACCAGCTCCGTTTCCGAAAAGCGGCCGTCCATGGAGGTGGTCTCGTCGCTCCGGAAATGCGCGCCCATAGTGCCGGTAGCGTCCGTCATTGGGTTGCCCCGGACGGCCCTGGTGCTGGCCGCAGTTAGGGAGCCGCGGGTCGCAGGTCATGCCGCGCAGAATGGCATAAGGATCGGCGGTGTGCTGGGCCGAAGCCGGCACAACGCAGTTCCACAGACCGAAGGCAGCAAGGACGCATTTCATCACGTTTTTCAAGGCTTTTCTCCTACTTCTAGAGCATGCAGGTGCAGGCTCCTCTGTTGTATATTATATAATAAAATATGCTATTTAGCAAGCACCGACTTCCCGTCCGACGTAAAGGATACGCGCCCGTCCAGGCAAGTATCTTTGGTTGCAATTTCAAAGCGCTTCATAAGGTCAACCACCTCTTGGTGCGGATGGCCATAGGTATTGTCACAACCTCGGGAAAACACAGCCCACTCGGGTGATACATACCCCACAAAAGAAATGGCAGACGAGGTATCTGACCCGTGGTGCCCTGCCTTGAGTACGTTTGATTTTAAATGCACCCCGTCCAAGAGCACGAGATACTCTTCGATAGTCTTCGGAGAGTCTCCGTTCAGCAAAAAGGCAGTGTCTCCATACACAACACGCATAACAATTGACGCCGTATTTGTTTCAAGCCCAGACACATCCCTATCGGGAAAAAGAATCTGTATGTACGCACCCCCACCTATATCAATAATCTGCCCACGCCGCGCCAAGCGCTCTTCTGCCCCATTACTGCGCTCGCGAGAGACTGCAGAAAGTAAAGATTCGGTCTGCAGCGTGTCATTTTGTACCCCACTTTGGAAAATGGTCTGCACTTCATAGCGAGCGAGCACTTCAAACAGCCCACCTACATGGTCTGCATCGGGATGTGTCGCAATCACCACATCAATGCTTCGATCCCACCATGGCATCACTGCCCCCAACTCACGCAATACTGCTCGGTCGCGCCCGCCGTCAATAAGTACCTGCCTGCGCGTAGGAGACTCAATGAGGATGGCATCACCTTGGCCGACATTGAGGAAGGTGACCCTTAGTTGCCCGGGTCGCGAAAGCTCTACGACTGCGCCCCAGACCCCCATCGTCATGACGACCAAGAGCAGGAGCACGCCCCACAGGATCGCACTTCTCTTCATACATTCTAGTATACGACGCTTTGCTATACTGTGAGTGTGTAATCTTTGATTCTTCCATTTTAATCTCTAATCTATTGTGTATGCATACCTACGAAGCAAAAACGTTTATCATTCCCACCCTAGAAGGCATCTCTGCACGCTCTATCGAAGAGCACCTCGGCCTGTACCTTGGGTATGTAAAAAATTTCAACGCGATGAGTGGATTGATTACTGAGCTGGCGGTAGATTCAGAAAAAAATGCACATGCACTTTCCGAAATCATCCGCCGCCGTTCGTTTGAATTTGGTGGCATGCGTTTGCACGAGCTGTATTTTGCGCAATTGGAAGGCGGCGCCAGCCCTTTTAGCGCAGAGAGCTCGCTTTCAAAAGCACTCACCCTCCAGTTTGGCAGTGTCGAGGTGCTCGTACAGCACATGAAAGGAGTGGCGCTGATGCGTGGCCCGGGATGGGCAAACCTCTACTTCGACCCTCAGGAAAAAATGTTTCATCTTGGTTTCTCAGGAGAACAGCACCAAGGACATTTTGCTACACTCCCCATCATCATCGCGCTTGATGTTTGGGAGCATGCGTACCTTTTGGACTATGGCGCTGCAGGAAAAGCCAAGTATGTGGATGCATTTTTCAAGAACCTGAATTGGAGTGTTGTGGAGAGTCGCTTGGCCGCATAATCAACCAGAGGCACGCGACCGCATACATACTACCCACCATCCACAATGGGAGTGCGGGAACAACTACTGTACCTAATGGCATTGCAGCAGCCCATTCAGCAACACATACAATCCACGCGAGCAATAAGTAGGATGGATACCCAATCAAGGCAGCGAATGGTAAGCCGATCATGCCGTATAGCCCCGCAACTGATGCAAGAAGCATGGCAAACGGCACCGTAGGAAGGACGAGCAGGTTTGCTGGAAGCGCAACAAGTGATATTTCGCCAATGAGGTAGACGAGGAGTGGCAAGACGGCAATCTGCGTACCAATAGTGCTCGCCACAATCTCACGCAGACCAAAGCGCTCCGTGAGCCATAGGAAACGCTTGGCAATACGAGGCGCCACCGTCACTAATCCAATCGTTGCAACCACTGACAATTGAAACCCAGGATCGTACAAAAGAATGCGCGGATTCCATAGCACCATCACGGCGGCCGCTATCGCCAGTGCGCGCATAATGGCGTACTGGCGCGTGAGTGCGGTCGCCAAAAGCGCAAGTGTAGCCATAATGCCTGCACGCACACCTGTTGCAGACGCTCCTGTCATCAAAACAAACGCAACGATGACCAAAGTTCCTACCATCAATTGCACTTTTTTGCTTAAGTTCCTCATCCAGCCTAAAAGAAACGCAATGATGATGGTGATATTGAAACCCGACAGTACCACAATGTGTACGATGCCTGCATCGCGAAACGTATCAAGGAGTTCTCCGCCGAGCGCGCGCTTGTCACCCACCGTGAGCCCACCAGCGAGTGCCGCATATGGTTCGACTAATGTCTGCCCAATACCATCAAGATAATGGTCCTTTATTGAAAAAAGAATGCGGCGAAATGACGTACCCCCGTCTTCCGTTTTCACGATGTGACCGAATGACATTGTGTAACCAATACCTTCCACTGCAAGATACTGCGGATAATCAAATGTGCGGCCTGCATCAGTTTCAAATGTCTCTGGCTTTTTGAGAGTTCCTTCAACTACCACCGTGTCCCCGTAGGATACTGTAGGATGTGGCGCAACAAGAGCTAGAACATGCACCGGCTGTATATGCGCCACATCCACTCCATCAATGTGCGTGACACGAATCGCCAATCGCGCGTTTGCTTCGCGTTCATCAACCTCATCGCGCAACTCTCCCGTGAGATGCACTTTTTGCCCGAGGAACGCATCGATTTCCGGATGTGTAATTGGCGGCAGCAATGCTACCCGCACCCACGCGAGTGCACACAAACTGATAGTAACCACGAGCGACATCGTGTACGGCACACGCATAGCCCAAGCAGCCACACCAAGTACACTGCCGATCATCACCATCCACGCAATCTCCCACCAACCCAAAGGAACCACAAGCGCTATCGCCGTTGCCACTAAAAAAGCTGCAACTCCTGAGTAAAAAACATGCCCCTGCATACCGAAATGGTAGCAAGGGAAATGAGTGCAGCCTCCTTCAATGAAGGAGGCTGCGGATCGTCTGCCGGCGAACGTCAGCTCGACGAAACCTTCGGCGAAATCTGAAGCTTCGCATCGGCCGTCGGGACACTGCCTTGAGATGAAACAACGGCAACGATGGAAACTTTGTCAGACAAGGCCACGGCGTGGCCGAGCGATTCGAGTTTTTCCGTCATTCGTGCCATGTTCTTGCTCCTTCTGTATGTCTACGGTTGTCGAGTACCTGCGCGTAGACACCATGGATGTACAGCAGGCTGTTTCCAGCATACCGAGTGACATGATGTTGTCAAACACGATGCGATCTCCGTCACCACGTGGCAGCGCGCGCCGTGAATTGGGGTCGCAAGGTGACCACAATGTGATGGTCACTAACAAGTGCAAGATCCTTCTCGCCGTTTCCGAACCAGTTGAAGAGCTGATTGACTGCTATCTGCGCAGCGATAGATGACGTAACCCCAAGTGACGTGGGGACTGAACATCCGCCATTATTCTCAGCCTCTTCATTGGGAAACCAATAGTGATCCCATAACTCTTGATGTTCAACATTTTGAGGGATGACGGTGAACACCACGACCGAGTCAGCGTCGACCCGTGTTTCAATTACCAATCTGACACCCGTCGACCGAAAAGCAGCGTGCATAATGCTCTTTCGGGCACCCATGTCGTCTACACACAGAAACAGCACGTCCGCTTCAGGCAACTCTTCGATGACCTTGTGAGCAAAACCGGTGAATTCGCCGTCTGCAAACTCAACGACTATATCTCGCAAGACCGTTGCCTTCTGTTGACCTGCGTCGCGAACTCGATAGAGCTGCCCCGGTGGATTCTCTGGTGCAACCGTATCGTGGTCGAACCCCACAACTCCACTGACTCCATGCTTTACCAGTTCGTACACCACGTCGCCACCAACTCCTCCAAGTCCAATAACGGCAACTTTGAGCGCAAACTGTGCAGGATTGAATCGTGATTCTTGACGCGAGAAGTTCATTTCCACAACCTCCAGGTAAACAACGGTTTCACTTGCTTTTCCACAGGTGTCGCGACTATCACCCGTTTGGGTGATAACGCGGAAACATGCGGCCGCGAACTTTTGGGCCAGGATTTCGCGAGAGGCGCAAGATAACCATCTCGCTGAGCAGCGTCGATCATGTTGAAAAATACTTCATGCAGGAGCCCATCTTTTAGCGCGTGCCGTATTCTGTTGTTCAATTCTGGATCGCCGCATAGTACTTTGGCAGAACTTATACATGGTGCATGATGCGAACCTGAAGTTTTTGTTATGTTCTCCCAGGTGACCGCATCCTTTGAAACAGTGAGGATGAATTCCCCAATGTCATACACATCCCCGCCTGCCGTACCCGTTAAAAACTCTGTCCCGATGTGCACGGCTCTTTCGGAGATTGAACATCCTGCCACTAATGGATGCCTGCAGAGTTCTTCAAACTCGGCAAAAGCTCCCGTGTACCGTTCTGCACCAAAGCGTGGTGGTACGAGCATCTGGCAGAAGCGCGCATAGCGCTCTGCCACTTCTTCTAGGCTAGCCTGTGACATCACCTTTCCTTTTCTGCTAAAGAGTAGCTACTTTTCATATACCATGGACCAAAGCGCGGAAGCAAACAGCGGCCTATATAGGCCGCTGTTTGAAACAAACTGAAATCTACGTCTTCTTCACGTCCATCTTGTCTAACCCAAGCCCTTTCACTACAAAGTAGACCACTGCCGCAATGATGATGAAATCAATAGCAACTGAAACGAAATCTCCCAAAAGTACGGGACCAAGCTTCATCGCCTTCAAACCTTCAGTTGACCCAAGAACCGCGCCGAGAAGTGGGTTCACAATGTCGTTCACTAATGCAGACACAACCTTTGATACTGCGCCCCCGAGAATAAAACCGACCGCAAGACCAACGACACCCTGTTCTCGGATAAATTGCATGAACCCTGCAAAACCTCCTGGCGCAACTGTTGTAGGCATAATATATAGGTAGCTACATACTCAAGTAATGTGGCAATGGTATACGAAAAGCCTACACTTTACACCTGTATGCCCATCCCCTGATCCATTGCCGCGTTCGCGAGCAGGTCGGCTTCTTTATTTTTTTCTCTCGGAATATGCGTAAAATCGAGTGCAGGAAATGATTGCATCAGTATCTTCGCGCGCCGCGCCTGCTCTTGAAGACCGAGCTCTTTAATCTTCCAGTGTCCGAGCAACTGCTCAATGACCAACTTGCTGTCCATGCGGACTTCCACTTGCTCTTCTTGCAAGCCTTGCTCAATCAACTTTTCCAAACCGCGAATGACTCCTTGATATTCAGCCCAGTTGTTTGTTTGCTCCCCCAAGTACTCGGCGAGCTCGAGAACTTTCTGGTCGTCTTTATATACAACAACCCCGATGCCAGAAGGCCCGGGATTATTGCGCGCACCACCATCTGAAAACACGACCACTCCCATGCTATGCAGACTTTGGCATCGCTTCAAGCAAGCGATACGCACGCACTGTTGCCAAGAGGGACACCGGTACCGAAACCAGAAGCCCGACACCAATGAGAAGTGCACCGAGTATGTTGATACCGATCATGGCGAGGAGAAAAACAAACAACGACATGCGATGCCCTTCTGTCATCTTCATGCTGTGCTTCATAGCGTCAACTGGGCTCATGCCCTTATCAAGAACGAGGTACGGAGCAAACATAAACATCGTCATGGCAACAAGTCCAGGTACAATCAAGAGCACCAGGCCCACGATCACCGTAATGCCAGTCAGCAGTGTCGCAAAAAGATACGGGACGAATCGTTTCGGATGCCACAAATCGTGAATTGATAGATGAGCCGTGTCTTTGTAGGCTTTGAGGCCGATTGCCATGATCCCCATCGACACAAGCGTTTGCACAGCATAGTCACCCAACCACAGGAGCTGGTAGAGCCCGGCCACACCCTCAGCAGAACTGAGGATTGCTGAGGAGATGCCTGAGACAATGAGTGCTCCGGCAAACAGGCCAATAAACGCCCACGGTCGCTGAGTAAATTTCTCCCACGCCCACGTAAACAGTGCTTTTATAGTGAGGTCTTTCATATGCGCACAGTGTACCACCGCAGAGTGCCTCAGCGTACGTCCACTGTGCGTAGCGCAACTTTGCGTATCCCTTTAAACTGGTCCCGCTCGACTGAGCCCCGCAAAGTGCACGTCTCACCTACAGTGGGCAACTTGGTGAAATCATCAGGCGTCTTAAAAAATTGGAAGGCGCGAATACGGTAGCCATCTTTTGATACGATAATCTCTGTATGATTTCCCTCCTTCCCGAAAATGCGTACCTCCTCTATTAATACGTCTGGGAGCTCAAGCTGCGGCTTCTCATTCCCCACCCCAAAGGGAGCAAGAATGCGCAGTGACTCATACAATGCATAGGTCAGCTCGCGCGGATGAATAGCGTGTGGCACGGATACGGTTGCCGGCGCGGCAGGTACCGTGCGTGCCACCCGAGAAAAATGCGTATGAAGTGTGTGTACTTCATCCAAGGACACTGAAAAGCCGCCGGCACAAGCGTGTCCACCAGATTCTTCTAACGCTACACCGGCGGCAGCGAACATCTCGGTCACATGCACGCTCCCATCAGAACGACACGACCCTTTCAACATCCCGGTACCGTCTCTTCCCCAGAGACACACCACCCCCTTGCGTCCGTCGAGTAGCGAGTTGGCCGCAAGACCAAGGAGAGCTGGTTTCCACGAAGGGTCTCCTACCACTGCCACAAAATCATCAGGGTGCCTTTCGAGCACTTTTGCCCGGGCTATTTTGACTACCGATGCAACGGCCCCTTTGCGTTTAGTGTTTAACTTCTCCAATGTTGCTGCTAGCAGTTCAGCTTCCTCCATGTCTTGGGTCGCGAGTAGGCGAAAGGCCAACTCAGGCTCATCCATTCTCGAGGCAGCATTAATACGCGGCGTGATGGTAAATCCTATATCCTCTTCGGTGAGTGATCGCTGGTCTATACGATTTTTCTTACAGAGTGCTTTCAGCCCTTTACGTGGTGATTTACGCAAGACCATCAGACCGAAACTGGCGAGCACACGATTCTCTCCTTTCAAGGGCACCATGTCGGAGAGTGTCGCAATCCCTACCATATCCAAGAGCCATTTCTCCCACCCTTCTGGTACAGCGAGATATGTAGAAATTTTCTGCTCTCTGCCAACAGCGAGTGTCGCCTGTACCAGCTTGAACGCAACCGCGGCACCACATAAATGTACGAAGGGATACTGCGCCTTTGTTTCTTCAGAGATGAGCCGCGGATGCACAATGGCATACGCCGCAGGAAGTTCTGCAGGCAGTTCGTGATGATCGGTGATTAAGAGGTCGATACCCAACGCTTGCGCGCGTCGTGCCCCCTCGTGGCCACTGATGCCTACGTCTACTGTAATAAGTAGCGTGACGCCTTGTTCGTGCAGTTTTTCAATTGCCGCAGGATGGAGACCATATCCCTCATTGTGCCGATGCGGAATGTATACAATGGGCTGTACGCCAATTTTAGTAAAGAAATCATGGAGGATGACCGCCCCGGGGATACCGTCAGCATCAAAATCAGCATAGATGGCAATTTTTTCTTTTCGTTCACACGCTTCTACTACGCGTAGTGCTGCGGCACGAATGTCCGCCAAGAGAAACGCACCGTGTGTCCCTTGCAGGAAATCTGGCGAAAGAAAGGCAGTCTTATCGTTATCTGTTATGACACCCCGCTCGTCCAAGAGCTTCGTAATGAAATCAGGCAACACCATGTGCGCATGGTATCACCTGCTACACCAATGCTGAGAAGTCGTCGGTTTTGAGTCCATCAATGATATTTGCCACTTCCACATCACGAATAACACCTTGCCCCATACGCTTTATGTCACTCAGCACCCCATCAAGCTGCGCAATGTCTTCTGCTGCAACTTGAACAAAATAATCGTAGTTCCCCACAAGACGCGCCACATGGGTAACATGTGCATGCGCTACTAACTTTTCAACAAATACTCCGAGTATGTCGTGAGAAACAGGCTCTGCTTTAATGAGGACGAGAACGAACATCGACATACCCAAGGCCTCCGGTTCAATAATAGTGTGGTATTTGGATATGAGCCCGCGCTTTTCCATTTTCTCTACCCGATGAAGCACTGTGTCGCGTTGCACGCCAGTTTTGCGAGCAACTTCGGCCGTTGAGGTGCGCGGATCGCGCAAAAGCGCACTCAAAATAGCTTTGTCTTTCTCGTCGAGAGGCACCTTCCGTGGAAGCTTCCTTGCGATCATACTCGTATTATACGCAATAATATTCATTATTGAACACTATATGTGCATAAAATGCGCACAAATTTACTTAAAATGTGCGCACACTGTTTAATACTTAGCGGAAACAAGGAGGAAGCTATGTACGCACTAGGATGTATCGATCTTTCCCTACTCGACAAAGTGGGCACCATCTACAGCCGCAGTATTGGGAGAGATGTGCACGACCTTTCTGACAAACAGAAGTCAGTTATTAAGTATTGGCTGCGCTGGCTGACTACACCGAGCGACCTTGAAATTCTCCTTCCCAAACTCTCGCAGCGTGACCTGCAACTGCTCGCTAAAATTGCCGTTCGTGTTACCACACTGCATGCAAAAAGCGATTGGGACCCAAGCGCCACGAGCGTCGCTCACATGGTAAACGTTGTTGAACGCATACATGCGTTTCGTGCCGACCGAGCTATTGCACTGATAAAAAAGAAGGAAGACATCTCCCTCATTGAGCACCACGCAGAGTAAGCTCACAGCGGCAAACCTACGGTTTGCCGCCACTCTTTTGCTATACTTTCCCCATGAAACACATTGCTGATTGTATTTTTTGCAAGATTGCGCAAGGAGAAGCTCCTTGCCACAAGGTCTGGGAAGACGAAAAGCACCTGGCATTCCTTTCCATTTTCCCAAATACCGAAGGTTTCACAGTCGTTATTACGAAGGAACACCAGGATAGTTACGTCGCCGCGGTGTCTGAAGAAGTGGCCGACGGCATTTTCAAAGCCGCACGTATCGTCGCCAGAAAAATTGATGCAGCTTTCCCGGACGTGGGGCGCACTGGATTCATGTTTGAGGGTTTTGGAGTGAATCACTTGCATGCGAAAATCTTCCCGATGCATGGCACTTCGGATGAATCTTGGAGGCAACACAAAAGCCACGAGCAAAAGTTTTTCACTGTGTATGAAGGGTATATGTCGTCGCATGACGCCGAGCGTGCAGACGACGCACAACTCACAGAGATTGCAGAACGTATTAGAAATAGCTGACCCGCCCAAAAACAAGCCCCCGGCAAAACCGGGGGCTTGTTTTTCTAAGCGTGGAATTTAGTAGACTTCGCAAGTTCCTTGGTGCTCCACAGTAGCCCCATCTGCCTCAGCAAAACATGAACTTGAATACGTCTTCCGCTGCAAGTAACACTGCGCTGGGTACTGGTTTCCCGACCCAT
The DNA here is from genome assembly GCA_943358385.1 of Parcubacteria group bacterium. Classification (GTDB taxonomy): domain Bacteria; phylum Patescibacteriota; class Minisyncoccia; order Phycocordibacterales; family UBA2100; genus JAGOVW01. The sequence continues at coordinate 52,177 of CALRGX010000001.1, read as the reverse complement.
TATTAGCGCTTACCGAACACATTGTTTTTGTTGCGCATACAGGATTGTACTGTGCCGTACACACATCTCCGCCTCCCGCGACTGGTCCAAATACCTGGACTTTAGCCTGTGCAATGTCGCTGCGTGTGCCGTAGACCGCATCATTTTGCACGCCATAGTATCCAGCCACAAACAATTTCGCGATATAAATCCCTTGTTGGCTGTAGGTGTGACTAATGCGAAGCACACACGTCGAACTATAAGCCGGCGTCGGACAGTCAAGACGCTGCACCGACCCATCACCAAATTCAATATAACGCGTACCACCGTCTGCTAGCTGCACCATCTGATTGCCTTCCATCCACGATGAGGTTGTTCCCTTTGTAGAAAAAGTAACTGTGAGTGGCGCGTTCCCACTCTTGGGCGAGACGTCAAGATCGGCGCTCGTAACACTTCCTTCGACACGGACCGTTGTCGTGGTAACAGCGCTCTGCCCGCCGATATCTTGGACTGTTATAGAGATGGTGTAGGTACCCGGCGTACTGTAGGCGTGAGTGAACGTCGTGTTTTGCACTACAGGACGACCAAGGTCCATCACTCCTTGTGCATTGTTTGCAGACACACCCCCTTCGTCGCCCCAGGAAATTCTGTACGAGAGTGATTGATTTTCTGGATCCGCTGCATCTATTTTCCACGTGCCTGACTGATTGGTGTAGAGTACCGTTGGCCCTGCGAATCCTGAAATGACTGGTGGCCTGTTCCCTGTGGAACCATCAAAGTACTCACGACACATCGGTTGATTGTGCGCAAAACAGTACATCATCGTGCACGCCATCATACCTCCGGGTGAGGTGCGGCTACAGGTGTTACAACCGTCGTACCACACTTTGCACTGTGCAGGCGCTTCTACAGGTACGCATTGCCATGGGCCTGGACATTGACTGCCTGAATTCACAGGTCGTGCCTCTTCGCCAGGTCCACAAATAGGCCTTTGATACTCAACCGTCATACATGCAACTTCTCCACCAACTTTTATACGCACTGACGAAAGCTCGCGTTGACTCACTGGGGCCATACATCCTGGTATGCCATTGCAACCATCCGTCACTTCGAGTAGTCGTGCTACATACGTACCTTCATTCTGATAGAGATGTTTATTTATCCCTGCATTTACACACGCATCTGCAGGTGCAAAACACTCCGTTGGTCGCTCAGAGGTACCGTCTCCAAAATCAATCAGGTACGATGGATTTGCCATGCGTAGGCCACCGATGCGCGTCTCAAAAGAGACCCACAATGGCGCCGAGCCTTGTTGTGGCGTTGCGCGTAACTGTAGATGGCTAGGGTATGGGTCGACACCGCCGTCGCATATCCAGATTCGTCGCGATGTGCGTGGGCCAACTGAGCCGTATCCAGTAGTATCAGGCGATCCGCCGGTAACAATGCCCTCATTCGCTTGCAGCTGCTGCACCGCAGCCTGAGTAGCAGCCCCAAAAAAGCCCGTTGCCTCACCAGTAAATATACCCTGTTCCTGGAGGCGTTCTTGAAGGGCACGTACATCGTCCCCTTGGTGGCCGTAACGGAGCACGCGATTTATTGGATAGCACCGTTGAGGAGGATTCGGGAGTGTAGGGGGAGATAGTACAGCACCGCCATTAGTCAGTTGCGCCAGCTGTTCTTGCAACATGCGAATTTGAGAGAGGAGTGCGTTTATTTGTGTTTGTACGTCATCCACGGTAAGAGCCGACGATGCAAATGGCATCACCAGCGCGACCACGAGAAACATTCCTATAATCGTTTTTTTCATGAAAAGTGAGTAAGTACCCCCTATTGTCCCAGAGGGGTGGGTACCTTGAAAGACGTACCCTGTGCACAGCTCTTACTGGCGTGTCGCCAAGTGGCGACACAAATGATGCATCGGCGGTGGCCGATTCTCATCCAGAAAAGAGCGCCCAAGCCGGATTACGTTCTTTACATGGCCGAACGGCCGCTTCCCCAGACTTACTCCAACGCCTCCAATCCAGGCAACGTCCCGTTCAATAGAAATTCCAACATCGCACCGCCCGCTGTTGAAAGGAATGTAAATTGCTTATCAACCCCGCTTTTGCCAATTGCAGCAACAGTGTCACCACCACCTACAATAGATTGAGACTTACTCTCGGCAATCGCATGCGCCAGTGCATGCGTCCAGTCGTCATAGCCACCCTCATACCATCCGGTAGGACCATTCCATAGTATCGTCTTTGCCTCTCGAATATACGGCAACAGCGATGCGAACGACTCGGGCCCAATATCAACAATCTTTTCATCGGGTGCCACTTCGTGCACAGGACGGACACGTGCCTGTCCATTTGAGCGCTCTACCAATACATCGACAGGTAAGAGCAATTTTGGATTATTCAACACCTGCATATCAGGTACACCATCGGAAATGAGCGACCGCCCAATTTCATGCCCTTTCGCTTTTAATGCATCATTCACCAGCGCACCTACCAAAAATACATGATCATATGCATCTAGTAATTTTTTTATGAGCGGCTCTTTGGTTTCAAATTTAGCTCCACCCAAAATCGCCAAAGATGGAGCCTGCGGCGAAAGGGCCAAGGATAAATTCTCAACTTCCTCTTCCAACAGGTAGCCACCGCAGTGCGGCAATGCTTTGGCCAACCCAACAATTGATGCATGTGCGCGATGTGCGGCAGAAAAAGCGTCATTTACATAGAAATCTCCTGCACGTGCCAGTTCTTGCACAAAGGCTTGGTCATTTTCGGTTTCTCCCGGTGCACGACGCAGGTTTTCTAGCAACAACACGTCCCCTGCTCGCATAGCAGAGATCGCCGTTTGTGCCTCAGGGCCCGTGAGATCCTGCACAAACGAAAGGGGAACATATTTTCGCAACTCTTCCGCTACGGCTTCGAGGGACTCTTTTGGGTCACGCCCAATGTGTGCCAACACGACGGTTTTTGCGCCTTTTTCACGTAGGTGCAGAATACTCTGCGTAGAGCGACGAATGCGGTAGGTATCTACAACCACCTTCCCTTGCATGGGCACATTCAAATCAGCGCGCAATAGTACTTTCTTGTCTGAGATTTCTGCGTCTGCTACGTTTTTAAAGTAACGCATATTTATTTCAACGCATCAAAGAGTTCGTGCATTTTGCTCATGTCACTACTTGCTCGTCCTACCAAGAGTCCATCTACCTCACCGTGGTGCATCATGTCACGAGCGCTGGTGCCATCAATAGAACCACCATAGAGAATCGGCATGCTCATGCCTGTTTTCCCGAACTTTGAAAAGAGGAATTTGCGGATATAAATAGTCATTTCATGCATCTCATGCGTACTCATTGGCTTGGCGGCGCCAATGGCCCATACGGGCTCGTAAGCAATCACTAGGTGCTTCGCTTTTGTCTTAGACACGTCGCAAAGCGCTGCTTCCAGCTGTATCCTAATCGTCTCCAGATAGTGCCCTTGCCCGTCCCGCGCATTCTCACCGACACAAATAATAGGCGCCAGATGTGAGGCAAGCGCGGCGACCACTTTTTTCCCTACTTCTTCATTTGTCTCACCAAGTGCGCGTCGTTCTGCATGACCAATGAGGACATGGTCAGCACCGACGCTTGAAACTTGCGCCGCGGCTACGTCGCCCGTATGTGAACCAGACTCTTCAGTATGGATACTTTGCGCAGCAACATGGAGTGTGCCCTTTTTTCTAGCAATATCCGCCAAAAATACTGACGGCGGCGCCACGATACCAGTTATTTTTTTTCGTAGGATGCTTTTCTTGGTGGCGTCCAGGAGAGAAAACGCTTCTTTCAAGGTTTTCGGGTTCATTTTCCAATTCAACACAAGAATCATAGGTGAAAGTGTAGCACGCACCTCGGGGACGAGTGGTTACTCCTCTCTCCACAAAATAAAACGATGGTCGGCGCTTGTTACGGGAGTGAACGGAGGAGGGTCCAGTGCAAGAAGACGGTCATATGAGTCAGTACGTGTATTGAATCCAGACCAGGTACTGCCACAACCTGACATGGTATAGCCCCACTGTGTCCCGACACGCTGTGTTGAAACGATTGAACCATGTAACAAGAGCGAGGTGCGTTTGTCATAAGGTGCATAGGTGCATGGGTACAGATTTCGTCCGTAATACCCCGTTTGAGCTACGTAGATGCCGCGAACGCTCATATTCGTCGGAATATCGTACCCATACAAAACCGAGTGCTCGGCTATTGCTGTAAAGCCGTCAGTGCCCGCAGGGGTCGTATAGCCAATGTTATTTTGCAAAATCATGTCGGGCGCATATCCTGCATGCACCAAATCTGCAGCAACCAACGTCACTTTTCCAGAAATGGTCCCCTGAACCCACACTTTGTCTTCAACAAAGATAAGCCCGCAGTTTGCAGGAATGGTGTACGTCCCCAATGTGTTGTACGTGGTAATACGGTGATAGTCTCGAACCCATGTGCTCATGTTGTCGATATGAATAGAATCTGCATAGTTGGTCCCGGTCACCCGACGCACAGTGACCGTGCGGTTGCTATTAAATATGAGCCAATACCCTCGTCGATCATTTCCACCACTGTACGATGCAAAATACAAACCATGCGATTGTGCGCGCGACTTAAGCGATGGCAGGTCAGAAAGCATGCCTGCAAAATTTACCTGCGGCACAGGAAATTCCCAGAGTGACGAATTAGGACTTCCCCCAAATACTCCTGGGCGATTTTGGTTTGGACTACAGCCAAAACTTGAAGTACACAACCATGTAGCTACACCACTTGAAACAGTGGAATTATTGGTGCCATCCATGCGAATGCCACCGTTGGAGTGATAGGGACCAGTAATGTTTCGGTCGGACCCTGCCCATACATTTGCATTCAATACATGTGAAAAGCGTGCGACGGAAGGCTGCGCGTAACGCGCAGAGAGCGTACGCGAAAATGCTGGGTTTGCATCTGCACTTCCTTCCGAACTGATGTCTATAGACTGCAGCACATTGCACACCGTGTTCCCGGTGACTGAGATGGATGCCGTGCCCAATTCGCCCCCTTCCGGATCGGTAACAGTGTATTCGTATGGCCCACTTGCTCCTGTGCCATTCGTTAAATTGCCCGGGTTATGTTCGAGAAACCAACGATAGTACTCCAACCCTGCCTCAGCGACAGAGAATGCTTGCTCGCGTGCCAATTTTGCACGAGAAACGTTTGATTGTGTAAAGATGTAGCTCGCGAGTGTCGAGACGGCGAGGCCAAAGACACCCATAAACACCAATACTAACATGACGGTCACCCCTCGTTTTTTTAAAAAAATAATGTGATTCATATTGCATTGTCCAAATTACGCAGCGCTGCAGCGGACCGAATCGTTAATTCGTTTGGAAGGCGATCTGGTTTAACATTCACCACTGCTTCTACTGTTACGAAGCGGAGTGATGCGACATCAGTCAAGTTCGTTATAGTGGCACCATTCTCGTTTACATACGTGAAGAAACTCTGCCCGAGACTCAAGTTGCGCACATGTTCCGACGTTGTCGCCACTATTTCTGCTGCGGTATATGCAGGGGGGTCGCCCGACGGATCAACTATGCCTCGCTTAATAGCATCGCCGCTCAGAAAGTAGCGTACGCGCTCGATCAGCGGGTCTTCGTCTACATCGGCATAAAACGTAATGGATGATGTGGACATGGCAATGATCGGGTACGCCCCTTCACTTGAGTACGTTGCCTCGCGCAGCGTCTGTACTACACGGTCGATTGCTCGGCGCGCATCAGAGACTGCCTGCGCCTGGTCGAGTGTGTAGTTATTCGCTCGATAAAACGAAAGCAGCGACACGATTAATGCCATCATCGAAACCACGAAGACGGTGACCCAGACGAGAGCTTCAATCATGGTTATACCTCGATGTTTATCGCGGAACATAGCTGTATTATGGGGCAACGATAGCGCTCACCGAGGAGGCCCCGCTCACTTCAACGCTAGTAATTGTCTGCGGCGCATAACCAGCGGCGGTGATATCTACAGCGTACGCATTCCCGCCACTAATCGTTCCCCAAGCCAGATTTGAAAAGAAAGTTTGTCCACAACCACCTGTTGTCTGGGTGGTATTCACGCCGGTTCTATACAGTCGCACACTTGCATTCGGCACCGTGGTGCCATCAGCCGCACGAACATCTACTCGCAGCGAGTGAGCTGTATGAGGCAAAAAGTACAACCGAGTTAGCAACCCTCCCCCGGCAAATAGCGAACGTGGCAACGGTGGGCAACTCTCTGCAATATCGTGACCGAGTGTTGCTCCATCAATGGCGAGGCGATGCGTATCGAACTCTAGATTACCAATGTCTAGTCCACCCCCCGCATCGGTCTGGTACGTTTGAATGAATTTGTAGACAGGTGCACCAGAATGAGTACCTATGGTCTTAGCACCGGTCATGGTGAATGGCACATTGCCCAAAGGAATTGGCCCTTGGTCGTAGCGAACCTCCCAATCATTGATGCGGGGCGTCTCGTCGCTATCGAGCGTCGTTAACACCGCGCCCACACGCACTGTCGTGTATGTGGTTGTCGATAACGAAGAAATATCAATAGGTGAAGCGGTGAACCCACTACTGTTGCCTGGCAAATCAGCATCAGGCACAAGCGTACCGACGTCGTCTGCGTAGATGTAATAGCGGATTGCTGTGCCACTTGGCTTACTGTCAGCAAAATGAACTTCGTTCCAGGCTGACAAGTAACTTACTGATACGGGTACCGCGCGTATAAATCCTTCTGGCTCATAAGAACCAGCGCCTCCCTCAAGGACCACGGCTCCGCCTGCAATGGTGGAACTTGCAACTGCATACAGCTTGCTTACATCAGCAAATGTATCATTCCACATTCTCTCTTGAATAGCCTCGTAGGTCATGAACGTATGGGTCCCAACCAGGCCTATAACAAAGGTGGCAGATGTTGTCTGATTTAGTGCTACCGTCAAATGCCCTGGATCAGGCGATGAATTAGTACTGCTCGCATTGTATGTCTGAGCACTACTGTAGCCAGATTTCGACACAGTAATGCGATAACCAGTACCTGCAGGAGCGCCTAGGAAACTCACTGTACCAGTGTCGTTGCTATATGCCTGCGTATCAACAGAAGTTGAGGCATTCACAATATCGACCAACGCCCCTTGTATTGGCGTGGAACTCGCATCGAGCACTGAGATGGATAGCGTTCCGCCTGGTACCAATTGCTCTATACCATCCGGCGACCGCCGAGTGATCAAAGAAGAACTTCTCAATTGCCCGCGCGTGACCCACGAAAGCTCAATCTTTACCTCCTTTGCATCGGTAGGAATACTGTTTTGATCAGCGACTCCCAACCCATCTTTAGGATCATCGATGTAGCGGATGAGCGTGCGTCTGGTATATAACACCCCATTGAGCGTTTCTTGAGAAATTTCAGTGAGCGCACCTGATGGAATACCACCCGTGGTCCCCACCGCATCATAATCAAGTGAATGGATGTACTCCATGTGCCCTTGCGCCAGCGCCAAAGCTCCAACCCGCGCTTTGTTGTTACTCACCAACTCGATCGAGAGCTTAAACACCCCCGAAATGCCTACAAATATAATGACCATCAACGCGACACCAACAACTGAATCAAGGAGCCCCACGCCACGCGAATTACTCTTTCGCCTCGCAGTGGGCACAGAGGAAAAACGAGACACTTTCATAGGCACATTGTAGCGCGCACATCGTGCGTAAAACTGGCAGCACGTTTTATGCGGTGGGTAACATGGAGTGTTTAAAGCATGCCCGCCCGCCGCATCACAAAACCTAGTGAGTATACTGTTCTTATGCAGCTGCGAAGAAAGGCGACTTTTCTCTTCTATATGTTCCTGCTCATTATTGCTTCAGTCTTCCTCGTATGTACTGCGTATGTACACAAGACACATAACAGATGGTCTCCCCCGCTCAATAAAAATGGCTATGCCGTACTTGTACTCGATGAGAAGATACAGTACTGGACGGGCCGTATCCACGCCTCTGGAGCCGATAAGGCATATGCTGAACTGGCAATAGTAATTGAAATGTACCCATCACAGTACCAGCATGATGAGGTACACATCTTTGGGGACGTCCTTTATAGAACGGAAGGCCTGCGAGGCATATCTACCTGTGACGGGCGATTTGGGTACGCATGCTTCCACTCTTTTATGATACGCGCACTCGCAGAAGGCGGTGCTGCCAGTTCGCAGCAATTGTATGATATATGTAGGCAAACCTTAGGTGCGAGCTCGCCCGAGTGTGAGCACGGCATTGGTCATGGACTCCTCGCCACAATTAAAAACGACGCAACTATTGAAGACTTGTCGGTTGCACTTTCAGCATGCGACCACCTAGACCCCCCATCGCACCCTATATCAGGTTGCGCAGGTGGTGTTTTCATGGAGTATTTAGTGAAATCTATGGCGTCTGGCGGAATTGACCCTCGCATACTAACCAAAGATAATATCTTGGAACCATGCGGTAGTTTGCGTATTGATGGATACCTATCTTCCTGTATGTACTGGCTCCCCATGTGGTGGATGCTCGCATCACCTGAGCGCAACCTTGATGAAGTTATGGCAGCAAAGATGGGTGGGTGGTGCGTCAAAGCGCCCTCACCAGATTCATTAACTGCCTGTATCAAGGGAGTCGCAAATCGTATGCAATTGCTTACAAATGAACAACCTGCACTCACAGAAAAAATCTGCAGTATGGTTACCACGGACGCAGCTCTTCGCTATACCTGTCACACACACGCTGCCCGCCGTTTCACTTATTACTTTTCTCTACAAGATGCGCTTATTGCATGCTCTGGCTTACCTCCAAAGGAAGAAGCATCATGCCGTATACAAGCAACTGAGGAGAGTCGCCTCATTCGTGCTGACCAAGAAAAGCACAGAGCGGCGCCAGACTCAGAGCATGCTATCTAACCGCTGGCCGTAAAGGCTGCCCACGGGTGGCAGTATGTCTACTCACCAAAGAAAACCGACGCAGCATCGCTGCGTCGGTTCCATCGTGAGCACCTACATTACATGACATCGGTGTTACCGATCCAAGAGCGCCGCACGGAACTCCCGCAGGAGACCGACGACTTCGCGCTTGCGTCGAAATCGTGCGTCATTGTAAGCCGGAGCACACGTGTGCACGCCATCGGTCCTCATATCGACAAAGTCGTCGAGCTCGTCCAAAAGCGCATCGGTTTCATGCTCAGACCAGCTGGATGCAACGGCGGCCCCGTAGATTGCGCCATGCGCGCATACGGAAACAATGTCGGCACATGGTTGCTGAAACGCGCTGAACGAGCCTACTTCGGTACCGTCTGCATATCTACCGAGTACACCTTTGCACAGCTGACGACTTTTAAGGTAGCGTACCGCTTCCTCAAGCAGGAGAGCCGCAGGCGGCGTCTTTGCAAGCATTGAGTGTCACTCCTCTATTGTGTGCAGCGACATGCCACATCTTCCTTGAGGCTAACGCAGTAAAAACGAAGCGTCAACGAACCTAGATTGCATCTGAGAGCGAGTAGATTGGCGAGACCATAGATACCGCGAAGAAACCGACGGCGCCACCAATAAACACCATAAGGAACGGCTCAATGATCGTCGACATATCTTTTGTTTTGCGCGACACCTCTTCTTCGTAAAAAATAGCTAGATTCTCGAGCATCGTTTTCAAATCTCCGGTTTCTTCTCCTACCGCAATCATTTCGCCGACGAGTGGTGGATACAGGTGTTCATTAAGTGCGAATGCGCGAGAAAATGGTTCGCCCTGCTTTACCCCTTTCTCTGCCTGATCAAGTACTCGTCTAAAGAAACTATTCTGCACCACTTCACGCGTGATTGAGATTGCGGTAATAATATCAACCCCAGCGGCAACCAAAGACGAGAACGTACGCGCCGTACGCGCCGCATTCACTTCTTTTACCAAAGGACCAATCAGGGGCATGTTGATAGCAACCCAATCTTTTCCTATTTTTCCCCAGGTTGTTTTCAGAATCGTCGCAATCCCGCCGACGAACATGACTGTAAGCACAACGGCCAAAATGCTGTGCCCGATGAGGAAGTCGCTAATGCCAATCATGACTTGCGTTGAGCGAGGCAAATCTGCATTTAGTTCCTTGAAAGTGGCGGCGAGTGTAGGCACTACCTGCGTGATCATCAATATAGAAATACCTACAATGGCAATCAGTACAATAGACGGATACATGAGCGCGCCTTTCACTTTTTTCTTAAGGTTGTACATACTCTCCATCTGATTCCCTACCGTGCGCAAAGCGCCCGGCACATCACCACTTTCTTCTCCAGCACGTACCATTGAGACAAACAGATCTGAAAAAACTTTGGGAAATCGAGCCAACGCCTGATTCAAGGGTGCACCACGACGTATGTCGCTTTCAATCTCAGAGAGAACGCTGGAAAATTTTGGGTTGTGTGTTTGTCGCTCGATCACCGCAAGCGCGCGAGAAAGCCCGAGGCCGGCTTTGAGCATTGACGAGAGTGTCTGAGCGAAAATCACTTTGTCGTGCTCGGGCACCGTAGTGATTTTTGCATTCCAGTAGTGCCAGCTCCACGGTGACGTGCTGGTATCGAGCTTTACCGAGACCACCTTCCCTCCTTCGCGCCTGATTTGCTGGAACAACTCGAGTTTGTCCTTTGCTTCAGAAATACCCTTGTAGATTTCTCCCTCTGCTTTCTGTGCCGTGTATATAAAGCGAGCCATATTATTCAGTGATCGCACGGAACACTTCTTCAATCGTGCTCACTCCTTGCGCCGCCTTGAAGATACCGTCTTCAGACATGGTGAGCATGCCCTCCTTGCGCCCCTGTGTGTGCATCTCGTCAGACGTCGCGCCCTTCATAATCAGTTCCTTGATGGTTTCGGTCACCCCCAGCACTTCGTAAATACCCACACGACCAGAAAAGCCTTCAGGGCACTCTTCACTCTCTACCGCCTCATAAAACGGGATGTTTTTCCACGTTTCTGCTTTTTGCACCACCTTTTCATCTTTCAGCGCCTTAAACACGGTTCCGATATCAACAACCTGTTCCAAGTGTGTTTGCTCATCACGTGTGAGTGCACGCTCTTTCTTGTCACACATTTTTCGCACCAAACGTTGCCCAATCACTACGCGCAGTGTAGAGACCAAGAGAAAAGGCTCTATGCCCATATCCATCAAACGCGGAATCGCCCCTGCGGCGGAATTGGTGTGTAGCGTAGAAAGTACCAAGTGTCCGGTAAGTGCTGCGTTAATGGCGAGGCTTGCCGTCTCTTTGTCACGGATTTCACCCACCATAATGATGTCTGGATCTTGACGCACGAGGGAGCGCAGTCCGGAAGCAAACGTGAAACCAATGTCAGGACGCACCTGTGTTTGATTTACGCGCGGCATTTGATATTCGATTGGATCCTCCACCGTTGAAATGTTAACCCCTGGTGTGTTCAAAATATCGAGCAAGGTATACAGTGTCGTCGATTTACCTGAGCCGGTTGGGCCCGTGGTGAGGATAAGACCGGTGGTTTTGCGCATCGCATCGTGAATGCGCTCGAGGCCTGACCCGTGAAAACCGAGTGCTTCAAGTGTGAATCCTGAAACCGTCTCGCGCAAAAGACGCATCACCATCTTTTCTCCATAGTAGACAGGGAGAATCGAGACTCGGAATGACACTTTCTCTCCTGACGCTTCGATGGCGAATCGACCGTCTTGAGGCAGGCGCTTTTCATCAATACGCAGATTAGAAAGGACTTTCACGCGCGCAGTAATTGCCGCAGCTGCCTGCTTGGGCAGCACCATGGCGTCATGCAAAATACCGTCGATACGATACCGAATGACGAGCGACTCTTCTTGTGGCTCTATGTGAATATCGGAAGCGTTCTGCGCAATCGCGTGGCGCAAGAGTGTATCTACAATGCGCACTGCAGAACCACTCTCTCCTTGCTTTTGTGCTTCTGCATCACCAGTGCTAAGAATCTGCGTTTCTTTACGTATCACCTCGCCCAAGTTGTCGTTCAGTGTGTGTTGATACTGCTTGAGTGCGGATTTGATTGACGCCACATCAGTAAGGCGCGGCTGAATTTTGAGACGCGTCTTCTTCTTGATGAAGTCGAGTGACGCCAAGTCATCAGTATTGAGCATCGCCACTTCCAGCTCGTCTGCCTTGTGACTGTAGGCAATAATGTTATTCCTGCGCGCGATCGGCTCTGGAATCATCGAGAGCGTTTGGAAATCCACCTTGGTTCCTTTCAGGTTGACGAAAGGGATACCCAGAATGTATGCGTAGGTACGGCGTAGTTCATCTTCGCCAATCTCGCCTTCGGCCACTAGCACCTCACCCACCGTCTTTCCTGTCTTTACACTTTCGCGCTCTGCGTTTTCAAAATTTGATTTGCCCACGAGCGCGGCATCAAGAAGGAATTTTTTTAAGTGTTGGCTGGATATGTACATAGCGGAGTCTCGGACATCAAACACAAACAAAAGAAGTACCCATGTCTACAAAGACATGCGTCATGCGCACATCGATTATAGCAAGTGTTTTCGTCTACACGCGTCCACGTGCGCGTTCTGCGTTGAGAATGCGCTCAATAGATTCGTGGTACGCCGCCTGGCGCAATGTATTCCCCACTTTTTTTCTCCTCACTGATACGCGTTCATATGCATCGAGCATGCTTTTTTTCAGCAACTCGTTTACCTTGTTCTCCTCCCACGATTCTTGCGCGCGATTTTGCACCCATTCGAAGTAGCTCACGGTCACCCCACCACCATTTGCCAAAATATCCGGAATCACCACAACCTTTTCTTGTGCAAGAATGTCATCAGCACCCACCGTAATAGGAGCATTGGCCATCTCAATCACCAGTTCGGCCTGTACCGTTGAGGCGTTGTATTTATGGATTTGGTGCGCAAGCGCCGACGGCACCAACACACGCACCGGAAGCGCCAAAAGCTCTTCGTTTGTTATTTCCTTACCTGCCGGAAATGTTTTTGACGTAAGCGCCGTTTCCAGTGCTGCTTTCGCCAGACCTTCGGGTGCATATACTCCCCCCTTGCTTCCTGATACCGCAACCACCGTGAACCCTAGCTCGACGGCCAAACGTGCAAACCAGCCCCCTACATTCCCAAATCCCTGTATGGCAATGGTGGTTTCTTTGGGGCTCCATCCTTGCTCCTGTGCATATTTCTCCAATAGATAGACGCCTCCGCGCCCCGTAGCACTATCGCGACCCAAAGAACCTCCTTCCGACACAGATTTTCCGGTAACGACTGCTCGCGCCGGATGACCCACCATCTTTTCGTATTCATCCACAAACCAATCCATGGTCTGAGCGCCGGTATTCACGTCGGGAGCAGGAATATCTGTTTCCGGCCCCACAGTGGTACCCAGTGCCCGTACAAAACTGCGCGTGAGACGCTCGAGCTCCGTGGTGCTGAGTTTTTTAGGGTCGCAGGTGATACCTCCTTTGCCGCCACCATACGGTAAACCAGCCAGAGAATTCTTAAGCATCATCAAAAAAGCCAGCTCTTGTACCTCTCCCGCATCTACCTCGGAGTGATAGCGCAGCCCACCCTTGGTCGGGCCCAGTGCGTCATTGTATTGAACACGTAGTCCAGTGAAAACGCGTGTGGAGCCATCGTCCATGCTGACCGGCATAGTGGTCGTGACGACGCGCTGCGCGTGTTCCAAAATCGCTCGTTCTTTGGTTGAAAGTTCTAATCCTTGGGCAACATCAAGAAGCCGTATCTGGCATGCTCCGCACGCAGGTGAATTGATTATATGCATCGAGAAATCGTAGCACGGACGTTGAAATATTCGCGGTGAACAAGCAGTGATGCAGAAATGCCTGCATGTCTGAGCCTTTTTGGCGATATGCTGGCCCACACACCTTAGCCGCACTGCGGCCTAATATGTGGGGGTTGCATTTTTCCTGCAAACGCGCTATAATGCACCTATCGCTGAATACAGCAATGTATGTCAGTCCGGCACGCGCCGGACTTTCTCTGTTTATGGCGATAGATTGGTTCCCCTTTATATAACTATCAAATTAATTAGTACGTTATGGCCTTGCTCGATCTTAAAGCACTTAACCTTGCTCTTGATGAACTGCGCGAAGAGCGCGGTGTTTCTCGCGATTCAGTTATTTCAGCAATTGCAACTGCGCTTGCAACCGCGTATCGCCGTGAGTACGGCAAGAAAAGCCAAATCATCCGCTGTACGTTTAACCCACAGACCGGAGAGATGGAATTTAAACAGGCAAAAATTGTCGTAGATGATTCTCTCGTGTACGACATCGAAAAGGAACCAGAACGCGCCGACGACGACCACCGCTCTCGCTTCAACCCCGAACAGCACATCATGATTGATGACGCGCGTCGTATGAAGAAAGACGTCCAGCTCGATGAGGAAATTACCTTCCCACTCGAAACCCGCGAAGAATTCGGCCGCATTGCTGCACAAGCCGCAAAGCAGGTAATCCTCCAGAAAATTCGTGAAGCAGAGCGAGAGTCAATGATGGCAGAGTACGGCGAGCGCGAAGGTGAGATTGTGACTGGCCACGTGCAACGTTTCGAGCGAGGTAATCTATTCATCGACCTCGGTCGCGCTACTGCTATCCTTCCTTACGACGAACAGATCCCAGGAGAGCGATACCGCCAAGGTGAACGCATCCGCGCACTTCTCTTTAAGGTAGACGAAAATGCCCGTGGTTCATTCTTGAAACTGTCGCGCTCGCACCCGCGTTTCCTCACGAAACTCTTCGAGACCGAAGTGCCAGAACTCGCACAGGGAACATTGGAAGTAAAGGCGGTAGTCCGCGAACCGGGAAGCCGTGCGAAAATTGCGATCTTCTCGAAAGACTCGCACATTGACCCAGTAGGTGCACTTGTGGGCCAACGTGGTGTACGCGTCGCCGTGGTTACCTCGGAACTTGGTGGTGAAAAGATTGACGTCGTTGAGTGGAGCGAGAACCCGGCAGAGTTCGTGCGTGAAGCATTGAAGCCTGCTGAGATTCAGGATGTGACCATTTCCGAAGACGATGGCCGCGCAACCGCCCAGGTTGCCGAAGACCAACAGTCGCTCGCCATTGGCCGTGGTGGCCAAAACGTGCGCCTCGCCGCACGCCTTACCGGATGGAAAATCGACATCCGCTCGATGGGTGGCTCATCATTGGCAGATGAAAGTGGCCAAACACCAATTGAAGCACCGACAGTAGCTCCTGAAGTTGCCGCCGTTGCCGCACAGGAAGCTGAGAAACTTGAGGAATAAGAAAATACATTTCATACAAAAGGCCGCGCACTTTGTGCGCGGCCTTTTTCCCTTTGTTTTCAGCATTTATTCGCCTTTGAAGCGAGCAATACAGTCTTTAACCACGGCAACTGCCTGTTCTCGATCACCATACCCCAATACCTTCGTAGTGCCTCGCTTTTTAAGGTCTTTATAGGTGTTGAAATGGTACTCAATCTTGTTTTTCCACATTTCACCCAGATCATCCAGGCTTTTGATACGATTCCCACTGTCGCGATCGTCCGCAGGAACACAGATGATTTTGTGATCTTTTTCTCCATCGTCTTCAAAGTTCAGCACGCCGATAATGGCAGCCTCGACGACCACTCCTGTGGGCACCGGCTCAGCGGTAATCAGTAGTGTGTCGAGCTCGTCTCCATCTTCGTCTTTGGTGCCTGGAATAAAGCCGTAGTTGGCTGGTTTTGCAAAAATGGCCGGCTCGACTCGGTCAAGCTCAAATGCACAGGTCGTACGGTTGTACTCAATTTTGAGAATCGACCTTTCTGGAATCTCAATGACCGTGTTCACTTTAAAAGAATCCAAATCCCCAGGGGTGTATGCAGTGTTGAAATTGGTCATACCTATTATTCTTACTAGTAGTGATGCAGCGAGTATACCGTGTTGGCCCTGTACGGCAAATAGAGAAAGCGCGGTCAGAGGCCGCGCTTTCAGATTTTTGCCCTAGGCATCACCAATAGAAGATAATGCGTTTGTGGCCATGGTCGTACTGTTCAAGAGCCAACTGCCCTTTAAAGTTTTCCCATGCCCAAAGGCGAATGATAGTTGCTACTTCCCACTGCTCGAATGGCCACGGATTCAAGAGGAGGTTACTGAGGACCGCACGTGCTGGGCTGCGTGTCGACTGCAACTTGAACGCAAGTTGCCCGTGATGACCATCAAGCACATCGCGCAACCGCTCTCGCGCCTGGCGTCGTTCGGCAAGCTGCGCCTTTGTTTTGGGCACAAAGTCTCGTGGGTTTATGGACCGTGCATGAGGGATTTCATGCATGTATTTCCTGGCCATACTCATTTCCTTCTATCTCGTTCTAGCATTTTTGTACCATAGATTCGTAAGAGTGCACCGCCCACATCGTCTCCCTGGTGGATGAAAATTTAATGCTATTCTGTGAGGGACACAGCCACCTCGGGATGTGCTCGTGCTTTTAATTACTAGTTCTAGAATGAGACGTATGAATACAAAGGTCATGAAACATGAGGCGGTGCAGTTGCTAGCTGCACTCACCCTGATAGTGGGAGTGTTTGCTGCAAGCATCACCATTGCCTCTGCACAGGAAGATACCGGTGCGACACAGCCACCCGTGCCGCGACCTGCTCCTGGAAAGATGCTGAAAGAGAAAGCGCAGCAGGCGAAAGAGAATCTAAAAGAAATGCGTGGAGAAATTAAAGAAGATCGCATGGACATCAAGGAGAAGCGCATGGATCTCAAAGAAGAGAACATGGGCGAGCGCAAAGAGTTCCGCGCAGAGGTAAAAGAAGACCGAGCAGAAATGAATGCAGAGATGAAAGCCAAACTCGATGCGGCAACAACACCCGAGGAAAAGAAAGCGATTATGGAGGAAGCCCGAGGCACACGCGCAGAGTTCCGCGGTGACGTGAAGGAAGACCGCAAGGCTTTGTTTGAAGAAAACAAAGGTCAGAGAAAGGAATTACGCCAAGAAGCTCGTGGGAAGATGGTGTCGCACCTGAAACTCATGATGACGCGCCTCACCAACGCTACAGAGCGTTTTGCGCAGATTATGTTGCGCATCAACACCCGCATTACAAAACTTAACGAGGGCGGAGCAGATACGGCCGCGGCACAGACGGCCGCTACCGCAGCTCAAACAGCTATTGATACTGCAGGAGCTAAGGTAAGCGAAGCGCAAGCAGCCATTGATGCAGCAGCGGGTGCCGAGGACCCTCGCGCACAGATGGAAACAGTACGCACTGCCACCAAAACAGCAGGTGATGCGGTGAAAGCTGCACACGTTGCGATTAAAGCCGCGCTCGATGCACTCAAGGCAATCCCTCGCCCTGCAGCAAGTGCCGCTGTTGATGCTTCAGCTGAGACTCAAAACTAGTAGTTATAATTCGAGCCATGGAACCTAACCAAACACCAAATACCACACCAATCGACACTGCGCAGCAGCCAGTGCACACCATTGCACCTGAGGCTAAGGGTGGGATTGGCCCTATCGTGGGAGCAGTGATTATCATTGCGTTGCTTATCTTCGGAGGTTTGTACTTCTGGGGTATGCAAATAGAAAAAGAACAGACACCTGAAACATTGCCTATGATTCTGGGCGATGAGCAGCAGGTACAGGCAGCTCCCGTGCAAGACAACGCAGCCCTCTCCACCTCGGACGAGCCTGCGGCAATAGAAAAGGATGCGGATGATGCATACATGCAGCAGCTGGAGGCAAGTATCGACGCTGATTTGCAAGCAATTGAGAATTATTAGGCACTCCCAGTGACCTGGTAAAAAGAGCGCCCGCCATTTGGCGGGCGCTCTTTTTGTTGATATGCTCCACTCTTGTATGACCGAACAAGAAATAAAACACCACTGCACCGCGGTCTCCAAGACCGAGGACAAACCACACGCAACACTGGAAATCAAGGCGGAATTGCCATGGAGCGAGGTGGAAAAATATCGCGCAAAAGCCCTGCGTCGACTCCAGAAGGACGCCTCCATGGACGGCTTTCGCAAAGGCCACGTGCCTGAGGCAATCATTCTGAAGAACCTGGGCGAAGGCACTATTCTGCAGGAAACTGCTGACGTTGCGATCCAGGAAGAGCTACCTCTTCTTTTGGCCGCAGAACGCGTGCCCGGAATCTCGACACCCAAAGTGAGCGTGACGAAACTCGCTCCAGGCAATCCGCTTGGGTTCACCGTCACTGTGGAAGTGTTGCCAACTATTGAGCTGCCCGATTACAAAGCGCTCGCCGCAAGAGAGAACGCCAAGCGCACGACGGTCGAGGTAACCGAAAAAGAACTGCAGGACGTGCTTTTGTACCTACGCAAAGAGCGCGCAAAGATAGAATTTATTGAAAAAGGTGAAAAACCAGAGGATGCTGCAGAAAAGATTAAAGAATTGGAAGAGAAAGATTTGCCGCCAATTGACGATGAGTTTGTAAAAGGATTAGGCTATGAAAGCGCAGAAAAGTTTACTGAGAAATTGCAGGGCAACATAAAGACCGATAAGGAAGCGCAAGAGAAGGACAAAGTGCGCATCTCTATCATCGATGCGATTCTCGCCAAGACCACACTGGGTGTTCCCCACTCGCTCATCTATCACGAAATCGACAAGATGGAAGCACAGTTTGCCGATGATTTGGCACGTGCCGGTACCAACCTTGCTGACTACCTGAAGAATATTAAGAAAACACACGACGAACTCCACCAGGAATGGCACGAGCCGGCTGAAAAGCGAGCAAAAGTGCAGCTCATTTTGGGTGACATCGCCATGAAGGAGGGTATCAAAGCAAACCCCGATGAAGTGACCGCGCACGTGACGCACACTATGAAGCACCACAAAGATGCCCAAGAGCACAACGTGCGTGCCTATTTCGAGCACATGCTCAGAAACGAAGCGGTGTTGAAGTGGCTCGAAGAGCAGAAGTAGTATTTCTAGATTCCTTGTAAATGAACGACCCACGAGGTCGTTCATTTTGGTATCACATAGCACAAGTGCTTTTTCGAAAGGGAGTCTGGGTAGCACCCACTCGGTGCCTGTGTTACGCTCTCTCCATGGAAAACAGCAACACACACAAACAACCAAGAGCGCAGCTGGTGCCGATGGTCGTCGAAAAGACGGGTATGGGAGAGCGAGCCTACGATATTTACTCACGTCTCCTGAAGGAACGCATCGTCTTTTTGGGTGGCCCCATTGATGACCATGTGGCCAACCTCGTCATTGCACAACTCCTCTTCCTGGACTCAGAGGATCCAAAAAAAGATATCTCCCTGTACATCAACTCGCCAGGCGGTGTGGTGACCGACGGTATGGCCATCATCGACACTATGAATCACATTAAGGCGGACGTTTCGACCGTGTGTGTGGGCATGGCAGCATCCATGGGTGCCATGATTCTCTCGTGCGGCGCGAAAGGCAAGCGTTTTGTGCTCCCCCATGCAGAAGTGATGATCCACCAGCCGCATGGTGGCGCCCAGGGCCAGGCATCTGATATCGAAATTAGCGCGCGCCGCATCATCCGTATGCGTGAAATATTGGCTCAAATGCTCGCTAAAAACACTGGACAGCCTCTCAAAAAGATTCAAGGGGACATCGACCGTGATTTCTTCATGGAGGCAGACGAGGCAGTAAAATACGGCATTGTCGACAAGGTACTGAAGTAGAAGCTCTTAAAACCAAAAGCACACCGCAGGCCTTGCCTGCGGTGTGCTTTTGTTGGCTTTCCAAAAACGCTGCGGTATACTGAACCCACAGTTATCTAAAAATTAAGTAATATTGCGTGCGCCCAGAATATGACGTTTATACAGCAAATCATCAGTTTCCCTCGTACAATAGCGTGTAAACCGTAGTCTTGTCGTGCGCCTAAAGGCGTATGTCATTAAAAGTTGTTCTTATGCTCGTCGCCCTTTCAGGGGTTATTGGTATTGCATTTGGGTACTTCCTGCGATGGATTATTAGCCTGGGGAAACGCGGCTCAATGGAGCTCGAGATCAAGCAGATGCGACTCGAAGCCCAGGAAGAGGCGCAGCGCGTCACTGAAAAGGCTGAAACTGAGGCCAAGGAGCGCACAGAAAAAGCAGAGGTTGAGCGAAAAGAAAAAGAGCGCGACCTCAAAAAAACCGAAGAACGTTTAATTGACCGTGAAAAACTGTTGGACAAACGCCAACAGAATCTGGACGGTGAGCAGACTGAACTGAGGACCAAGATTGAGGAGGTGAAAAAACTTAAGGAGCGTGTCGATGGTATGGCAGCGCAGCGCTCTCTCGAGCTCGAAAAAGTAGCGCAGCTTGATAAAGAAGAGGCAAAACTCGAGCTGATGAAGACCATCGAGAAGCAGTATGAAGAAGACCTTCTCTCTCGTATTCACAAGATGGAACTGGCAGGACGAGAGAAACTCGAGGCAAAAGCCCGCGATATTTTGGTGACTGCCGTGCATCGCATCGGAAACTCAATGACCGCAGACATACTGTCGACGACGGTGCAACTTCCGAATGAAGAGATCAAAGGAAAGATTATCGGCAAGGAGGGCCGCAACATCCGCGCCTTTGAGCGCGCAACAGGTGTTGATGTTATCGTAGACGACACACCGGGCACCATTACCCTTTCCTCATTCGACCCCGCACGTCGCCAGGTAGCGCGTGTAGCTCTTGAAAACCTCATCATGGATGGCCGCATCCAGCCAGCGCGCATTGAAGAAGTAGTACAGAAGGCGCACGAGGAAATCAGCCAGATTATGAAGAAAAAAGGCGAAGAGGCGGCATTTGAAGCACGTGTGACCAACCTTGATCCTAAGTTGGTGCAAATCCTTGGCCGCCTCTACTTCCGCACCAGTTACGGCCAAAATGTGCTCGCGCACTCGGTGGAAATGAGCCATGTCGCAGCTATTCTTGCCGAAGAATTGGGTGCAAATGTTGCCATCGCTCGCGCGGGGGCACTCTTCCACGATATCGGTAAGGCAGTCGACCATGAAGTTCCGGGAACACACGTTGAAATTGGTCGCCGCATTCTCCAAAAATTCAATGTCGACGAGCGCGTGATCCTCGCCATGCAGGCCCACCACGAAGAATACCCGTACGAGACTCCAGAGAGCATGATTGTACAGGTGGCGGACGCACTTTCAGGTGCACGCCCCGGTGCACGTCGCGATTCAGTAGAACAGTACATAAAACGTCTTGAAGATCTTGAAGCAATCGCCAAACGCCAAAAAGGTATCGAGAAAGTCTACGCAATCCAGGCAGGACGCGAAGTACGCGTCTTTGTGCGCCCCGAAGAGATCTCAGACCTTGAAGCTCGCGACATGGCTCGTGCTATCGCTCTGGATATTGAAAGCGAAATGCAGTACCCAGGTGAAATCAAAGTGCACGTGATTCGAGAGAACAGGGTTATTGAGTTCGCACGATAGATTCTTCTCTAAAAAGAAAAACCGGCGTCAGCCGGTTTTTCTTTTGTACACATACACCATAAGAGCGTGCACATGGTATCCTCATAACATGAATCCTACAGAAATGAGTGGCGATGACCTGTGCGAACAACCTATCCTCCAAACAGCTGAACTGCGAGCACTCGCTGGTCTTGGTGTGGCGGCTTTGCTGTTGTTTGTAGGTGTACAAGCCTCGAGTCCACTTGAAGTCGCCGATGCGCTCCCCGCAGCGGCACTACAGGCAGTAGACGCGACTCCTTCGGCAGCGGCGCTTGAACAACCCCTCGAATGGGTCGCTCTTTCTGAATCAACCTCAACAATACGGATGGAAGAAACAGCCATATCGAGCACCACCCCCATCATCGAGAGCATCAACTAGGCTCTCTTTTTCGCAACGATAAATGTGGTGTAGTTGAACTTTAGGTCCTGGATACCTTCCTCAAGAATCTCTAACCCGTACAATTCCGCCGCTCCTTTTGACGCAACCGCTGCTGCCGTAGGGGGAAGAACGCCATTTTTTATGTCTTTTGCTGCCAGAGCTGTATCAGCATACACTTGAATATCTACCTGTGGCCACACGCGCTTCAGGTACATGCGGCACTGTTTTATGGCTTGATCGTGAGATGTGATAGCCGTGATGTCACTGGCCTTGGTCCCTGGCAACACTAAAAGATTGTGTTTTACTTCGATTTCAAACATTTTCTCAATCTCAAAATTGTGCTTCGCCATCGCATGCACTGCCTCAATGACAATACCACCATTGCTGTTTTCTATGGGAAAAATACCGCGATCTGTCTGACCTTCCTCCACAGCAGTGAGGACGCGCTCTGCATTCACCAAATAGTCAATTTCCCAATTAAACAAAGGGTTTTCTGAACAATACACACGTGCAGCCTGCTCACTAAAACTCCCTTTTTCCCCCATAATACCTATTTTCATATGTTCATGATTTTATCATGTGCACACCAAACATTGAGTCACAAAACATTACACAATATATTTGCTAATAAATCACTATTCACACTTGATTTTCCGCAGGGTTGACACGAAATTCAGTTTGCCAAAGAATGTAGGTGTATCCTCTTGGTCGAGATTAATGATATTTATACACAATACCTATGAACAAGGCAGACATTATCGACAAGATAGCCGAGAAGTGTGGATGCACTAAAGCAGACGCAGAGCGCATGATGGACGTGGTACTCGATACCATTACCGGGACGCTCAAGAAAGGCGAAGAGGTAGCTATCGCAGGGCTGGGCAAATTCACCGCACGCATACGTGCCGCGCGCGAAGGCAGAAACCCACGCACCGGAGAGGCAGTGCAGATTCCATCGATGCGCGTTCCTAAGTTTAGCGCTTCAAAGACGCTGAAGGACGCTGTTAAATAAGCATCCTTGCACTACAAATCAAAACGACTGCCCCCGGCAGTCGTTTTGATTTCCACACAGAAGGGCGGTCCCCTTTCATGAACTTCAGACTCATGTGTATAATTTCAGAACGCTTGTACAAACGGGCGGAATGATTATCAGCAGCGCAATCTTCTCGGAGGTTGCTGAATAAATCTTCTGACTATTATGGACGAAAAAATGTGCACTTGCCAAGGAGCAGAAACTTGCAAAATGGACCCATGCGAGTGCCCTTGCCACAAAGAAGCTCCTGCAGAAACACCGGCTGCGTAAGCAGAGGTCTTCTCAATAAAACAAGGCGACAGCAGAGCTGTCGCCTTGTTTTATTGGGAGAATCGGCGCAACTCACTAATCTCTCGCAAGCTTCGCACTCGAGAAAGTGGTTCCTGAGCTTTGCACTTGGTTTTCTAAAAGCGTGCATATAAGAAAACCTACGCCGAGCTCGCTCGTTTTCTACCTCGCTGTGCTCGGTATTCATTCGAGCTCCGCTTTTCGATTCTCCACCCGTCGCTACGGAAACAAGGTCGCCCTACATATACATGTAGGGCTTCCTGTTTCAGTGCGGGGTGGGAGAATCGAACTCCCGACAAAAGTTTGGAAAACTCTCGTTTTACCACTAAACTAACCCCGCAAATGGCACGTGTAGAGAGAATACACTACACTTTGCCAAAAACCAAAGGGGCCCCAGGCGGGCCTCTTTTTGGTTTTATCTCTTTCTATTCGTCATCTTCTTCCTCATCAAAATCGCCCATCAGAGGATCATCCTCGTCAGCAAGGGGAACTTCCTCTTCACCAAGGAGAGCAGCAGCAATCTCTGGTATCTCAATCTCTTCCTCTTTTTCTGGTAGGTCTCGGTCGTCATCCGCCATAGCACAAAGAATTATTTGCTAAACCTGCATGCAGGCAGTCGTATTGTATGAATCATTCTGAAATGGTCAAGTCTTTCATCTCCACAAGGAGAATCAGCATCTCTTCTTTGCGTTCGTCTTCGGTCTGTGCCAATAATACGAGCATGCACGCACGTGTCCTCCTTACTTTTATTGTAGCCCTACTTATGGGAGCGCTCATCCACCCATGGGGCACGGGTTCATACACTCACTACGTCCCTCGCCAAGCGGTGCAAACGCATACCGCCGCAGCGACAGCTGCAACGGTCATACCCACACCACCCACGGAAAAATTGCGTGCAACTGCACCACCTCAAAACACCGAAGAAAGTACGACCGTTCTAGTAGAGGAGGCGATGTATGCCACTCCACCCTTTTCTTTCGAGACGGTAAATACTCAAGCCCGAAGTGCCTTAGTCAACATACTCTGCACAGCCACTGGAAATGACCTCAACCCTGTGAGCGGCAGCGGCGTCATAATTGATGGCAAGGGCATCGTGCTCACCAATGCGCACATAGGACAATACATACTCCTCCAGGATTCGTCGCCCATTGCTATGGAGTGTTTCGTGCGCACAGGATCCCCTGCAAAAACTCAATGGAAACCCCGCCTGTTGTACATTTCCGAAACATGGCTCGCACAACATGCAAAAGATATCCGCATTGCACGCCCCACAGGCACCGGCGAGTACGATTTCGCGCTCATTGCACTTGAACCCATTGACACACCCCTCTCTCTGCCATTGCCATACATTGAACCGGACACGCGCGATGGAGTCATCCTCACGGAAGAAAAAGCACTGGCCGCAAGTTACCCAGCTGGCTTTGCCGGTGCGATCACCATATACAACGACCTTTCTCTCATATCGACCATCGCCACCATCAAGCGGCTGTACACGTTCTCTGACCAGACCATTGATTTGCTGTCATTGGGTGGTGTCATAGTCGCACAACAAGGTTCCTCGGGCGGAGCATTAGTAAATGCGTGGGGTAAGTTGGTTGGCCTCATTGTCACCTCGAGTGACGCCAAAACAACGGCCGAACGTGATTTGCGCGCCCTTACATTGGCGCATATTGATCGGATCCTCATTCAAGAAACCGGCTCAAATTTGTCATATCACCTCACCTCAGATCCTCGGACTGGCTCTGCGCTCTATCGAGAAGCAAAAGGGCGTATGTTGGCAGCACTCTTGACTACCGCAGTCCTCCAAGGTCTTTAGTGCAGCTAGAGCCACCGGTTTCTCACAAACAGATGTGCGACGGCACCCATCACACAGAGAGTCGCGACTACCACCAAAGGAAACGCATACACGCTTGTCTGAAGAGGGAGCGGTATATTCATGCCGTAGAAAGCGCCAATAATCGTTGGGATGGTAAGTAGGATGGTGAGCGCAGTGAGCGTGCGGACGACTTTATTAAGTCGATTAGAGACCAAAGCAGCATGCGCCGTGCGAATGTTCTGAATTGTTTTTAAGCTGTTTTTTGCACTTTCAATCAACTGCGCATTTGCCAGTTGTACATCTTCCACCATCTCAAGATCTTCCTCGAAAAATTGTAGATGCTTCCCCGAGGTCATGGCCTGGAGCGCACTGTTTGTAGGCACCAAAGCACTCACGAACTCGTTCAGCGCATACTCCATTTGGACTGATTGTTCGATAGCGGATTCGGATACATCGCGCACAGTAAGTCTTGCCCGACGCACTTCCCTTCTCACTCCTGTAAATACACGGGTGTATTCCCTTTCAATAGCAGCAATGATGTGCAGGAAGAATTTAGCTTTTTGCGTGGTATACACATCAACGCGTTGTGTCATTTTATCAACCCACTCAGAACGTTCGTGCATGACCGTCAGTACGAAGTCGTCTCCGATAGCAATCAAAATCGGCGCAGTGGTAGTCTCTCCTTCGATTTGGGCAGGAAAACGTGTGAAGAAATATGAGGTACCTTCCTCAAGTTCGAGTCGCGGAGCCTCGAAAAAGTCTTGAGCATCGCGCAAGTGCCCTTCTTCCAAACCATGCTTCGCAACCAAGAGTTGCACATCCTCTTCGGTAGGTGCGACCACCTCGATCCAAACGCCAGCACAAAAATCCTCCACTTCCCTGAACGTGGCATCTTCTTTAGATTTGAATCGGTATCGCAGTGACATGCAGAGAGAATAGCACAACGCCTTAGCTATGATGCCCTATCTGATACTCATACAGCTTTTTATAGACTCCGTCTTCTTTCGCCATGAGCTGTTGGTGCGCCCCCCTGTTCAACCACTGCACCGCCATCAAAAACGATTATGTTTGAAGCTTTTCGCACAGTGGAGAGTCGGTGCGCGATAATGATAGTCGTTCTCCCTTTCATAAGGTGCTCGAGGGATGTGGTTATTTGAGACTCGGTTTTAGCATCCAGCGCCGAAGTGGGCTCATCGAGAATCAAAATTCGAGGATTCCGCAGCACCGCACGCGCTATCGCAATGCGCTGCTTTTGTCCTACAGACAATTTGACGCCTCGCTCTCCAACCAGCTGCTGATACTTTTCAGGAAATGAGTCGATAAAATCGTGAGCATACGCTTGTTTTGCAGCGTCGATCACCTCCTCATCGCTCGCCGATTGCCTGCCAAAGCGGATATTACTCAGCACCGTGTCGTTCAACAAGACCGGCTCCTGAGGGACTACCGCTATCAGATCGCGCAAGTTGCTCAAAGAAACTGCATCCGTAGGCACATCGCCCACCAGCACTTTCCCACTGGTTGGGTAGTAGTAACCACCAATAAGTTCAATGACGGTGCTCTTCCCCACCCCAGACTCTCCTACAAACGCCACTGTTTCCCCATCCGTGATGGTAAAAGATACATCTTTGAGAATCTGTCGATCAGGTGCATCTGGGTAGGCAAAGGAGACACGCTCAAAGGAAACGGCGCCATTCTGTACCGTAACTGCTCCAGGTCGGTCGTACGCCTCTTGCGCGCGACTCATGATTCCCTGTACTTCGTAGATACTCGTTAAACCGTTCTGAATAGTGTTCCAATTCATGGCAAGGCTGGCCAATGGTCCAAACACCATGGCGCTATATCCATTCAGGGCAACCAAGGCGCCTACCGAAAGTTCCCCCTGCATCACAAACCAGACCGACCCAATAAATACAGCGAGTTGTGTAAAAACGACGGAAAGTCGTTGGAAAAAACGAATCTTTACCCATATCATTTCAGAAGCATTCGAGGCAACACCCGCCTTGAGCACAAAGCCGTCGTATATCTTTTTGTCCGCAAATTTTTCAGCGGTCGACTGTTTGACCGCATGGATACTCCCCAACAGATCATACGTGTCACCGTAAGCCTCATGCCATGCTTTGTTATTCGCCAACTGTAGTTGCGCCAAAGGCAGTGCGGCTCGTATTGAAACGGTTGCATACACCATCATCCCGAAAGTAATAATCGCCGCTAAAACAGGCTGCAGATACAGCGCAAAACCGATGCCAATAAACATACTGAGAATCTGCGGCCCGGTATTCAAGAGGATGTTGTCGACCAACTGCGATGCGTAGCCGCTAGAGCGGCTTATCTTGTTTAAGGTCTCCCCTCCCTTTTGCTCTTTATGAAAACTAATCGGTAGCCCGAGTAGGTAGCCATACCAACGATGAGCAGAAGTCGAATAGATGTGGTTTCCTAATTTGGTCGCACGAAGGCCCAAAATCCAATCAACCAGTGCTGAAAACGATGTGACGCTGAACCAAAGCGCGAGTGGAAAATGCCAAGATACTGGAGTAGCTGTGGAAAGTGATATAAGCCCGTCCACAAAACTACCTACTGCATAGGGCACTACTGCGCCAAGGACCGCAGAGAGCATGCCTAGCAAAAGAAGCGCCCAAGCCTGAGCTCGACTCTCAGCAATAAACAAAAACAACACGCGAGCTGCCTGGAGCAAGTCGTGCCAAACAAGTTTCTTAGGATTGCTGTCGTGTGTAGACATACGCATCTCTATATTAGGCCGAGATTTGGTAAAGCAATTGGATAAGACGTACCTGAATTTTGTCTGGCTGCAGAGAATTGCCAGAATTCCAGGTTTTGAGTTCGGCCTTAAGCCTCACAAAATCTTGCATTCAGGATGGTCCTTTTACCTGTTACTAGCGACGTTCTCGTAGCAAACCCCGGGAACCCAGCATGCTAGACAGTACGCTCGGCAGCACTGACTTATTTTCAATCGCTCTATTTCGTGTCGGGGCGCCGAGAATCGAACTCGGTCTATCTGGTCCCAAACCAGACGTACTACCGGTATACTACGCCCCGATTACCTGCGCACCGGCTGTGGAAATATACCATGTGTGGGTATTTTGTCTAAAGGACATTCGAAGAACTAGTGTCCTTTATAACCACTCAGCGTGCTCTATAAGCCTGCAGGAGGCTCTCTGCGCGCTTTTTTCGATCTCGACAGCAACTACATCGATCTGTGCGGATAAACTGATTTCACGTGAAACTAGATAGAATTCAGCTACTGCTCTTATTTTGCGTACCTTTTTTGAATGAACCAGCTCTTCTGGTCTATGGTCGTGCGTCTTTGCTGCCGAATGGGCACTTTCACGTGAAACTGCTTTAACCTCAACAAAATGAATCCTTGGGCCCTTCTTGGCAATAATATCAATCTCCCCCGCTTTAATACGGAAATTGCGCTCTACTATTTTGTAACCCTTCTGCAATAAAAATTTGCAAGCAATTGATTCGCCCAGATCGCCAATATGCTTGGTTTCTCTCTTAGACATAGATTTGTTTCTATTATACTCGACCGCCACCTTGTTTCGTTTCATGTGAAAACAATGGAAAATCGAGCCAAGCTTTCACGTGAAACGTTTCTAAGAAACATATTGGTCTGTATCTCCGTCTGTACCCAAAAGGGACAAGATTTGTCCGATTAATCCACATGTCCACAGGGTTTATCCACACGTCTCTTATTTTATAGGTCTCCGGTTCACAAGGACGTAACCCTATTATCGCTATATTTTAAGCCAAGAAAATGATTTGACTGCAAGTAGGTCGCCGTGATAGAACAGCCACAGCAACATTCTTGTTGACCCAGCCCCTTTGCTCAAAAGATAGCGCCTTTCCCAGTTCATGACTCTTAAAAAGGCCCTAGCACCTGCCCGAAAGGGGGGAGGTGACGTCACGCTTCAATTTACTAATTCAGTACACTCGATTTATGCACTCTGCAAAAAGCACGTTCAAGGCTTTGCTCGGTATCGCCTTTCTCATGTTTCTGGTCTTCTCACCAGTGGATCAGGCGCACGCACAGACACCGGTCTCTGCGCAATGTATTCCTTCTGAGATTGTTGGGTTTGTCCCTTATGTGTATGAGGGGCAACTTCACTCGTTCGACTACTTCCACAGTGGGCTTCCAGGAACAATACTTAAGACTACGGTTGGAAACATCGAGCTGACTCCTAATTACACATCAGTTTGGATTTCTGGTACATCTACGCAAAAGGTCCACGTTGACGTACCAGGATGGTATGCACTTTCAGGAAGTGTGCCGATCCACGTTCAAGTACTCTCCCGAACGGGCTGCTTGAGCTCACAAACTTTCTTGGTGACCTTGCCCGCTGCCTCTCAGGGTGCAGTTACACCGGCGATTGTGCCAGTGGAATATACTGGCCCATCAACTAAGCCGGGAGCGCAAGTCTCGCCCTCAACGACTGGCGGCAACA
Source organism: Parcubacteria group bacterium (assembly GCA_943358385.1). GTDB lineage: Bacteria > Patescibacteriota > Minisyncoccia > Phycocordibacterales > UBA2100 > JAGOVW01. The sequence goes on along the minus strand of CALRGX010000001.1, from coordinate 22,809 downwards.
CATCGCAACCAAACGCAATGATGCCGAGCACAACGGGCAGCGCTTCTATAGACCTCGAAGTGTCTTGCGCTCCTGCAGAAGTAGAACTTTCCTGGAGCGCCCCGACAAAAGTATCGAGCGAATTCGCCATCGAGCGGGCAGCCACTGGCGCATCGTTCACACGTTTGGGTAGTGTCTCCGGCAAAGTCTTCACCTTTGTTGATACACGCGTAACCGCGGGAACACAGTACGCATACCGCGTTATAGGTATAAGCGACGGCAGGGCAGTCGTGACTTCTCCTACGAAAGAGTGCGGTGTACCCGTAGACGCGGCAGGCGCCTTAGTGCCTGGGAAAGTAGGGAAGTGTGGCTGGGCAACGTCGTGGTGGACCGTGCTACTTATAGCTCAGATTGTCGCCTCACTCCTTGTCATCAACCTCTTAGTTGCGCTTCTGCAGGGCAACGGGTGGCGTTTCACCCTTGCCCTTTTTGTCCCATTCGCGCTCCTATTGGGCCTCTGGTTTGCGTTTGATTCATGCCGAAGTAACCAGTGGTTTCCCATCATGGTGACACTGATTACCTTAGCAACGCTATTTGCGCCTACGTTCTTCAAAGACACTCGGGAAGAAATCTCGAGGTAGGGATGGGCCAAACACCGTTCTTTGTGTGAGAATACACCGGTATGGAGTTGAACAGCTCCGCATAGTGTGAGAATATGCGGGGGCTGCGGGCATGGTTAAGTGGTATAACACGTCCTTGCCAAGGATGAGTCGGGAGTTCGATTCTCCCTGCCCGCACTGCCAAAACTAAAGCTGCCTACAAGGCAGCTTTAGTTTTGTAGCAGTCGGCGCAGAGGAAAGTGCCTACGCACTTTCCGTGGAGAATCGAAGCGTCGCAGGATATGTTTTGCGAGCACCATGAGCAAAACATCCGAGGCGCCGTCCAAGAACGCAAGGTCTTTTGTTAGGCCTCAGGCCGAGACAAAAGCCAGCGATTCTGGGACGATCTCCCTTCAGTGGGGCGTCGTATTTGGCCTTATACAAAATAGCCACACTTTTCTCGTCTTGTGCTCCCGCCAGGACTCGGCGCAACTCACTAATCTCTCGGAAGCTCCGCGCTCGAGAAAGTGGCTCCTGCCCTGGCTCGCTCGTTTTCTACCGCATATCACTCGGTATTCATTCGAGCTCCGCCTTTCGAGTCCTGGTCGTGGCTACAAAACGAAAATTGCTGAATGCTTATGCATCCAGCTTCTTCGTTTTGTGCTCCCGCCAGGACTCGAACCTGGAACAACTGATCCGAAGTCAGTCGTGATATCCGTTTCACCACGGGAGCGCGGCACAATAAGGCGTTTGTCCAGACCTCTTTGCGTCTTCGCTCGGACGAAGTGAAAGTTGCATCACAATTTTCACTTCGATCCTCGCTGGCCACAATGATACGCTTGAAGTCGCCCAAATACAACAAAAGTACTACAATGCTCCCATGCGAAAGCTCGACGTCCCGACCGAAGTCCGCATCGTTTCGGAGAAGCTTGCTGCCGCCGGCTATGAGGGATATCTGATTGGTGGTTGTGTGCGAGACCTACTCATAGGAAAAGAGCCCAAAGATTGGGATATCACCACAAATGCCAACCCTGAACAGATACAGGAAGTCTTTCCGGACTCATTCTATGAAAATACATTTGGCACAGTGGGGGTCAAAACAGAGAGCACCGACCCCAGACTAAGCATCATCGAAATAACACCATATCGCGAGGAGGGGAAGTACAGTGACGCACGCCGCCCGGACGACATTCGATTTGCTGACACCATCGTAGAGGACCTCCGCAGACGTGATTTCACGGTTAATGCAATTGCGTACGAGCCACTCAAGGAAGAAATCGTCGACCTGCATGAAGGAATTGAAGACATTGGACGCAAAACGCTTCGCACAGTGGGGGAGGCTCGTACCCGTTTTGCTGAAGATGCACTCCGCATGATGCGCGCCATCCGTCTCTCCGCGGAGCTTGGTTTTACTATTGAACCCAGCACACTCGCAGGCATCGCTGAAAATGCACCACAGTTGGGGAAGATATCAAAAGAGCGTATCCGTGATGAGTTGGTTAAAATTTTGAACACTGACGCCCCTATGCAGGCACTCTACATTGCCCAAAAAGTCGGCCTTCTGAGCCACATTATTCCCGAACTCGAAGAAGGCATAGGTTGCTCGCAGAATCAAGCACATGCTTTTGACGTATTCGAGCACCTTCTCCGTAGTCTGCAGCATGCGGCTGACAAGAAATGGCCCCTTCCGGTGCGTCTTGCGGCACTTCTCCATGACATTGGCAAGCCACGCACACGCGCCCACGACGCTAAAAAGAACGACTGGTCTTTCCATGGCCACGAAGTGGTTGGGGCCAAAATGGCCAGAAAAATACTGCAGAACCTGCATTTTTCGAAGGAAATTTCAGAGGAAGTAGTTTCCCTGATACGCTGGCACATGTTCTTTTCAGACCCGGATGAAATAAGCCTATCAGCCGTCCGCCGTACCATCGCAAACGTGGGGGAGAAGAGGATCTGGGACCTTCTTAATCTGCGCATTTGTGACCGTATTGGCACCGGACGGCCCAAAGAGCAACCTTTTCGACTGCGAAAATACATTTCTATGGTGGAAGAAGCGCTCCGAGATCCTATTTCGGTCGCTATGTTGAAAATAGACGGCGCCCGCATTATGGCAATAAGTAGCGAGAAACCAAGTAAACGCCTGGGTTGGGTGCTACATGCGCTCCTTGAAGAAGTGCTCGATGATCCCATAAAAAACACCGAACAATACCTGGAAGAACGCACCCTTGCACTACTCGCCCTTCCAGAAGAGGAGCTGCGGATTGTAGGGGAGGCGGGGAAGGATAGACGATCTGAGGAAGACGAAAAAGAGATTGCCTTGCTGAGAAAAAAATACAAGGTTGTATAGTGAAACCCCGCAGCTCGTGCGGGGTTTATAGAACCGAATTGAACGACGAGACGATACCTTGGTGCTCCAATAGGCGCCAATTTCTTCGTATGCAAGCCACAAACAGTTCATACGTAAAGCGGTCCAGGCGGCAACTCTCGGATCCAAGCTCTTTCCCAGTGAAAGGAAGAGCATCGATGGGGAAGTATCGCACAGCAAAGACCTCAGACGTCTTAAAGTTCTCAGGAAGCAGTATCTTCTGCGGGCTAATACCAACCACAAGAAGTGCCCTCGTCTTGTTAGCCAACTGACCACCGTTGTTTTGCAACACGGTTTCAGTTTTGGGCACCTGACAGCTGGTTTCTTCATGAAACTCACGGTGCATAGCAGCTGCAGGGGTTTCACCATCTTCAATACTACCCCCAGGAATTCGCCACCACGGCTCGCGGGGCGCCTTGTCTGCTTTATCGAGCACCAGGAGTATTTCAGGGGTCCCCAGTGTCGTAAAATTCTCTTTTCGAACGGTCGGTATGCATACATGAGCATACCGGATTGTCCGCCAGAAGCTGGCGTAGTATCGAACGGTCATGCCACCTCCTGTTGCGGGCAAGCTTTACGCTAAATGTCACCATAACACAAAAATACAAAAACAAAAGCCGCTTCGCGGTTTTGTATATCCCCACGAAGCGACCTTTTAGACGCATCTTTTTCACAATTTTATTAATGTACCTTTTATTCCAATCAGAGTTACTTTTTAGAAGTCTCGGCTTCTTATGTTTTCGCTCCTACTATTACGTTTTTTGTTGGAGGTAATTTGTTTATTATTTGTGTCTATGTGATCCTCGGCACATAGAAGACGCTTATGTGTAATGAACAATTTCTTCATGTAGTATCTGTCCTTTATAGAAAGATGTAAAGGACATATTCACGCCACCTGTGGACAACTCCACACCTCTCGCCTGAACACAGACTTGGAAATGTCCTTTATGCAATATCCACTGAGACAGGACAGTGATCTGATCCGAGTACACGTGGGTGGATTGTTGCATGGGAAACCTTCTTCGCTATTTTTTTGCTCACAAATATATAGTCGATGCGCCACCCCACGTTTCGCTCACGAGCATTTCTCCATGGGGTCCACCAGGTATAGTGCCCTTTATCCTTTTCAAAAATTCTGAAAGTATCTACAAAACCCGCTTCAATCATATGGTCCACGCCTTCACGTTCCTCCACAGTGAAACCGTGCTCACCCTCATTCGCTTTGGCATTTGCAACGTCGTCAGGCGTGTGCGCGACGTTTAAATCGCCGCAAAAGAAAACTTCCTTGCTCTCTGCGAGTGATTTGCAATGCTCGAGAAATGCAGGGTCCCACTGTTTGTGCCGCATCGGGAGACGAGAGAGGTCACCTTTGGAGTTCGGTGTGTAACAGTTGACGACAAAAAAGTCTTTAAACTCAAGGGTTATTACGCGCCCTTCATGTGTCAGATCGCCATAACTGTCGACCAAATTGTACTTTTTGGCAACAGCAGGATCGAAGCCCACCAAAACTTTCAATGGCTTAATTTTAGTAAATATAGCAGTGCCACTATAGCCTTTTTTTTGGGCAGAGTGCCAGTATTCCTCGTAGTCCGGCAAATCAATGACTGCCTGACCTTGTTCTGCCTTGGTCTCCTGCAGGCATAAAATATCAGGTTTCAGTGTTTCAATCATCGGGAGAAACAGCCCCTTATTGTGTACACTTCGTATACCATTCACGTTCCATGAAACAATTCTCATACAGCGCATGCTAGCACAATCGTTGCGCAGAATACTCGCGCACTTACACCGTGACCATGCCCCCCACAACAACCCTGGCTACGTTTTTATCTCGTACTCTGTGTAGTCTCGTCCTTCCTTCCAGTCTGCATCATAGCGGCGGTAGCGCGCCCAAGCAGGTGTAATTTTGTAAAATATATAGGCCCCTTCGCGCATCTGTGACACAGGGGGCACCCAACGTGATACGTCGATGTTATACAATCCGTGCGTGTCTCGATCTGCTGGCGCCATCCATCCCTTGCGCTCTTTGGAGAAAGTTTCACGCAGAGTTTCTAGCAGCTGGCGCACCTGTACAGGGTCTGCTATTGCCTCTGCCTCTCCCCGTATCTGCAACGTTTCTAGGGTACCCGCATCTGCCAATGCTATAGAAACAGCGGAATTTTCCTCAATATCGTGAAACTTCTGGGTGGTCGTTCGTGCTCCCACATAGAAAGTGAAATCATCATGCGGGAATACGTATACCCACGATGCGGACGGGTAATTTGAGGAAGAACTCGTTGCAATTACACCTAAAGGGTGTTTCAGCGCAAACAATACCATCGTAGATTTAATGTCTTCAGGAGAGGTGGGGTGCATAGCAACATCCTAGGCTATACACGCAGAAACGCAAAACACTGCTATGCACACACTACGAGCGGCGTTTGCCGTGGAATTTGCTATGAATCTCACGGAGGTGCTTGTCAGTGACGTGCGTGTAAATCTGGGTGGTGTTGATACTGGCGTGCCCCAAGAGTACCTGGACACTACGTATATCCGCACCGTTTTGCAACAAATCTGTTGCAAAACTGTGCCGCACGATATGGGGTGTCACCTTCTTGGTTATACCTGCTTTTATGGCGTACTTCTTCACCATTCGCTCTACCGAGCGCGGAGTGAGGCGCCGCTCTTTTGCTTGCTTCAGGTTTTTCCCGTATTGCACAAAGAGCGCCTCGTCGAAATCATCCCTTTGCTTAAGGTAGTGCGCTATAGCAGCCTTTGCCGTGGGAGAGAAAAATACCACGCGCAGTTTTTCACCCTTTCCTCGTACTGTTATTTCGTCGCGCGACAAATCAATGTCTTGATTAAGAGAAGTGAGCTCAGAGACACGCAAACCTGTAGAAAAGAGCGTTTCAAGGATGGCTCGGTCGCGCAATACGGAAAGGGAACTACCTTCAGGAGCTTTTAATAGGCGCATGAGGTCAGATTCGCTTATCATGTCGATCTCTCTGTCAGGAAGTTTTGCCAACTCAATCGTCTCGGGCTGGAGCGTCTTAATGTTGTGTTTGCGCAGATACTTTAAAAAAGCGCGCAGTGCGATTAGGTAGTAGTTTTGAGTGCGTTTTTTTAGGCTTCCCGTAGTACCGTCTTGGCGATTCAACCAAATACGAAATTTTCGTACGGTACTATGTGAAATGTCTTCGGGGCGCCTTACTTTTGCCTGTTCAAAGAATCGAGTGAGGTAATGGTCATAGTTTTCAACGGTTTTTACCGATCTGCCCCGCTCAATTTCCACATATTCCAAAAACTGCTGCTTATATTCTTCAATAGGGGATTTACTCGCCATACAAAAAGCATAGCATGGGGCGTCGCACAATATTTTTCCTGAGTCGAAAGCAAAGCGGCTAATGTCTGCCGCAGATTTTATATACTGAACAGAACGAGCTTGCAGCATGGTTGAGATAGGTGGCACTTACACCTAAAATCATAGAGAGTAAGGATTTTACGGTCCTTCGGCCCCATGGGGCGGGGCTTGCCCGCACACCTTAGCCGCACCGCGGCCTAAGGTGTGCGGACTTGCAAATCACAAACAGCTGTGCTATACTTGCATCATGCTGACGAAGCAGAAGAAAGTCAACGAAATGAAGAAAACCCGTCGCCACGACGAGGATACTGGCTCGCCTGAAGTTCAGGTTGCCGTCCTTTCTCGCCGTATTGATGAGCTTTCTGACCATTTGAAGAAAAACCACAAAGATAAGCACTCACGTCGCGGTCTTTTGGGGCTCGTTGCTGACCGCCGTCGGCATTTGAAGTACCTCGAAAAGAACGACAAGCGTTCATACAACGCGCTCGTCAAGAAGCTTGGACTCAAGAAATAGACGGCAGCCGCAGCTACCGTTCTTGGCCAAATTCTCCACTTTTCTCTTTTTTTAATTAGATTACCTATACTTGATAGGAGGCTGCGGTCTCTTACTACATTACGTTATGAACGTTATAAAACACCCCGGCCAGCGTGTGGCCGTATTCATTGATACGCAAAACCTTTATCACAGTGCGCGCAACCTCTACCACGCTAAGGTAAATTTTGATAGCGTTTTGAAGGATGCAGTAGCAGGGCGCCAGCTCATCCGTGCGCGAGCCTACGTAGTAGACACCGAATCTGGCGATGAAAAGCCTTTTTTTGAAGCTCTCCAAAAAGTGGGTATTGAAATTCGCACGAAACCACTCCAGATATTCTTTGGAGGTGCCAAAAAAGCAGACTGGGACGTTGGCTTGGCTATCGATGCAGTTTCTGCTGCACCAAAGCTTGACGCCATCATCTTGGCAACCGGAGATGGAGACTTTGTACCATTAGTTGAGTACCTTAAAATCAACGAGGGGTGCCAGGTTGAGGTCATTTCATTTGGCCGATCATCTTCTTCAAAACTAAAGGAGGCTGCAAACGACTTTATCGATATGGATAAGGATCCACGTCGCTATCTCATTAATTATCGCGCCCCCCGCTTCTCACGCAAAGGACGCGAACCAAAGGAAGAAATACCTGCCGAAGATTCATTCGTCGAGCCAACAGAAGACTCATCAACTGGCTGGTAGCAAAAAAACCGCACTGTAGTGCGGTTTTTTTTCTGATTAGCGCTGTAGTCTTTCAAGTAATTCCGGGAACTCTACTTGTGCAAAGAAGTGATTTCTATCCAAAAAGCGCACAAATTCTGCGGATGGGAGCGCGGCAGCAAAACGCTCACCGTGTGCAATTGGCACCACCACATCATCACTAGAGTGGTAGATGTGTGTACGAGACACTTGTCTTTCAATTAACGCCAGACTCACAGGCATGATGAAATCACCTTCACCCCACGCTGGTGCCACCAAGTGAAGCTGCCCTACACGAATAGGAAGCTCGTTTTCGGCAAGATACTTGCCCAGAAAGTTGCCGCCGAGCGAGTGCCCGACGAGTACCACTCCGTCTTTCATAAACGGAGTGTGTTTTTCAAACCACCATTTCCACTGCACGTAGTGCGCATCCATGTCGTTGGGGAAGCGGGGTGCCGCGCATACCCAATCAACTCCCAGTTTTTCAAACAGGTCTTCTTTCCATTTCTTATGTGGCAGCCCCTTCACAAATGGATCCATAACTCGCCACAATGCATCCGATTCCCAATGGGTGAAAAAATCTTCTCCAGCCTTGAGTGAATCACCGCCGTGCACAAAAAATAACTGTTTCATAGGCTCAGTATACACAGAGCCGCCGCCTCGAAGAGGCGGCGGCAAACAGGTGCTCAGTTGCGCACACAGGAGATGTGCTGCGCCGTTTTGGCACCTCGTTCTGTCACCAAAACGAAACAGTTGGTGCCATTCTTGCTCTGGTAGTGATGAAGGTGCTCGTACGTGCCATCGATCGGGATCTTCCCGACAAACGTCATCATCTCAGGTCTATTTGCTTGGGCTTTTCCTGGGGCCGGGACCAAAGAAACTATCCCGACTGCCAGTACGGGGATACCTAAGAGTCCGGCAGCGACATAGAGCGTATGCTTCCACATAAGAGAACCTCGCCTTTTCTACTGCAGCTTTGGGCACCATACCACCGCCTCTTTTTTTCTGCTACAGTAGCTTCATTACTCGCGTGACTCTTGGATACGCAGCATTTGCACCCTTGGTGGGTACGAATACTGAAATCTGAGAGCCACATTATTTTACAGATGACCTATGTTGGAGAAAAAAGTGTACGAATTGGAAGTAGCAGGGAAGACACTCTCGGCAGAATTTAACAACTGGGCTGACCAAGCACACGGATCAGTTTTGGTGCGCTATGGCAACTCGGCTGTTTTAGCAACAGCCGTCATGGGATCAAAGGAGTCCCAGCTCGACTATTTCCCCCTCTCTGTCGAATACGAAGAGCGTTTCTACGCCACCGGTGCCATTCTTGGCTCTCGTTTTATGCGTCGCGAAGGTAAGCCATCGGATGAAGCTGTGCTTTCAGGCCGCATTGTCGACAGAACGATTCGCCCACTCTTTCCAAAGGGGCTGAAGCGCGATGTACAGGTCATTATTACCGTTCTCTCCCTGGAAGAGTACGACGCCGACATCTTGGCGGTCACCGCAGCGTCGTTGGCACTCTCCACATCACAGATTCCTTTTAATGGCCCTGTTTCCTCGATTCGAGTTGGCTTAGTGGAAGGAAACGACCAGTTCATCGTGAATCCTACGTACAAGGAACGTGACGAGGACGGTACTCCGAAAGCACTGCTCGACCTTACCGCGTGCGGTAAGGATGGTTTAATAAACATGATCGAAGTGGGTGCAAGTGAAGTAAGTGAAGACATACTGGCGAAGGCACTCGCCCGTGCATCAGAAGAGATCGAGAAAATCCAAGTCTGGCAGGCAAAAATAGTGGCAGAAGGCGGTACAGAAAAATTCTCATTCGTCCCGGCAATGACCGACGATGCACGCCTCGCCCCCATCTTCGCTTCACAAATCATGAAGCGTATTGAGGACAAAAATCATCTCTTACGGAAAGAAGATTTTGGGATTTTGAAAGGCGAATGGATGGCACACGCTGCGGAGCAAGTGCCCGATATCGACTCCAAGAAACTGGATGGATACTTTGAGCACCACATGGACGAATACGTGCACACGTTGGCGATCGAGAAAGGGAAGCGCGTGGATGGTCGTCGATTTGATGAAATCCGCCCGCTCTTTGCACAAGCCGGAGGAATCTCTCCCATACTTCATGGCACGGGATTGTTCTACCGAGGTGCAACACACGTATTAGGCATTGTGACCTTGGGTGGCCCTGATCAGGCCCAAATAATCGACACTATTGAGCAGCAAAATGGTAAGAAACGATTCATGCTGCACTACAACTTCCCCCCATTTTCTGTAGGTGAAACAGGGCGCGTTGGGGGTACCAACCGCCGCATGATTGGCCACGGCGCACTAGCTGAGAAAGCACTTCGTGCTGTTATCCCACCAAAGGGCGAATTCCCGTACACCATCCGTATCGTGTCTGAGTGTCTGGCAAGTAACGGTTCTACCTCGATGGGTACCGTGTGCGCAGGCACATTGGCATTGATGGACGCAGGCGTGCCGATTAAAAAGCCAGTCGCAGGCATTGCAATGGGTATGATGTCGGATGCGAAGAAAGGCGTGTACAAAGTGTTCACTGACATCCAAGGGCCCGAAGACCACCATGGTGATATGGACTTTAAGGTGGCGGGCACGCGCGATGGTGTCACCGGCGTCCAGATGGACGTAAAAGTAGAAGGAGTTCCTCTTGCAGTACTTACCGAAGCATTTGCTCAAGCAAAGAAAGCACGGCTCGAGATCCTCGAAGTTATTAAGGGTGCTATCGCTCTCCCACGCGCTGACATCAACCCACGCGCACCTAAAATTATCACCATGAAAGTGGCGGTAGATCAGATCGGTCTCGTCATCGGCCCTGGTGGCAAAATGATTAACGGCATCAAAGACCGCACCAAAGTGGAGGAAATCTCTATCGATGATGATGGCACTATCTACATCACTGGCAAAAATGGCACCGCAGAAGCCGCACACCAAGAAATATTCGACCTGACTCGCGAGTACGAGGTAGGGGAACGATTCGAAGGCGAGGTAACACGCCTGATGGACTTTGGTGCGTTCGTAAAGATAGGACCAAACACCGAAGGGTTGGTGCATATTTCGGAAATGTCACCCTTCAGATTCGAGAAAGTGTCTGATGCTGTGTCACTCGGAGAGAAGGTGCCTGTTATACTAAAGGAGATTGATGAGAAAGGAAGGTACAATCTCTCAATCAAAGCTGCTGATCCAGGTTTTGCAGAACGCAAAGGACTCAAACCATCAGCACCAATGAACCATGCCCGAGGAGAACAACCAAAGCGAGAAAACAGCAGCCCAGGCGACCGAGTCTAGTGCAGCGCCAGTACCTAAGTTCTCACAGACATTCCCCACTATTCCCACCCTACCAGCCGTTGATGAGCTGGCAGAAAACAGCGGCAACCTCAACGAGGATGTTGCGCGCATCCTCGAGGAAATTAAGCTCCCCGCTCGCCCAAATGCTCCTGATAAACCAGCCGTACAGCCACAATTCGAAAATGTATTTGCCCCGCGCGATGCTAAAGACAACGCAGCGAAGCATGAAGAAGTGAAAGCCAAACTTGACGCTGAACCACACGAACGAAAGCTACGTGCGACGCCCTTGGGTGAAAAAGAAAAAGCAGGGATGGTGAACGTTATGCCTTCTGCAGAAGAGGTCTCTCTTCTAAACGCTGTAGATGAAAAGCCGTTCGACATGCGTGCACTGCATACCCTGAAGGACGACTTGCAAGGCTTGGTAGACGACAACAAAATGTCGCTCATCAAAGCAACGGCCCTGGAAGAGGAAAAGCGCCAGAAGCGCGATAATGTCGCTCCGGCTCCTGCACATAAGAGCGACCGCAAACCCATCGCCCGCGTTGTCATCTTTGCGCTCACGTTTGTGTTTTTAGGGGTACTTGCCCTGACTGCCATGTTTTTCGTCGCAGGGCAGCGGCAGACCAACACACCGCCACCGCTCCCTTCTATTATGTTCTCTGAGCAAACGCTTGCATTTCCTTTGTTACAGGGGCGTTTGGCCAGCGAAGCGCGCCAGCAGCTTGCTCTTGCACGGACACAGGTCGCCCTCACTCTGGGTGCCATCGCACGCATTGCACCTTTAATATCAACACCTAATGAACTGGGTGAGTCAGTGCAGCGGCCGGCAACCACAGAGGAGTTTATGCGTTCCATCGGCGCAGTACCACCTGAAAGCCTTGTGCGTGCTCTCTCGGATGAGTTCTTCTTTGGCGTGCACGCACTTGATGAAAACGTGCCCATACTCGTGGTTCCCGTACTGGTGTACGAGCGAGCATTTGCCGGGATGATTGAGTGGGAAAAGAGCATCAATGACGAGCTCGCCCCCATTTTTACCGCTATCCCCGCACAGATAACCAACCCGGAAGGAAAGAGTGTTCCTCGTGCGTTTGAAGATGTTATTGTACAAAACTACGACGTGCGCATCCTACGCGACGCACGAGGCACTGTCCGCTTTTTGTATGCATTTCCCACTCGCGACATCCTCATTTTTGCAGAAAGCCCCAATTCATTCGTGGAGATCCTCGCCCGTTTGCGTGCGGAGCGTCGCCTCTGAGCAGATTTGCATCAACAGGGGTAGTTGGTATCATAGCGACATGAATACCACACTCATGAAAGAAAAACTTCAGACTGAAAAAGTCACTTTAGAAGCAGAGCTGGCTGAGCACGGCCGCTTTAATGCCGAGACAGGCAATTGGACGGGGAGCGCTATCGCGAACAGCTCAGAGGGCGCGGATGTGAATGTCGCCGCAGACACCATGGAAGAGCTCGGCACCAACAGTGCAATCGTCGAAGAGTTGGAAGCACGCTACAAAAATGTTCTCCACGCGCTCCAGAAAATTGAAGAAGGGAGCTACGGCATGTGTGAAGTTGGTGGTGAGGAAATTTCCGAAGAACGCCTCGCCGCAAACCCGGCCGCACGCACCTGCGTCGAGCACGCCGCGTGAGGTTGGCACATGGGTAACAAATCACCTCACGTGATGAGGTGATTTGTTTTCCCCTGCGAATATGTCTCCACGTGGGGAAGCGGGCGACATGCTTGTAGACTTACGCCATGAGTTTTGCGCGAGTCTTCGGCGCCCAGCCCGCTCTCCCCGTTGCACACATCGTGCACGTCGAAGCTGACGTCGGAAAAGGACTACATCAATTTAATGTAGTCGGTCTGCCTGACAAGGCAGTCGAGGAATCGCGCGATCGTGTGGCTTCCGCTATCAAAAACAGTGGCTTCAAGTCACCAAAACACAGCAACTTGAAAATTGTTATTTCGCTTGCCCCGGCCGCTCTAAAAAAAGAAGGTGCGTCATTCGACTTACCCATGGCGTTAACGTACCTTCTTGCCGCTGAGGAAATAGCATTTAAGCCAGAGGGAATTCTATTCGCCGGAGAGCTCGCGCTCGACGGGAGTCTACGCACTATTGCCGGCGCACTGTCTCTTGCTCAAGCTGCGAAAAAAGCAGGGTTTAGAGAAATGATTGTTCCCGAGGGAAATGCGGATGAAGCTGCGCTCGTAGACGGCTTGATAGTGCGACCAGCCACAACACTACTTGAGGTAATCCTTCATCTCACCAAAGCCACAGAACACACTCTCCCAGAAAGAACCCGCCGAAAACTTGAGAGACCGACCGAGCAGTTTGCACTATTGGATGAAATACGCGGACAAGAAGGAGCGAAACGCGCGCTCGAAATTGCTGCAGCAGGTGAGCACAACATCGCTTTCTATGGTCCCCCTGGAACAGGGAAGACCATGCTCGCTCGAGCTCTTGCGTCGATATTGCCGCCCCTCACTCACGACGACATGCTGGAAGTGACCACTATTCACTCGGTGGCGGGAACACTTCACGGCACTATCCACCGCGAGGCACCGTTTCGATCACCGCACCACACTTCTTCTTACGCTTCCATCATTGGCGGCGGCGCCATCCCACGCCCAGGGGAAGTAACGCTCGCTCATCGCGGTGTTCTGTTTCTCGATGAATTTCCTGAGTTCCATCGTGATGTCATCAACGCATTGCGTGAGCCACTCGAAGACAAGGTGGTTTCAGTGTCGCGCGCTCGCGCTTCGCATGTTTTTCCTGCACGCTTTATGTTGGTCGCCGCACTTAACCCGTGCCCGTGCGGGTTTGCAGGTTCCAACCGCTGCACCTGTCTCCCGGTGGCGATTGAAAAGTACCGCAAGAAAATTTCTGGACCCATTGCTGATCGTATTGATATGTGGGTCCACGTCGGTGAAATCGCACCTGAAGCACTGTCAGTGCACACAAAAAAGCACACCTCGCATGAAACAGCCTCCGCACGCACGCGTGTGCAAAATGCACGCATAGTGCAACAGAATCGTTTTGCATCCGTAAAACACACCACCACCAATGCTTCTATGAAAGCGCGAGACATTGAAACTTTTGCGCACCTGTCATCTAGGGCCGAACAGGTATTGGTGGATGCCACACGTAAGTTGCACTTATCTTCGCGCGGCTATCATCGCACCATTAAACTTGCCCGCACCATTGCAGATCTGGTTGACGCAGACATTATCGAACCTGAGCACATGCTCGAAGCGCTGCAATATCGACAGCGAGACTGATGTGTAGAAAACCCCGGCACTGAGTGCCGAGGTTCAAAAATTCAAGTGCCTTATCCCACGAGATGCGGCGCGAGGCCAATGTAGTTTTCCGGCGTTATCGCGAGCATCCGTGCTTTCGTGGCATCGTCAACCAAAGCAGGATCAAGTGCGAGCACAAATGCGTGCAGGTTCGGCAACATCATCTTCGCACCGCGTGAAATCTGCTTCAGTGCACCATACGGGTCGGGATAGCCAACACTACGCAGTATCGTTTGATATGCCTCGGTGATGACCTCAGGGTGATTGCGCAGAGCCTCGCGTACCAGGTCTTCGTTTGCCACAATTTTACCCAAACCTGTGGAGATGTTTTCATACGCAACATACGCGTACCCAAACGCACTGCCAAAGTTTCTCTCGACCGTCGAGTCTGACAGATCACGCTGCAAACGCGAGATAGGGAGCTTCCTGCAGAAGAATTCCAAGAGCGCATTCGCTACTCCCAGATTGCCTTCTCCGTTTTCAAAGTTGATAGGGTTCACTTTGTGAGGCATGGTCGAAGATCCTGTTTCCCCTCTTTCAGCGCGTTGCACGATCCAATCATCACTGATGTAGCGCCAAAGGTCTTGGCACATATCGATGAGAATTGTGTTCGCTCTCATAAGTGGTGCAAAAAGTTCTGCGTAGGTGTCGTGCGGCTCAATCTGTGTGGTGACAACATTTGCCTCAACGTTCCACATTGCCTGCAGCCCCACTCGTGCACAAAACGCTTGTGATACTTCTTGCCAATCAACCTCTGGGAATGCAACGTGCTCGGCCGCATAGTTTCCACTAGCACCATTGCTCTTCACGAGGATGCTCACTTTTTCAAGTTGAACAATTTGTTTGGCCAGCCTCGTCGCAAACACTGCAAACTCTTTACCCAGCGTCGTGGGTGTGGCCGGTTGTCCATGCGTGCGTGAAAGCATCGGGAGGTGTGCGTACTGCTCTGCAAAGCGAGACAATGTAGCACGAATCTTTTCGAGACTCGGCACCATTACTTCATCCAGCGCACCCGCCAACATCAGCGCATACGCGATATTGTTTACGTCTTCTGATGTCCTGCCGAAGTGCACCCACTCAACCAGGTCCGTGGCGCCCATCTCAGTCAGACAATGGCGGATGTATAACTCGCACGCTTTCACATCGTGATTCGTGCGAGGATGATCGCCCCACCCTTTTGTCTCTATATCTTTGATGATGCGCGCATCGTCGTCATTGCGTATGCCACTGATCATTTCCTCGAGCTTAAGATCTTCACGCCCCGTTATTGATCGCACTGGAAACCGACTGTCAGCGGCAAGGAACCGCAACCATTCAACCATCACGACGATTCTATTGGTGATGAGTGCCTGCTCGCTGAAATGAGTGGCAAGCACTGATCCAAATTTACGGTAACGTCCATCCAAGGGAGAGAGGGCTTTGAGCGTGTTCATGTCTTTTCCTTCCTAAGATAACGAACAAGACTGGCAGCACTATATCAACGCATGCGTCAGGTGCAATCGTATAAGAGAACCCCGGCACCAGGTGCCGGGGTTCTATTTTTTGGCTCATTACAAGCGTTTCACGAGCTTTAGATATGCTTCGATGATGCTGTAGTGGTCGAGCACGAAACGCGAACGTTCGTGTTTCACACTATCGATCGGCATCAAGACGACGCGCGTCCTATTCGGCTCTGCCGACACCACGCCGTGTGCACTCCCGTAGTACACCTCTGTCGCGTAGGGACCACGAGGATCTCGACCCTCGGCATCAAAGACACCAACCATACCTTCGATGCGTGCCGTGAGTCCCGTCTCTTCGATGAGCTCACGACGTATGGTCTGCGTCGGGGTTTCCTCGGGTTCGCATTTTCCACCAGGAAGTGCGATGCCTAACGGATGAGACAGCCGCTCAATCAAGACGAGCGTTTCACCTAAGCACACCACCATGTCCGCGCAACGAATTTTCTGCATCGGCATCACTCTTCTCCACTATATACAACCAATGATTGCACAGGGTGTGGTGAAAGTTTTGCGCGACCATACAGATGATCTAACTCAGCAACAAATGCACAGCCCGCTACGATGCCTCCCGCTTTTTGGATAAGCGAGCACGCAGCCACGGCAGTACCACCCGTTGCAAGCAGGTCATCAACAATCAGTACGCGCATACCCTTTGCTACAACATCGGGTTTCATCTCAATCGTGTCTTCTCCGTATTCCAATGCGTAGGTATGCGAGAGCACTTTGCCAGGCAACTTGCCTTTCTTTCGAATCATGATGAGCGGCAGATTGAGAGCGAGTGCAACGGGGGATCCAAAAAGAAAACCCCGGGCATCCAGTGCTGCAACCGCATCCGCTGACCCGGCCCACTTCCTCACGATAACGCCAATCGCATGCGTGAATGCTTTTGGGTGTGTTAGGAGCGGGGTGATATCGCGAAACACGATGCCGAGCTTCGGAAAGTTTTCGATACGAGCGATATATTGCTTCAAGTCCATTCTGATCTCCTGTTAGAAGAGTTTGCTAACACTACCGCCAACGAGCGACGCTTCATACACTGCTTCAGCGAGAAGCACGTCCATTGAAACAACGGTCAGCCACGAAGCGTTCTTTTCACAATAAGACTGACTACGGGGGATTGAGTCGGTGCAGGTGATACGATATCCTCCATCAGCAAACAGCTGAGCTGCATTGCCACTGAGAATCGCGTGCGTCGTCCACACTTCTATTTCCTTTGCACCACGCGCAAGTAACTCTTTCACCGTGGCACGCATAGTTCCTCCCGTGTCAATGATGTCGTCGCAAATGATGACGCGTTTCTCGACGATTGATTCGCCAATCAGCATATCTACTTCGGCGACACCGTCTTCGTCCCGCCGCTTCTCGAAAATGGCGACCGGCACGCGCAAACGTTTGGCAAGCGAGCGAGCACGCACCGCACCACCAAAATCTGGCGACACAACCACCACATTAGACACGTCGCCGCCGAGTTTTTCCCGGCAATGATCAGCGAGCAACCCAAAGCAGGTCAGGTTGTCGACAGGGATCGTAAAGAAACCTTGCGCTTGGTCAGCGTGCATATCTGCCGTGATTACTCGCTCAGCCTGTCGATTTGACTCAATAAGATCGGCAATCATTCTACCGGAAATGGGCATGCGTTTTTTGTGTTTACGGTCTTGCCGCAAATACGACATGAATGGCGTCACCAAGGTGATGCCATGAACCGACGCGCGTGCTAGTGCGTCGTTCAAAACGAGCATCCGCATGAGCGCATCATTTGGAGTCGGGTGCTGAAGCGCGTGGAAGAGAAATACATGCTGCCTACGTACTGTTTCTGGAATGAGCGGCAACACCTCCCCACTTGCAAACACTTTGTACTCGACGCGATGATGGGGGAACGTTACCCCATGCTTTCCGGTGATATGAGCGCAACAGCGCGCTGCCATTTCGTGCATGTGTGGAGTGGATACCACCACAAATGGGCTGGCGTAGGTCGAATCATCTTTGTGCATGGGACACCTTTCTGTTAAAGAGCACTGCCGGCATCTTATATCGGGGACGCTTTCGTCGCACGCATGCGTTAATTTTTGTACTATTTAGTGTACAATTGAATCATGACCAAAAAGCTACCTCTTGGGGTCTTGTGTATGCGCCTTGGTCTTCCCAAGGGCAGCGCTCAGATTCTCGTTGCACTCGAAAAAAGCGGGGGGATGCATATGAGTGAGCTGGTGCGCAAAGCAAAAGTGCACCGACCTGCCGCATACCGCTCAGTACGCGCACTCTCCACTCTTGGCATAGTTTTCACCACCAACGCAGCGGGAAAGCGCGCACTCATTCGAAGCAAAGGAGTTCACTCATTAGTGCAGGCATTCGCCGAAGTTGCGGAGATGGTCCGGGATGTAAGCGACAACAAAAACACGCACGCCACCCCATCCACCATTCACCATCTTTCTGGGCCAGCTGGCATTGCCACCGTGTTTGAAGACGTGACGACGCACACTGCGCGAGGTGACACTTTTTATCGATACACCTCAGAATGTGACCTCGACGAGGTGAATGCGTACCTTCCTGAAAAGTACCGCCATTTGCGCGACCAAAAGCGACTCGAGCGACAGGTCATCAGCAACCCAGAATCAGGGAAGCGCAAGCGACCCAGACTCGAACGTTTCATAAAGTTTTTGGGAGGGGAGCGTGAGCAATTCCGACAAAACGCTATTCAATTAGTGTATGGGTCACGCATTGCTTTTATCGACCTAAACACCCAAGAATGCGTCATTATCGAAAACGACACGCTCGCCTCGTTCCAGCGCGTTATTTTCCAGGCGCTATACCGCAGGCTGTAGCCGATTCACATCCACCCATCTTTCTGCTATGGTCCTCAAAGAGACATGCACAGGAGACTGCTATGGCGCCGTACAAGACTGGCTTTACCTGCGGGACTTTTGATCTATGTCACGCAGGCCACTTTCTTATGTTCGAAGAATGCAAACAGGTGTGCGAACATCTCATTGTAGGACTACAGTCAGACCCGACACTCGACCGCTCCACCAAAAATAAGCCCATCATGACTTTGGAGGAGCGGTTCACTGTTATGCGCGGCATTCGCTATGTAGATGAAGTAGTGGTGTACCACACGGAAAAAGACCTCTACGCACTCCTGCAAATGCATCTTTCAGTCATACACGTGCGCATTATTGGTGCTGATTGGAAGGGGAAGCAGTACACAGGACACGATCTGTCGATTCCCGTTCATTTCAACACTCGCGACCACGGATATTCAACAAGCGAGCTTCGCCGCCGCGTATTTCAGGCAGAAAGAGACCGGATTCAAGATTTGTAATTGCCTTAAAGCCGCTCGCACCGCGAGCGGCTTCTTATTCTCCCGCATGATACACTGCCCGCATGAGCATGGAACTGTTCGCCAAAAAGCGCCGCGAAGTCGACCGCCGCAGTACCTATGCCGCAGGGTTGGGCCTCGACCCCACGGACGCGCGCATGCTTTCAGAACGTCGAAAAGACCTGGGCGAAATTTTGCGCCACCCCGAGGAAAGTGTTTTATTTGGTCACTTTCTAGAAAACAACTACCCGTCTGTAGGGGCGACCGCAATGACCCGCATGTTGGATAGTAGCGTAGCACCGACTGCCGACGACATCACCGCACAGGGCGAATATGTGCAAAAATTCAATGAACGCATGTCTCTTGCTGAAGGAGTAACAGCGAAACTGTCCGACGAAGATGTTGGGAAAATTATGTCAGCCATGGAGTCTGCGGGGACGTCCGCAGGATCTGCTGGGGCAGCAGGGCTGTTTATCGCTGCCATGGATTCAGCGCCTCGCGCGGAAGCGGGAGCATTACTGCGGCTCACTGTTAAGCGCATGGCGTGCGAGGACGGCACTTCGGTAGCGCAGGTGGTCACCATGCTACAGCGTCTCAAAACATTGGAAATTAAGAAAACATCGCGCGAGTATAAAGCAGTGGAAGCAAAACTCGCCAAGGTATGCAGCAAATATGATGTGAGCGCATCAACCTTGGCCCCACTTTTTGACACCACTGATCCAGAAGCAGAGATTAAGCGTCGTGCATATATCAAAAAGCAGGTGGGCTACATTCGCACATGGACCGGGAGCGCAAACCGTAGCATCGATAGAACGGTCAACGCTATTCACGAGATGCAAGAATCTATGGATGAAACACGCAACCAGCTGGGAACATTCCTCTCGAATACTCTTGAGCACCGCCCAGAATTCCTCCTTTCAATCCAGAATGTTGCAGCGGGGAAAACTCCTGAGGAAGGGCAGACAGACCCAGCGTTTGAGGCCCAGGCGCCGATCGGAAGTATTCCAGAACTGCACGCCGAAAGCGACGATGTGCTGGTGGCGCGCTGGGCTACTGAGAAGGATGCTGTTGCTAAGAGTTTAAGCTTTACCGATTTCGCGACCGCACCTGATCCTGACCTGGTGCGTAACACATGGTTTGCAAACGAAGAAAACCGACGCAAAAAGGGTGGGCAAGGGTTTTGGGGCAGAATTTTTGACAACTTCTTTGCGCCTCGCAAAGCCGCTCTTCATGCCAAACTGACATAACTATGGATACTGTACTCAAACTCGAACAAACTCTGCGCGACTGCCTGGCGAAAAATGACGACGCAGCAGGGCGCCAGGCCCTTTTGGATGCACTTCCCACACTGCCCGAAGAAATACGCGGCCGCCTCATGGTTACCTTTCTTGAGTTCGGCCTTGCCGAACTGGACGCTGCCGACACTCTGCGCAACATGCAAGAAGCCGCGCTGAAGATTCTTGCCGAACTTGGTGATGAGGATGCAAAAGAGGTTTAGGAAACTGCCTTGCTTTTCGTACATCCTAAACGCTAACCCCTATACGCTAATCCCTTCCTAGAAAGGATTCACTGCGCCACGGATTTCAAAGTGGAGGTGTGGACCGGTTGAGCGCCCGGAATTACCCACTGCACCAATTTCTTCACCTTGGGAAACTGTTTGCCCTGCGTACACATCTACACGCGACATGTGCGCATAGAGTGTTTGTGTGCCATTACTGTGACGGACAACCACATACGAACCATAGCCGCCGTTGTATCCGCCCGAGCGAGCAATGATTACCTCGCCATCAGCGGATGCCCACACAGGGGTACCTACTGGGGCACCAATGTCTACACCGTTGTATCCGTGAATTCCTTGTGTTTTAGCGCCACTGGTCGGACGCTGGTAGTATCCACTGTATGACGGAACTTTTCCTGAAGTGCGCACGGCGATCTTTACCCCTGCAGAACTCTTCTTTGTTTCTGGCTTCGGCACAATAAGCTCTGCGTCAGGAACAATCACCACTGTACCAACTGCCAAAATCTCGTCTGGTTCGATACCATTATAGAGAGCCGCTTCTTCAAGATCGCCACCGTGCTTTTTAACAATATCGCGCAGAGAACCACCGCTTTTGACGGTATAACGAATGCCCGTTACCGGGAGGATAACGAGCGAGTCTCCAGGGCGGATTCCTTTAGTGCTTTTGATGTCGTTTGCCCACATGATGGTGTTTACCGTCACATCAAACATGGTCGCAATAGTTGAAAGGGTGTCTCCAGGGCGAACGGTGTACACACTAATCTGTGAACTTTTGATACTCTCTTGGACTTCGATGGCTGTCCCTAAAGGCCCGTCCTGGGAGACCAAGGCTGAATCATCAACAATCTCGATGTCCCCACCGCCACGCCCAACCGGATTGATATTCATTACCGGGGTAGGGAGACTCATGACCTGCACATTGTCTTTTTTGGCACCTCCCACTCCTTGAGCAGGGTTGAGAATGACCGTAGACAAAAGCCCAGCAAAAACACTAGCCCGCGCTATAGCAGGTAGGAAGGCCCCAGTCATAAGGACCAGGGAAATCGTTGAAAGCATTGCGGATTTCGCCGCACGGTATGTCGTCATTCGGGAAAAGATACTTTTCGCGAATGAGTCACGTTGGTTTTTTTCTATAAGCGGTTACAGACAATTTCTTTGAAGTGCTTCCGCCTCTTTGTCACGAGAGGCACGGGATGAACGGCGGTTTGTCTGCGAGGTTGCCGGATGGAGTTTGTATGAACGAGCACCCATCCGACTTCAAAGAGGGTACCAAAGCCGGTAGTGTGGGTCAATGTTTTTTAGCCTTCATCTTTATATGCAAAACCCTTTGTTTAAGCCATATTTTTGCTATAGACCCTTGAAAAACGTTGAAAAACAACGCCAAATGAGAACGTGTGTATAGCCTGAAAAATGGCTTAAAATATAGGGTTGAAAAATTCAAATTTTGTACCATAAAAAAGCCCGCCTCGTCGATCCTTGACCCACAGGGGTAGTTATACGAGGAGGCGGACCAGACTTTTGTTTTGGAAAAGGAATCAGCCACCGCTGATTCTATATTAAGTGTGCATCCCTGCAGCTGCAGGGCATAGCACGCTAATAAAGAAAGACGGGGGCCATTGGCCCCCGTCTCAGTACGTCTCAGCAACTATCGCCCATGGATCAGAAGTTCGATCCCGAGGCGATGGTGCGCTGCAGAGTGCGGGCGTTGATCACGTTGGCGACACCGGCCTGGACGCAGTTGATGAGCGTCAGGGTGAGGAACTCGGTGTTTGAGAAGATCTTGGCCAACGCGTAGCCCTTGATCGTGACGTCGGCCGCACCGAGGACCAACAAGATCACCTGGACCCCGGCCATGAGAATCATGCCGTTGACCTCGAAAGTGTTGTTGATGCCCGGGTGCGATATCCTCAGCTGCTCGGCGATCGCCATCATGGCAGCCGCCGTGATGAGGAACCAAACCCACGAGAAGCTGTAGGAGCCGACCGAGAAGGCGATGGCGTGCGGGTCCGTCTTCATGTAGTGTCCGTATACATAGCCGCCGATGTAGAGCAGCAAGATGTAGAAGAACCCAGGCGAAGCCTTGAAGGTCCGCATCAGGAGCCCCGGCGCGGCACTGCGCCTTGCCGCATCGCGGCCAACAACTGCGGCCCGACGCTGATCGTCGTCGTCGTGGTCCACAGCACCCACGTTATGGTCTGCCATAGTGCAGTCTCCTTTGTTGCTCTACCCCTCCACAGGGGTAGCCGAGGTGGACTGTACTACATATAATTAATGTGTCAACTATCGGCAAAAATGCGTGCTACACTCCTTCCGTGAAGTACCTTGACGGCCTCAATAGCGAACAAAAAAAGGC